>CAMBVX010000377.1 GCA_945871085.1 Opitutus sp. GAS368 | reverse complement strand
TCTGCGAGAGAGCTGACGCGCTCCACGCCGATGGCTTTGTGCGTGCCGCTCGGGACGTAGGGATCGAAGAAGATCGTGCGGAAACCCATCGCCTTTGCGCGCAGGGCGGCGGCGGTGCCAATTCGACCGAGGCCGAGAATGCCGAAGGTTTGCGTGCTCAGGCGGCGCATTTTGGCGACGGTTTCTATTTTCCAACCGAGGCGCTTGGCCTCTGCGTCCAGCGGGAAGAGTTGGCGGTAGAGTGCGAGCGTGAGGGCGATGGCGTGGTCGGCGACTTCTTCGGTGCCGTAGTCGGGCACGTTGCAGACGGCGATTCCAGCCTGCGCGGCGACGGCGATGTCGACGGTATCGAAGCCGACGCCGTTGCGGATGATCACGCGGCAGTGCTTCAAGCGGGCGATCACGGTGGCGTCGATCTTCGGGCCGTGCCAAAGGATGATCGCGTGGGCGGCGAGCACCTCGTCGGGAATCGGCGCGTTAAAATCCAGCCACACGGTGCGCAGGTCGGCGACGTCCGTGAGGAACGGCGTTTCGACCGTCGCGCCGGTGTCGGTGAAACGAAATTCCTTCGGGCAAACGATGACGACGAGGGGTTTGGTCATGGAGAAACTCTTTGACCACGGATTACACGGATGGCACGGATAGCAAAAGCCTTATCCGTGTCCCCTGTGAAATCTGTGATCAAACTCCTCCTCTGTCTGGGTCTGTTATCTGTGGTGATGCCGCTCGCCGTCCACGCCCAGCGCGAAAAACTCTCGCCCGAGGAACTCGCGTTCGTCGAGAAATCTTGGCCCGAAGCCAAGAAGACCAACACCGGCATCCGTTATATCATTCTGCAGCCGGGCCACGGCGAGATGCCGAAGGCCGGTGACAAGGTGGCGGTGCTTTACGTGGGGCGTCTGCTCAATGGCACCGTCTTCGATCAGGCGACAGAGAAGGACAAACCGTTTACGTTTCGCGTGGCGCGCGATCAGGTGATCCAAGGTTGGGATCAACTTTTGCCGCTCATGAAGCTGGGTGAAAAGCGTCTCGTCGTTATTCCCGCGGAGTTGGCCTATGGCACCCGCGGGCAACCGCCGAAAATCGGGCGCAACGCCGCCCTCGTGTTCGAGATCGAGTTGCTCGAGATCAAGCGGGACTGACGATTTAACCGGCGCGTAACACGCCGACGGAGGTTTTGGCGAGCGCGTGCTCGCCGCCCTGGGAAATCGCGCCCACGGTGGCAGGCATGAGAATCCCTCTGACCGGTGCGTTCGCGATGGTGGCGCTGCTTTTGCCTTTGGTTCATGCAGCCACGAAAGCTCCGGCGACGTTGCCCGGCCTCCAGCGCGACGGCTCCGTGTTGTTGCCCAACCAATGGTCGCTCCGTCCCGTGGGGAAACACACCGTGGTCGGCGATTTTCCGGTGAATATCGCGCTGCACCCGTCGGGTGCGTTTGCCGCCGTCTTGCACAGCGGTTGGGGCCAGCACGAGGTGCGTATCCTCAATGCCAAGACGGGTGCGCTGGTCTCGCAGGTCGCGTTGGCGGAGACGTTCTACGGGCTCACGTGGTCGCCGGATGGACGCCAACTCTACACCAGCGGCGCGGCGGAGGAGGTGATTCACGCGTTCGCCTTCAAGGAGGGTTACCTGTCCGATCATCGCGAACTGCGCCTCCGTGACGCCAAGGAGCGCGGGATGCCGGCGGGCCTCGCGGCCGCGGCCGACGGCCAATCGCTCTACGTCGCGGAGACCTGGGGTCAGCGCGTCGGAAAAATTTCTACCGCGGATGGTCGCGCGCTCTGGACGCGGCAGCTCGCCCCGCCCCAAGGGGGCAGCACCATGGTGCACGACGAGGCGCGCGTGGCGCCCGCCGCGGCGAGTGTGGCGCCCTTTCCCTACACGTGCGTGGTCGATGCGAAACAGGGTCGCGTCTACGTGAGCCTCTGGGCGGCGAACGCCGTGCTGGTGCTCGACGCGGCGACCGGCGCCGAGCTCGCGCGTTGGTCGGTCGGCTCCCACCCAAACGAGATGTTGCTCGCGCCAGATGGGCGTTTGTTTGTCGCGGAGGCCAATCATAACACGGTCAGCATCGTCGACACCGCCACGGGGCGCGTCGGCGAAAAACTCACCGCGTCGTTGTTTCCCAATTCCCCGCCCGGCTCGACGCCCAACAGCCTCGCCCTTTCACCCGACGGCGAACTCCTGTTTGTGGCCAACGCCACCAACAACAACGTCGCCATCTTCGACGTCGAAAAACCCGGCCGGGCGAAGTCGCTTGGTTTTATCCCGGTCGGCTGGTTTCCCACGAGCGTGCGGGTGTCGGCGGACGGCCAGACGCTGTTCGTCGCCAACGGCAAGGGCACGACCTCGGCGGCGAATCCCCGTGGCCCGTTTCCTGGTTCGCCCACGCCGCGCAATCTCCAAGAATATATCGGCGGACTCTTTCAGGGCACGGTCGCGTTGATCGCCTTGCCGGTGGCGAAAAAGCGCGCCGAACAATTCGGCGCCTGGTCGAAGACGGCCTACACGTGCAGCCCCCTCGATGCCGCCGCGTCGCCCCGCGGTCTGGCGGCGCGGCCCGCCGGGAGCCCGATCCCCGCCAAGGTTGGCGACCCTTCGCCGATCAAAAATGTGATCTACATCATCCGGGAAAATCGCACCTACGATCAGGTTTTCGGTGACATGCCCGAGGGCAACGGCGATCCCCGGCTGTGTCTCTTTCCCGAGCAGGTCACGCCCAACGCTCACGCGCTCGCCCGCGAATTTGTACTGCTCGACAATCTCTACGCCGACGGCGAGGTGAGCGCCGACGGTCACGAGTGGACCATGGGCGCGTATGCGACGGATTTCGTCGAACGCCACTGGCCGCTCAGCTACGGCCACAACGCCAGCAAGAAATACGATTATCCCGCCGAGGGGCGTTTCCCGATCGCGACGCCCGCCAACGGCTATTTGTGGAGCCGGGCCGCCGAGGCCGGGGTGAGCTACCGCAGCTACGGCGAATATTGTTCCACGCCGAAAACCGGCCCGGATCTGTCCGCGCCCTCGCTGCCGATTCTCGTCGGCCACATTGACCCGCTCTATCGCGCTTGGGACATGGATTACCCTGACGTAAAACGCGCCGAGCGCTTCGTCGCGGAGATCCGCCGCTTCGAACGCGAAGGCGGCATGCCGCGTTTGCAGGTGCTCCGTCTCGGCAACGATCACACGGTGGGCACCGTCGCCGGCAAACCCACCCCGACGGCGATGGTGGCCGAGAACGACGAGGCGTTGGGCCGCATCGTCGAAGCCGTGAGCCAATCCAAATTCTGGGCCGACACCGCGATCTTCGTGCTCGAGGACGATGCCCAAAACGGACCCGACCACGTCGACGCCCACCGCATGCCCGGTTTTGTCCTGAGCTCTTGGACGCAACGCCGCACCGTAGATTCCACGCTTTATTCGACGACGAGTATGCTCCGCACGATGGAGCTGATTTTGGGCCTCCAGCCGATGTCGCAGTTCGACGCCGCCGCGATGCCGATGTGGGCCGCCTTTGGCGACCGGTCCGATCCGACGCCCTACACGGCCCGCCCCGCGCAGGTGAACGTGAACGCGCGCAATGCGAAGCTCGCCTGGGGCGAACGTGAATCGCGGACGATGGATTTTTCCGAACCGGACAAAGCCGACGACATCCAGCTCAACGAAATCATCTGGCGCAGCGTGCGCGGCGCGGACTTTCCGATGCCCGCCCCCGTGCGCGCCGCCTTCTACAAAACGCACGCGAAGGCGGATGACGAAAAGTGAGGCTTTGGGGTAAGTGTCAGTTTTCTGACAAGTGTGGGGCGGGCTTAATGTCCGCCGAGACATGGTGGGGCTGGCGATGCCGATTTGCTCAAGGTAGGTGTCGTGTTTCGCGGGAGTTAATATCAATCGCCCAAAAGAGTCAGACTTTGACTTGCCGGGTAGCCGCGAGCGCCAGCGAGTGGTGATCCGTCCACTCGCTGGCGCTCGCGGCTACCGAAAAGTCCAGAGTTCAAAGGACGTTGGTATTTGGTCCACTCGCTGTTGATCGGCTCGCTGGCGCTCGCCGCTACGGGGTCTGATGAGGCGGACGTTTGGTCCCCTCGCTGTTGATCGGCTCGCTGGCGCTCGCCGCTACGGGGGGCTGATAAGGCGGACGTTTGGTCCACTCGCTGTTGATCGGCTCGCTGGCGCTCGCCGCTACGGGGTCTGATGAGGCGGACGTTTGGTCCCCTCGCTGTTGATCGGCTCGCTGGCGCTCGCCGCTACGGGGGGGCTGATAAGGCGGACGTTATATCAATCGCCCAAAAGATTGAGACTTTGATTTGCCAGGTAGCCGCGAGCGCCAGCGAGTGGTGATCCGTCCACTCGCTGGCGCTCGCGGCTACCGAAAAGTCCAGAGTTCAAAGGACGTTGGTATAACCCTAACGTCTCGCGATATCTGGACGACAGCCGAAACACCACTCGCTCACGCTCGCAGCTACCGGAAGTCAAAAACTCAAAGGACGTTGGTATAAGTAGGATTTTTTATGGCTGCGCGGTGGTCGGCCATAATGCGGGTGGTGAGTCCAGCGGCGGGTTGGTCGGCGGGGCCGATGAGCGGGATGTCGTTACTCTCGCCGGTGCCAGTACACTTCAGCCCAGACAAGGCAGTTGAAACGCGGAGGACGCGGAGAGCGCAGAGGCGAAAACCATTTTAGGGCACCGCAGAGGTCTCACCCGACACGTGTGCGGCTCGCGCGCTTCATTTCCTCCTCGCTTGCGCCGCGTCCTCCGCGCGCACCGCGTTTCAACGGCCGTTTTTAGGTTCGGTGAGCTGAAGCGCCATGCGGCGACTGAGCGATCTGCCTCACTTCGCGGCTTTGCGTTTTCCTTTTTTCGCTTCGCCGACGGGCGCGGCGGTGGCGCCGAGTTTGGCGCGGAGGTCGGCGAGGATGCGCGGGATGTAGGCGGCGTAGCGGTTGTCGGGCACCGGGCCAGTCGCGGGGAGTGCGACGATGGTGTCACGGGCGGACATGATTTTATTGAGGCCGAGGGCCTCGAGGGAGTGGAGCGCGGCGAGCGCGGTGAACACGTCGTGCTTGCTCCAGTCGGCGAGGGACGTGAGCACGGGGAGTGCGGAGGCGAGATCGGCGGAGGTGCCGAATTGGCCGAGGGCTTCGGCGGCGACGATGCGGACGTAGGGCGAGGTGTCGGTAAGGGCGGCGGTGAGTTCGTTGCGCGTGCCATTCACGACGGATGGGCCGCGCATATAAAGCCCGATGGCGCCCCAGTAGCGGACGGCGCTGTCAGTATCGGTGAGAAATTTTTTCAACGCAGGGGTGGCCTCGGGCTTGAGGGACGAGGCGAGTTCGGCGGCGGCGAAGGTGCGCTCGTAGGGATACTTCGTGTCGTCGTGGCCGAAGTCATACGGAGCTTGTTTGCCCGCGCGTGTGAGGCGTTCGCCTTCGGGGATGAAGCCGAGGTCGCGGATGCGGCGGGAGTGGGCCTGCTGGGCGGCGCGGAGTTTGGCGAGGATGGCCTGATGCGCGGGCGAGGCGGCGAGGTTGTTCACTTCGTCGCGGTCGTTCTGAAGATCGTAGAGTTCCTCGGGGGATTTCGGCGTCTGCCAGAAAAGTTTCTGACCGGGATTCAGCTTCCCTTCGTCGTAGAGTTTGCGCCAGACGGCGGTGGTGGGCGTTTTGAACTGCGTGTCGACGTGCTGGCCCTGTGAGAGGTGCGGGAGGTAGTTGCGCAGGTAAACGTAGCGTCCATCGGTGACGCTGCGTACGAGATCGTAGCGCTCATCCATCCGGCCGCGGAAGCCGTAGACGTAGGGTTGGGCGGGAGCGATGAACTTACCGAGGAAGGCGTAGCCTTGCAGCCACTCGGGCGGTTTGATGCCGGCGAGGCTGCACATCGTCGGCGCAAAATCGACGAAGCTCACCGGGCGATCGGTCGTGCCGCCCGCGAGATAATCGGCGGGGCGGAGGTCTTTGAATTTTTCTGGGATGTGCACGAGGAGAGGCACGTGGAGACCGGAGTTCGAGGGCCAACGTTTGCTGCGCGGCATGCCGGAGCCGTGGTCGGCCCAGTAGAAAACGATCGTGTCATCGGCGAGCCCGTCGGCGGCGAGTTGCGCGAGGACGGCGCCGGCGTCGGCATCGGCGGCGGTGACGCTGTCGTAGTAGAGCGCCCAGTCGCGGCGGACTTCGGGTGTGTCAGGGTGATAGGCGGGGACGCGGACTTTGGCCGGGTCGTGGACGGGTTTGCCCTCGGCGCCGAGTTTGATGATCTGGCTCTCGTGGCTCTTGGTAGAGTTGAAGACGGCGAAGAACGGTTTGCCGGCGGGGCGGTTTTTCCAGTGGGCTTGGGCGGAAGAGGCGTCCCAGACGGCGGGAGTTTTCGGAAGGTTGTAGTCCTCCTTGGTGTGGTTGGTGGTGTAGTAGCCGGCTTCGCGGAGGAGCTGTGGGAACATCTTTTGACCGGCTGGATAAGCGACCATGCTGCGCATGTGATCGCCGCCGGAGGACGGACCGTGCAAGCCGGTGACAATGGTGGTGCGCGTGGGCGCGCAGACGGGCGCGACGGCCCAAGCGTGGGTATAGCGGAGGGCGCGCTTCGCAAACGTGTCGATATAGGGCGTGGTCGCGTAGGTGTCGCCGTAGCAGCCCATCTGCGGTCCGTGGTCCTCGCTGGAGACCCAGAGGATGTTGGGCTGCGCGGCGAAGGCGGGGGATGCGGAGAGTGAGAGAAGGAGAGCGAGGGAGAGGGGGAGAAGAGAGTGGAGGAAGCGCATGGGGTGAAAGAATGACGAAACACCTAGGACTCCAATTTCAAAAATCAGAATATGGAGCGCGCGCCGAGTTTCCATGTGCGGCCGTCGCCGACGTCGATGCGGTTGTTGACCCAGAGGGGATTCCAGGTGCGGTCGAGGTGGAGCGGACCTCCGGCTTCACTTTGTCCCAACGCAGGCCGGCGTTGATGGAGTGCGAGCGCTGCCAGCAGGAAAAGATGCTGGGAC
>CAMBVX010000376.1 GCA_945871085.1 Opitutus sp. GAS368 | reverse complement strand
GGGATTGCGCTCTAGCGCCACCAATGAGAGGGAAAATTGCCGCTGCGACCAGGAAGGCGGTGCGCCAGTGAGTCATTCGAGTCAGGGTCATGATTGTGTTGTGCATAAAATGGATTTAGCCGTGACCGCCGGTATCATAGATGTGGACCCCGGCGGAGCCTCCGGCCTTTTTGACTTCGGCGGCGGAACAGATCAACCGGGGCCGGTTTCGTTGAAGCTGTCGCGGTTGAGGCGCCGAGAGTTGCGAGGAGAAACGGGAGTAGATACGACGACAGGTGCGTCATGGCATTGTGGCGATCAATTCGCTCAACGCTTCGAACCGAGCAAGCCCCGGCGCGCGAGCCACTCTTCGGCGCGCTTTGGCCACGTGGTGACCGGCTGGTCGGTGACGTAGCGCAGCCCATAGCCGTGACCGCCGGTATCGTAGATATGGACCGCGGCGGAGCCACCGGCTTTTTTGACTTCGGCGGCGAGGAGCAGGGCATTCTGAACGGGCACGCCGTCGTCGAACGCATGCACGAAGAACAGGGGCGGTGCGTCTTTTGTGAGGGTGAGACCGGGAGGAAGCGTCAGGGACGTCTGGCCGCGTTCGACGAATCCGCCGCTGTAAATGAGTAGGGAAAAATCCGGTCGACACGGGATCGTGTCGGCGGCGTCCAGCGCGGCGTAGTGGCGCTGCGCACCGAAGAGGGCGGTGTAGGCGGCCGTGATGCCGCCGGCGCTGAAACCGAGGATGCCGATGCGCTGCGGGTCGAGGCCCCATTCGCGCGCGCGGCTGCGCACGAGACTCATGGCGCGCTGCGCGTCCTGCACAGGTGCGAGCCAACGTTGCTGCGGATCGCGCGCGGGGACGCGGTTTTTGAGGACGATGCCGGTGACGCCGATCGAGTTGAGCCACGCGGCGACCTCCGTGCCCTCGAGATCGTAGGCGAGAATATTGAAGCCGCCGCCGGGGCATATAATGACCGCAGTGCCGGTATCTTTTTCCTTGGCCGGCCGGTAAACAGCGAGCTGCGGCGTCGAGACATTGCCGAGTTTGATGATGCGGCGGCCGGCGATGAGTTTGTCGGTGTCCTTGGTTTGGTCGGCTTCCGGGGCGAGTGACTTCGTGTCGCCGGGCGGGGTGCCGGGCCAGACGTTGAGGACGAGCGGTTCGGCGGCCGAAAGCCGTGGCGCGCAGGCGAGGGCGACCAAGAGAACGAGGGACAAGGGAGATTTCATCGGAGCAGGGGGAGCGAACGCCGGCGGATTACTTCAAGACGTCGCCGGCCTTTAATTCGCGGAGGCGGATGTTTTTCCAGCGGACCTCGTAGGGGCCTTTGCCTTTGGCGATGCTGTGGACTTGGAGGCCGATGAAGCCGCTGGCTTCGAGGGTGTCGCGGAAATCGGCGCAGGGCACGCCGTTGACCCACGAGCGGATGCGGTCGCCTTGGGCGACGATGCGATAGTGATTCCACTCGCCGGCTTTGAAGGCGATGGCGGCTCCAGGTTTGGTCGCGAGGTCGTCGAGCCATTTGGTGCGCCGGCCTTCATCCCAAAAATTTCCCGAGACGCCCTTGGCGGCTTCAGCGATTTCGCATTGGTAGCCGTAGACCTCGCCTTTCTCGCGAATCTTCTTCGGGTCGGAGGCCTGCGGCGTCGGTTTATCGTAGGTGTGGCTGCGGATTTGGAAACCGGAGTTGAGGGCAACGTCGCACTTCACGTCGCACTCGAACTCGAAGTTGGCGTAGTCGCGCGTGGTGGAGAGAAAGGTGTTCTTGCTGCCTTCGACGGTTTTTCCGATGATCATACCGTCTTCGACGCGGTAGCTGGCGGTGCCGCCTTTCGCAACCCAACCCGTGAGGGTTTTGCCGTCGAAGAGCGGGGTGAGTTTCTCGGCGGCGAACGAGAGAGCGGGAAACGAGGTCAGCGATGTGACGACGGCCAACAGGAGCGAGGAGCGGAGTTTTGCGTTCATGATCTTTAGGGTGAAAAGGTGCGGGGCTATTTCCAGCGCGGGGCGATTTGCTGACAAGAAACTGGATTTTCAGGGGGATCGGGTCCGGGAGGGGTTTGCAAGTCCACCCGGTCCTCGCCTCGTTCCCCAGCCGGGCATGCTGAACGTCTGCCGCTGCGTGGTCACGCCGAGGTCGCGCAGCGCCTTTTCCAACCGTTTCATCGCCTCGACGTTGCCGGGCGAACCCGTGAGCCGCCCGCCGAAGTCGTCGCAGAGCTCCTGCAGGAAAGCGTGCGGCGTGGGCGACTCGGCCGCGTGGAGCGCGGCCGTGGTCAAGGTGGCGAAGAGGACCGTGGATGCGACCCGGCGTCCACCGGCGCTGAAAAAGGTGAAGATCATGCGCAAAGACAACCGACCGGCCGGCCACTTTCAAACGCCCCAACCGGAACGATAGGCATAGCCGGGACCGATGAAGGCATTGGCCTCGGAGTGATTGGTGAATCGCATTGCCACCGGATCCCATTCGAGTCGCGCCCGGGCCCGCATCGCCGCCACGCCCAGGAGCGCGGTCTCGGCCAGCGGCGCGGCATAGTTGAAGTCTGAACCGCAACGCTTCCCCTCGCGGATCGCGTCGACCCACTCCTGATGCGGACCACCGGCCACCCGCGGCAGACTCTTCGGCGGCAGCGACCCGCGCATGTCCTGCATCCGCTTCTCCGGCAGCAAGCGCGCGGTCGAGCTGTGCGAGCCCACCCAGAGGACGCCCTTCTCGCCGTAGAAAATGCTGCCGCCGTCTTGCCCAAACTTGAAGTCGGGCACCGGCAGCGGCGGAAAAAGTCCGCCGTCGAACCATTTGATCTCCACCGGGGGACGCGTGCCGCGCGCCGGAAACCGGTAGGTGAGTGTATTCGATACCGGATACGTGCCCGGCTTGAGTTCGGTGCCGGCGGCCTCGATGCTCGTCGGCGCACCGAGATCGAGCGCGTAGTTCGCCGCATCCAGCTGGTGGCACGCCCAGTCGCCCAACGCGCCGCACCCGTAGTCCACGTAGCCGCGCCAGGCCCGGTGACTCCGGCTGCGCCGATACGGCCGCACGGGCGCAACGCCGAGCCAGAGATCATACTGCAGCGACGCCGGCGGCATTTCGGGCGGGTTCTCCTCCGTGTCGTCGTAGGCCGCATGCGAATAGACTGAGTGCGGGTGGTTCGTCCAGGCGTGCACCGTCCGCACCTCGCCGATCAGGCCAGCCTGCACCCACTCGCGCGCCAAACGGATGCCCTCGGCCGCGCGCCCCTGATTGCCCATCTGCGTGATGACGCCCGCCTGTTTCGCCGCGGCGTGCAAGGCGCGCACTTCGGTAATGCAACGGCAGAGCGGCTTCTCGATATAGACGTGCTTCTTGCGCCGGATGGTTTCGAGACCGATCGCGTAATGCATGTGATCGGGCACCGTGATGACCACCGCGTCAATCTGGTCGGACATCCGCTCGAACATCACCCGGTAGTCGTGAAACCACTTCGCGTCCGGAAAGCGCTCCAGCATGCCCTTGCTCATGGAGTCGCGCGACACGCCCTCCCGGCCGCGCTCGATGTCGACGTCGCAGAAGGCGACGATCTGCTCGTTCTGCAGCGCCGAGAGCGCGACCTTGCCCCGCCCGCCGACGCCGATCATCGCGATGCGCACGCGGGAATTCGCCGGGGACTTGCCCTGCGCGCGCAGACCGCGCGGCAGGATGAGGAGCGAGCCGGCCATCGTGCCGGTGCGGAGAAATTCACGGCGAGGAATTTTCATAAAAAGTCGAAGGGAACTGCGGCGCGACCGAATCGGTGATCGTCAGCGTATTGCTGACAGGCCGACAGGAAACTGGATTTTCAGGGGGATCGGGTCCGGGAGGGGTTTGCGAATTCTTCGGCCACGTGGAAGCGGGGCTTCCCGGCGCCCGGCGCACCTGATTACTGACCGTCTTCAGGCATTTTCCAGTTCTTCGGCGGCGGGCCGGTCTTGACCGGGGGGAAACCAGGCGGGATATACTTCGGCCCGGTCAGGGACAGAAAATACTCGCGCTGTTTCTGCAACCGTGCCACCACTTCGGGAGACTGCGCCGCGACGTTCGCCGTCTCGCCCGGATCCGCCGCCAGATCGTAAAGTTCGTCGTTGATGTATTTCCAACGCTGTGTCACCACCGCGCCTCGGTCGGGGTAAAACGCCCGGTCGGGCGCGGGTTGCCGGCCGGCGATGATGTCCGCGACGGTGATGCCGTCCACCGGTTTCGGTGGGGTGTACTGGTAACCCGCCGCCGCCGCCAACGTCGGCAACACGTCCACGTACCCCATCACCGCGTCCACCTTCCGCCCGCCGCGCCATTGCGCGGGCCACCGGGCCAGCGCCGGCACGCGGATGCCGCCTTCGTATGCGGTGCCTTTCTGGTCGCGGAACGGCGGATTGCGCTGCCCCGCCTTCAGGCCGAAGCCGCCATTGTCGGAAAAGAACCACACCAGCGTGTTGTCGGCAATGCCCTTGTGGTCGAGCGCGGCGAGCACTTCCCCGATGCCGGCGTCCATCACGGAAACCATCGCCGCGTACGTGGCCAACGGCGGCTGGCCGGGACCGAGTTTGACGCCGTCGTACTTGGCGATCTCCTCCGCCGGAGCTTGATTCGGGGTATGCGGCGCATTGTACGCAAGGTAGATGAAGAATGGTTCAGCTGCCGGCGTCGTCTCGACGATGCGCACGGCTTCGCGAGTTAACAAATGAGTGGAGTACCCGGCGTCGGCGCACGGCTCGAAATCACGGTGCCAATCGCGTTCGCCGCCGCGTTCGTGCGTCCAGTGATCAATCTGCCCGCAGTAATGTCCGTAGAAACCGGTGAACCCGAGCCGGAGCGGATGAAACACGCGGGCGGCGGTGCCGAGATGCCATTTGCCCAAGGCGTGTCGGTGGTGGTATCCGGCCCGGCCGAGCATTTTGGCCAGCGTGTCCTCGTCGGGCGGCAACCCTTTGTTATCGGGGAACTGCGTCGGGGCGCCGTCCATCCCCATCCGATTCGGGTATCGGCCCGTCATCACGCCCGTGCGCGTCGGACTGCACACGGGGCAGGTATAAAACCGGGTCAGTTCGATTCCTTCTTGCGCCAGCCGGTCGAGATGCGGCGTGCGGATGGCCGCGCCGTGAAACCCCACATCCGCCCAGCCGAGATCATCGGCAATAATGACGATGATGTTGGGTTGCTTCGGTCGCGCGGGCGCATCCGCGCGGGCGCCGAGTGCCCACAGGGCGGTGAACCCCAAGACGGCGAGACTCCGCCCGATCCATTTCTGGCAACCAAGAGTATTCATAAGTTTGCTCCGTTACTGGCGATCACCTGCGCATACCACCAGGCGTCGAAACGCCCCACCGAAAGTCGCACGGAAAACTCATTGCAGAATCTGCAGCACCATTTTCAGATGTTTCCGCGCCAGCGTGACCGGCATCAACGGCTTGGCTTTGCCTTCGATGCAATCCAACCAATGCGCAATCACCGGTGTGTTCGCGTGCTCCCACCGGCGCGGCGTCGGCACCGGCAATGTTTCCTCGATCACGTTGCCGGTGGCGTCTTCGTGAAACCATTGGACTTCCGGTTTGTCCCACGGGTAGTAACTGTAAAACAGCGCGCCTTTGCTGACAGGAAACTGGATTTTCAGGGGGATCGGGTCCGGGAGGGGTCTTTAAATTCGCCGGAATCATGGCCGGAAACTCAAAAGTCGAGGGTAGCAGACAACGACCAGCGGAAGGGACTGGGATACAAATGTCGATATACACCCGCCAAATCGGCGTCCGCGACGATCGGTTTATTCTCGTTCAAGACATTGTCGAAATTGGCCTGCACTCGCACGCGGCGATTCATCAGCCGCAATTGCTTCTTCAGCAGAAGGTCCACCTTCACGTCGGAATCGCCATACACCGGAGCAAGACCGTTGATATAGCCGACCACGGGCTTTCCCCGATAGCGCACGCCTCCGCCGACCGATAAATCCTTCAACCAACGGGGGCCGAAATCGAAAGTGTAGGTGGTGAAGACGCTCCCGGTGTATTCGCGGAGCTGGCGCTGCGTAACTCCGTTTTGACCGCCGATGTTCACGAGTCCGGCGTCGAGCACATCAAGCGCGGTCTGAATGGTGGCGGCACGCCCGGTCTTGGGGTCGATCGCCGGCACCCCGCTGATCGGGGAAATCAGGGAACGCGCGCCTGCTGCCGTCCAGGTCGCCCGGTTTCCCGCAATATAGGCGCGTATATTGGGCGCGTAGTTGGCCTGCGTGCCTTCCGTCTGCGCAAGGTTAAATGCCATCCGCCATTGCGGAGTCAGATTGGTCACCACTTCGAACTCGTAACCTTTCCCTTCCGTGTCGGCTCCGTCTTGGTTTTGGCCGGGCAGGATAGGCGTGCTGCCGTCGAGCGCCTCGTAGATCTCGAGGATAGCGCTGTTGATCGCCGCATCGTTGAATATCCTCCGGTTCAAGTCGCTCGTCGTATAGCGGGTGGCCGCTGCGTAGACCTTGCCTCCAAAGAGGCGGAATTTTAAGCCGTAGTCCTCACCTTTACCGAGCCGCGGTCCGATTTCGGTGTTATAGATTGAGACGCCGCTCTGCGGATTGAAATTGTTGGAGCGATTGTAGAACAACGCGGCCCAAGGTCTCACGTGCAGGACCGTCCCAAGAGTCGTAGTCTCGCCGGCGTAGTCTATTGAGACGGGATTAAGCCGGGTTTGCATCGGAAATCCGGTGCGCGGATCGGCCACCGTCGCAATGCCGGTAAAGTTTTTCTGCTCGTCGCGCCTCCAGCCGCCGGTGACGACCAGGTGGTCCTTCAAGAGCTTCGCCTGGCCTGCGACCATTTCCGTCCGGAGTTCCTGGGCAGTGTAAGGTCGTTGCTGAATTCCGACGAAGCCGGATGTGACCCCGTTTTGGTTGATTGAGTGCGCGAGCGGGTCGACGCCGCCCTTGCGCCCTGGGCCGAATGGATCGAGATAGACGCGGCGGTAGATGCGGTTGTTGATGTTGGTCACATTAAGCGGAAAGAGCGCATCGCCCGCGGGCGTGAGATTGACTTCGAAAAGCGTGGAAT
>CAMBVX010000375.1 GCA_945871085.1 Opitutus sp. GAS368 | reverse complement strand
CTGATGTGGATGGGGGTAATCGTTTTCGCCACCGTCGACAAAGTCCTCGTGCCTATCCTGGCCTTGCCCGCCGCCGCCACGCCTTGGCTCTGCGCGCTGCTCGCCGGCCTCACCATCGTCTACACGGCGATGGGCGGGCTGAAAGCGATCGTCACCGTCGATGTCATTCAGGCGTGCCTGCTCTTCGGCGGCATCATCATTTCGCTCGCGCTCATCACCCGCGACGTCGGCGGCGTCGGCCAGTGGTGGCCCACCGATCACCCCGCGCACTGGCAGCCGGTTCACTTCTTTCACGGCCCGAACGGCGAACGCACGCTCATGGCCGCGTTCGTCGCTACGTTTGTCTGGTTCGTCTGCACGGCCGGCTCGGATCAGATGGCCGTGCAACGCTACCTCTCCACCCGCGACGCCCGCGACGCGCGGAAAATGTTCGCCGTCTCCCTCTTCGCCGGCGCCGCCATCCAGATCATCCTCGGCCTCCTCGGCCTCGCGCTGCTCGCCTACGCCACGTTGCATCCTTCGCTGCTCGACTCCGACCGACCGATCGCGGAGCAGGCCGACCGGCTGTTTCCGCGCTTCATCGCCACCGCGCTGCCCTCCGGCCTCGCCGGCCTTGTCATCGCGGGCCTCCTCGCCGAGGCGATGAACAGCCTCTCCTCCGGCATCAACGGTGCCAGCGCCGTCGTCTCCAACGATTTCCTCGCCCGCCTCCGCGGTGCGCCCCTCGCACCCTCGCAGGAACTGCGCACGCTCCGCTGGATCTCCGTCGTCGTCGGCTTCACCGTCGTCGCGCTCAGCATCGGCGTCGGCTCCGTGCAGGGCAACCTCCTTGAGCTCGCCTACAAGGTCGTCAACCTCCTCACCGCGCCACTCTTCAGCCTCTTTTTCCTGGCCATGTTCATCCCGTGGGCCACCGGCTTCGGCGCGCTCACCGGCGCTGCCACCGGCCTCGCGGTAACCATCCTCATCAACTACTGGCGCGAAATCTCCGGCGCGCTCCGGCCCTTCGGCGCCCCGCTCCCGGCGGAACCGATCATCAGCTTTCTCTGGGGCACACCGCTCAGCTTTTGCAGCGCCGCGCTCGTCGGCCTGCTCGTAAGCCTGGTCCCAATCGGCCTCTCCGCCCGCGAACGCGCACGCGCCGCCGGCACCGTGCCGCCATGAAACTCGCCGCGCTCGCGCTCACTCTCGCCCTCGTGATCGCGGCCCCCGCCGCGACGATCGCGGCCGAGTCGCTCACCTGGACGCTCGCGCAGCCGACCGATGGCCCTCTCTCGCTTGACGGCGGCAGCCTCCGTTACCACGCCGCCACGCCTGTCGCGCTCACCAAGTCTGCCGCCGCCCACGCCAGCGCGCGCGTTGTCTACGGCAAGGCCTACTTCCGCCTCACCGCGCGCTACCGCACCACCGGCCCGCTCGCGCCGACCGTCCTCATCCACCGCGCGCCCGAGATCGATCGCCGTCCGCTCACGCTTCTGCGTCTCCCACCCGCACCCGAGTGGACCACGTTTACCGCCGACGTCCTCGGCCACGATCCCACCAACCCCACCCTCGAGCTCCGGCTCGCCCCCGGCACCACCGAGCCGCTGCGGATGCAAGAGGGCGGACTCGAGCCCGCGGCCGGCGCGACCGGCACCGCCGAGTTTGCTTCCGTCACATGGGAGCGTCTCGCCCGTCCCGTCGAGGAACTCCCGCGCGGCTCCATCGCGTTCACCACGCGCACGGTCGTTTTCAAAACTGTCGGCGCCCTCGAGCTGAAACTCCAGCTCGACGAACCTGCCCGCCGCACGTTTCCCCGCGCCGCCCTTGTCTGGTTTCACGGGGGCGGCTTCGTGGGTGGCAACCCCGATAGCTGCCGCCTCCAGACCAGCTACTTCGCCAGCCGCGGCCTCTTCTGCATCCGCCCGCAGTATCGACTCGTCGCGCAAGGCGGCAATGTCGACGCCACCCTCGCGGACGTCGCCGACGCCCTCGCATGGCTCCGCGCCAACGCCGCCGATCTCAACCTCGATCCCACGCGCCTCATTCTCGCCGGCACCTCCGCGGGCGCCGTCGTCGGCGCAGTCGCCGCTGTCGATGGCCGCGACTGCCTCGGCTTCATCGGCCTCGCTGGCTACTACGATGCGCTCGAGCCCGGCGACAGCGCCTTCGACCGCCGCGCCCCATTCTTCGGCAACGGCGACCCCGCGCTCTGGCGCCGCATCTCCGCGCGCCACCGGATTGTCCGCCCCGTCCCCACGCTGCTTATCCACGGCGCGCTCGATTCCACTCTCGACGCGCGCCAGAGCGAACGCTTCGCCGCCGCACTGATCGCCGCTGGCGCCCCTGCCGAAACGCTGCTCATTCCCGAGCTCAATCACGTCCCCAATCTCGCTCCGCCTTGGGCCTTCGCGCGCATCGACGCGTTCATCGCCCGCCTGCTCGAACGCGAGTGAACAGGCTCACGGCTCGCGGCGCACCACCGCGAGCATCAGCCACGCTGCGGCGACCCGTATGTCGCCGTGCGCGTGCTCCAGCATCGGCCGCATCTGCTCCAGCTCCACCCGACCCGCGCCGCTGCGTAGCGCTTGCAGTGCTTCGTAAGCTTCCGCGGGAGGTCCGCTCCGCGCTGTCTCCTCCAAAATTTCCCGCCACACCGGCATCCGCTCCGCGCTCGCGCCCAGTGCATACGCCGCGCCCACCACGAACGCCCGGCTGGCGGCGCCCTCCACCTCACGATCCGCCGCCGGGTGCAACGCCGCGAGCGCCGCCGGCTCCTTCGTCCCAGTGAAGCGCAACACAAACGCCGCTCTCAGCCGCGCCACCGCATCCGCCTCGCCCAGCGCCTCCACCAGGCGCCCGCGCGCGCCCGCGTCGCCGCCCTGCCATTCCAGCCAGTTGAGGAGAACCCGCTCTGCGGGCGGAGCTTTCGCCGCCCATCGTCGCAGCGCCGCGCGCGCGTCCACCGACAACGGGTCGCCCAACTTCGCCAGCGTCTCCGCCGCAAACAACCGGTCCGCCGCCGCCTCGTCGCAGAACACCGCCAGCACCCGACCATGCCACGCCGCGCGCTCCGCCGGCCGCGCTTGCGCCAGCACGCGCCACACTCCGACCCGGTAGCCCGCCTCGCCCCCATGCCGCGCTTCCTCGCGCACGAACGCCTCCGCCACGCTCGCGCGCTCGCCAAATTCCAGCAGCACCTCCGCCGCGTGCACCCGCACCCAGCGATGCTCATCGGACAGCGCCGCCCGCAGCACAGCCCGCGCCTCGCCTTCGTGCGACACCGCCGCGCCGGCCCGCGCACCCGCCACGCCCGCCAGTAATGCCACCGCGAGCCGCACCGCGCCCCACTTGCTCATTTCGCCTCCGCCAGCGTCTTCGCCGGATCCCACGTGACCACCGCGAGCTGATACCCGTCGTGGAGTGTCGTGCGCTTCGCGTAAAACGCCGTCACCACGCGTCCGTCAGCCAACTGCACCGAGCTCGGGTAGCCCATGTCTTCCAACCGCGGCACTTGCGGCGTCGGCGTCACCGACACCAGCCGCACCGCCGCTGACCACGTTCGACCGCCATCGGCGCTCACCTTCGCCTCGATCCGCGGATCGCCTTCCGTGCGGTTGCCGAAGCACAGCAGCACCCGACCGTCCGCGAGCACGATCGCGTTTGCGGGATAACAATATCGCTCCGTCACCGGCCCGAGATTCGCCCACGTGCGACCGTCATCGTCTGAGGCATAGGTCGTCAATCGGTCGCTACGCGCAAACGCCAGCCAGCTCCCACCGCCCACGTGGAGCAGCGCCGTCTCGTTCAACCGCGTCGCCGGGTCGAGCGGCACCGGCTCGCCCCATGTGCGCCCGAGATCTCTACTCCGGTAAATATATACGCGTGCCCACGCCGGCTTGTCCGTCTTCGGATCCTTCACCTGATCGTAGAACGGCACCAGGAGGTCGCCGTTTTTTCCCGCTTGCACCGGCCCGAACGGAATCTGCGTTCCTCCACCCGGCGAGAGCTCGGGAAACGTCTCACGCTCCACGGACCACGTCTTTCCGCCGTCGCGCGAACGGCTCACCCAAGGCCGCAGCACCTTGTCGATCTCCAGCCCGCTCGGGCTCTTCGCGTCGGGTTTCAACGACCACCCGCTCGCGAGCAGTAGCACCTCGCCGTTTGGCAGCGCGCCGAAGGCCACGTTCATCCGGTTCGACTGCGTGCCCGGCTCGTGCGGTGCGCCCGGCGCGCGCTTCTCCCACGTGCGTCCGCCGTCGGTGCTCGCCCACGTGTCCACGTCGCCGACCATCCGGCCATGACTAGGACGGTTAAAGTTCGCGATCAACAGCGTGCCATCCGGCAGCCGCGTGAGCGCCGGCCACGCGCACACGTCCCTAGCGATCAACCGCACCTCCGCCGGCGTGCCGTCCGCCAGCACCGCACGGTCAACCCGAGCCGACGCTCCCAGCGCATCCGCCAGCGCCGCCACGAATACTCCAATCAATATCAGCGTAGTTCTCATAAAAAGTAATCCAGTCTCTAGTCTCAGGTCTCCGTTCGCTAGCCCTTGGTCATTAGTCATCGGTCAGTAGTCATCGGTCATTCAATAGCTCCCCTTCATCCCCAGCGTGAACATCGCGCCCGTATACTGATACTGGTCGATCCGCGCATTTCCCGGCGTCTCCGGCGCCCACGTGCCACGGCGCAGCGGCGTGGCGTTCAGGTTGCGGGCCGATGCAAATACCGACAACCGCCGGTGCAGCCGATACTCGATGGAGGCATCCACTTTCGACTGCGACGGATTATACGTGTAGCTGCCCGCCCCCACCGTCGCCGTCGCCGCCGCGCGCAGAATCCGTCGCTCGGAAAACTGCGTCGCGCTCACGTCGATCTGCAGGCGCCGCCCCGCGTAGCGCGCGCCGAAGTTGAGCGTGAACGGCACAAAATTAGTGAAGTCGTTCGCGTTGTTTCCGTTCACCTCCATCGCGGTGAAGTTGGCATACGCCTGCACGCCGCGCGCCCACGGAAGGAACGCATCGAGCGACTGGCGATAGCTCACCTCCACGCCGTCGAGCACCGCCTTGCCTGAGTTGCGTTTCGTCACGATGTCGTAGCCCAGATACTCGTTCGGCAGGCCCAGCTCCGCCAGCAGCTCGGGCGTCGCGTCGGCGCGCGTCTGCGCGTAAAAATCGATCACGTCCTTGCGGAACAGGCTGACCGACGCCACCGCGCCCTTCACCTCGTAGGCCTCGAGCGTCAGGTCAAAGTTGTCCGCACGCCATGGCCGCAGCCCTGTGTTGATCACCGTCACGATCCGGTTGGCCTCCGCCGCTGTCGGGTCCGCCGCGATCACGCTCGGGATGATCTCCGCGAAATCCGGCCGGCCGATCGTCCGCGCATACGCCGCCCGCATCACCAGCCGTTCGGTCAGCTCGAAGCTCGAATTGAGGCTGGGAAAATATCCGTCGTAGCTCTTCTCCGTCCGGCTGCCGAGCCGCTGGTAGCGCAGCCTCGCCACCGTCAGCGCGTCCGTCGAGAGCGGAATCGGCGCGCCGTTCGCGCCGAGCGCCAGGCTGCCGTCCGCATTTTTACGATACGTCGCCCCGATTTCGTCGCGCGGGCCCAGCCCGTCGTCACTCGTCCGCTCGTAGCGCACGCCGCCCACGAGCCGGAGCCGATTGTCGATCAGCCGCACGTCGCCGCGCAGGTAGCCCGCGGCGATCGTCTCGGTGAGCTGCTTCGTCGCATTGACCTCCGAAGTGTGCGCCGCCGGCTCGTTGAGGCCGAACCACGCGGGATTCGCCGTGTAGAGCTCGTAGAGTTTTCGCTGGCTGATGAAGCGAATCCGCACGTCCCGCCCGCGCGCATCGGTGAAATACGTGCGCGACGCATACGCCTCGTCCACAAGGTTGTGACTGCCCGCCAGTCGCGCCGCCGCCCCGCCCGGCGGCGTGAAGGTCCACGTCTTGGGATCGCTCCGATCGAAATGTTCCAGCCGCTCCACCGCCGCGCCTGCCTTCAGCGTCGCCTTGAAACGCCCTTCCAGCGCGCGCGTCACGTTCACCGCGCCGCGCACCACCTCTTGATTGATCCGCCGGTTGCTCGAGGTCGCGGAATTCACGGTGTAGTCCGCCGCGTCATAAAGCGCGACCGGCGCGCCCGTCCGCGTGGCGGCCGTGATCGCCGGAACGATCCGCTCGTGGCTCCGATCGTTGCCCTCGTTGCGCACCACCAGGTTCACGATGTTCGAACCGCGGTTGCCGAAGAAACCGTCCTGCGTATCGAGCAATGAAATCCCCGCAGCCGAATACGAGCCGGCCGCGTCCAGCTTCCACGGCCCGTCCTCGAATTTCCACGCGACGCTCCACAGCCGCAGCGGACGCTGCTGGTTGCTCCACCCCGCGCCCTGCGCCACGTTGCCCACGCCCGTCGCGGCGCCTTGCGTCGTCCCTCCGCTCTCCACCGCGCCCACGCCGGGCGTGGCGATGATCGAGTTCTGCCGCAGCGTCGCGCTGCGCGACGAATGCTGGAAACCCACCCGCACACTGCTCCGCGCGCCGATGCGCCACTCGAGCGAAGCCGAGCCCAGCTCGTTGAACTCTTCCACCGGCGCGTGGGTGAACGAATAGTTCGTCTGGGTCAGCGTCACCTTGTTCCAGGTCGGCCGGAGGAACTCCCAATCGCTGTAGCGCGTCGACTTGCTCAGCGAGAGACTGAGCGCCAGCGAGTCGCTGAGCGGATTCAGATACGAAAGCGTGAAAGCCGGGCCCGCGCGTGACGCCGCGCCGCCGCCCGGCCGCGGCACCCGGCTCGAGTCCCACCACGGGTCCTCGATGCCATCGAGCGCCGTGTAGGTCCCGAACAGGCTGTAGGTCAGCAGCGGCGACTTCCGCCCAAACGCGCTCTTCGTGATCAGGTTCAGGCTGCCGCCGACGGCATTGGCCGGCATGTCTGGCGTCGGCACCTTGTTCACTTCGATCCGCTCGATGTTGCCGCTCGCCGAAGCCGACATGTCCGTCCCGCGGCCATACGCGCCCGACGAGGCCTGCGCCATCCCGTCGATCGTCACCACGGTGCCCGAGGCCGGCATGCCGCGAATCGAGGCGGCG
>CAMBVX010000374.1 GCA_945871085.1 Opitutus sp. GAS368 | reverse complement strand
CCTTGGGTGGATGCGACGTCGAAGGTGGGCGACTCGGGGAAATTTATTACGACGGCGTTGCGCGAGCGCGCTTCGACGAGGGCCTATCAGTCCGGGATTTGGTCGATGGGTTCGCTCGTCGGCGCGATTGGGCACAATCGGATCGATGTGGCGGCGCGCATTGCCTTTCCCGGTTGGTGGCTCGTGCCGTCGGCGCAGGGCCAAGGGATCATGACCCAGTGCTGTCAGGCCGTCTTTGCCCACGCTTTCACGCAGTTGCTCGTAACTCGCATTGTGGTGGGTGTAGCGACTGGCAACGTCCGTGGGCACGCGATCGTGAAACGGCTGGGATTTAAACAAATCAGCACGTTGAAAAACGCTGAGGTCTTGATGAATCGAAGCGTAGATCATCTCATTTACAGTTTGGTTCCGCCTGCCACTCCGGCGGCCGCGAAGCGCTAGCGATGGCGGAATGCAGACTCGTCACGCGAGGGGATTCTGGTAGCCACTAAGTGAATCTACGGCCATGGCGGAGACTCCCACCAGAAAAAAGATGCCCAAGAAGCCTGCTTCCGCGAGCAGCGAGAGCGGCGATCGGTTTCCAAGCAACGCAGAGTTATTGCACGAGTTGCGCTTTCACGGCGCCAAACCACCGCCGCCGCGTGAGATCCCAGTCGTGGGCCGGCGCACCCGGGACTACCTGTTGCTCGCCGGTATCGGCAGCTTGGTCATTACCGTCCTTTCGTTTCGCGTATTGTCAGCGTCGGAGGCGTCCGTGGTTTGGCGGCTCGTGCTGACCGGTGTGGCTTCTTGGTGCGGTCTTTTGTGGTTTATTTTCTACGGCGTAATGAGCCGGTATTGATTTTTGCCACGCGGTTCGCACCGGGGGAACGAGGCGATCCCGAGACTGACTATCGTCCGCGGTCGGCGCGCGAGCTAAGGATTCGCCGCCACTCTCGGGCCCTGGCCGATCGTGGCTTGCGGTGCAATTTGTCGAGCGAGGTCATCGCGGACGGTGGCGCTGGCGGACGCGTAGGCGGCCGTGATGACTCCGACGAGATTTTCACGGGTCACGAGGGTTCGGTCGGGCTCGCAGTTGTTTAATCCCTGTGCGATCCATCCGCCGCGCAATTCCTTAATGAGCACATGGGCGACGCAGTGACCTTCGGATCCACGGTAAATCACAGCCATACCGGGTCGAAGGGTGAAGAAATTTTGCTCATGCACGACGACGGCCGTGCCAGCCCGATAGAGTGGCTCCATGGAATTTCCCTGGCCGATGAGAGCATAACAATTGGGGCTGGCCTGTGCGCATGACTCGGCGGCTTGGAGCGCTCGGCCTGCGGCAACAAGGATGGGTTCTGGGGCTTGGTGAACGACCCGCGTTGTTTCTTGAACCCTGGCCGTGGTGGTGCAGCCGCTGGCCAAGAAACCACAGGCGGCGAGACAGCACGCCAGGAGCAGATTTCTGTGGCGGGCGCGCCCGGTGCCAACGGCTGGATGGCCGAACAAAGAAAAAAGTCTCATCGCGAGGGGAAAAGTGCCACCTGCTCTGAGAAGAACCGGGTGAACTTTGTCCGCAAGCACTCAGTGAAAAACGCGATCGATTTTTCAATGCGATCGCGGCGCAGACCTAATTTTATGGGGTGTTTACCGCAGATCGCGGCAGGAGAAATACTGTGCTGGTCACGAGTTGAGTGCGGCGATTGGGCGATCTGTGTACGTGCAACGATTTTCCGCTGCACACTCCCACGAACGAATGCGCCGGTTACCTCGCCGCGCTCAGTGCCGGATCGTCCGCTCGGGCATGCTTCACATGCTTCCAGCGCCACGTGTCCAACTCCGACCACTGTCCGACAGTGAGTTGAACCTCGATCACATCGCCCGCCGCAAAATTGTCGCGGTCCGTGCGCAATACGCGGAAGCCCCAGTGCGGCGCGCGTCCCGAATCGAGGGGACCGGAGCCGAGGCTGAGATCCGCGTCCACATGGGTGCGAAAATAGACGGCGTAGCCGTCGAGGCGCCCGGCATTCACGACTGTGCGCGTAAAGGTGAGTGCGTGCGGTAGGGCGGCTTCATCGACGGTGTGGAGGTCGAGCGTGAGCACGGGCGCTGGTTCGCCGAGGAAGTGTTCGACGAGGGCGAGGTCGCTGCTGCGGACTTGATAGTAGTCGGGTTCTTGCGGGCGTTGGCGCTCGAGCACGGAGTAGTCGTAGCCGTGAACTTCGAGTTCCCAGATGAACGGGACATGGCGGTCGTCGCGGATTTTGATCGGCTCGCAGAAAAATTCGAAACGGCTCGGGAGGATCAGGCCGCCGGGTTTGAGCACGCGGTCGCGCAGGTCGCTCACATTGGCGACCATCGCCTCGTCGAAAAGGCAGTCACCCATTTGCTCGTGGAGGATGACGTCGACGCGCTCGGGGAGCGAAAATTCGGTGCTATGCGTGGAGACGAATTCAACGCGTTCGATTCCGTTGGCGGCCGCGAGGGTGCGAGCGGTTTCGAGGATGGAGGAATGGTCGATGGCGTAGACTTTCGCGGCACCGCGGCGGGAGGCGAGGGCGGCGAGGATGCCGGTGCCGGTGCCCAGGTCGATCACGCGGTCGCCGGGCTGGATATGGCGCTGGATCGCGGCCCGGTAAAATTCCATGCGCGGTTTGTCCGCGAGCATGCGCTCCTGTTCGTAGAATCCGGAAAAGTAGCGGCCGTTGAAGTCGCGATAACGCTCCTCCGGCGACTCGACCCTGGCGAAGAGGCAACGAACTGCGGAGGAGATACGGACGCCGAGTCGCCGCAGAGTGTGGAAAGGCATGGAATTCCGGGGCAACTGGCCACCGGGTTTGAGAACGTGCGGCGTGGCGCAGCCGAGTGCAATAGGAAGGTTCGAGGCGCGGCGAGGGAGGGGTGGCGCCGGGGAGGGGCGCTTGCCTAAGCGCCCAGGGCTGCGGGCTGACGGCGGTGGGAAACCGCCGCTCCGTCGGACCCAGCCTCGCGGGGTTAAGCTGGCTTTGCGGTGACCGCAGGGGCCGGTGGGAGGGCAAGCACGCCGCCGATTTTTTCGATCAGCGCCGCGGGAGTGAAGGGTTTCATCACGTGGCCGCTGATACCGAGCGCAGCGAGTTGAGTCATCACGCCGTGGTCCGCGGGCGAGGTGAGCATGATGACGGGGATCGCGGCGAGTGTGGGATTGGAGCGCATCATCGTGAGCATTTCGACGCCGCCCATCGTGGGCATGTTGACGTCGAGCAGGATGAGATCGGGGAGGGCACGCTCCATGGCGAAGAGGGCGTTGTAGCCGTTAGGGGCTTCGCTCGTGGCGCAATCGAAGGCGGCGAGCGCTCGCTGGGTCAGGAGGCGCACGGCTTTGGCGTCGTCGACCGTGAGGATGTGCGGGCGGAGAGGTGCGGAGGACGAAGACTTCGTTTTCAGACGCACAGGAATGGATGCGGCGAAGGCAAAGGCAACGCCGCCCTCCGGGAGCTACGCGGATTTTCGTGAGTGAAGCGAAACAGCACGTCGGCGCGCTCCGGCCGTACACTCTCTTGAAGCGTAACGGCTCAGTGCGAAGTCATTTCCGGATGGATGCGCAGGCCGTCGCCGACGCGACCTTCGGCGGGGAGTTTGGCGACGCGTACGAGGGCACGTTTAACGATTTCGAGGCTCACGGGGTTGAGGCGTTTATAGACGGCGGGCAGGCTGTCCCAGCCCCACGCCCCGAGGCCTTCGGCGGGATTGGAGACGACAATGAGACAGGCGTAATTGATCCCGGCCTGGCGCGCGTAGGAGATTTCGGTGCCGACGTTCATGGTCACGACATCGCCGCCGATTTGGCGGAAGTGGAGGATCTCCGCAGCACTTTCAAAACGTCCGCCGGCGGCTTGGAGCACCACTCCGCGTTCGTGGATATTGATTTCGTCGAGTGCGCGGTTGGGCCGGACGACGGCGCGGGTTTCCTCGACGAGAATCCGGTGGATGAGCGGGTCGACGGCGGGTGTGAGACGCGCGAGCACGAGACCTTTGTCCTTGAGCGAACCGTAAGGCAGCATCTTGGGGCGGTCGGAATTGAAATCGATCACGTCGTGGACGACGACGAAATCGGAGGTTTTCATGGCGATATTAATGCCGCCAGCCGTGGCGCCGCCGATAGCCTCTTTCACGCCGAGGTGGTGGAGGGCGAGCCAGGTCGCGACGAAGTCGGGATAGCCGTGGGCGTGGACATAGTAGAACGGGACGCCGGCGTGTTCCCCGTAGTGGATTTCGGGTGACGGGCCGGCGGCCGTGGTAACACGGAACTTTGATTTGAGCAGGCCGGAGTCGAACAAGGCGTCATTAAGAAAGGTGCCACCGAGGACGGCGACGCGGGCGACCGGTACTTCGGCCAGAGGGATGGGCTTGGGTGGCGTGGTGTCGGCGGCCGTCAGCAGTGAGACGGACAAGAGGAAGCACGCGAAGGACGACGAGAGGATGGGGCGTTTCATGGTGAGCAAGAGAGCACAGGAGGTGCCAGCGGCAGGGAAGTTTAGCGCAGCTCGCCGAGGTTGGCAGGTGCGGTGAGGCGGAAGGCTTGCTTGCCGTAGTTGGAGACGATGGGCGTGACCGCGGCGGCGGCGGTGCGCCAGTCGGCGGTGAGGTAGCGGGCCTCGTAGGCGGTGAGCGCTTTTTCGTAGTCAGCGAGGAGGCGGGCCTTCGTCGCCTCGTCGAGGAAGGCGTGGACGAGGCTATTGCGGGCGAGGGAAGCGGTTTCGGCCCAGCTCAAATTGTAGTTTGAAACGGCGGTGAAGTATTCGTCGGTGAAGTTGGAGTCCCACATGCCGCGATCGTCGGTGTTGAGGCAGACGGGGACGCCCGTGCGCAGGAGCACGGGGAACGGGTGCTGCAGCGGGTCGGTCACGTAGTCGAGGAGGCGGTTGCTGACCAAATTGATTTCGACGAGGTAACGATTGTGGCGGAGGAGGAGGTAGGTCGCGGGGTCTTTGAGGATATTCACGGCGTGACCGATGCGGTCGGCACCGAGGAGGAGAGTGTCGCGGATGTTGGTGTTGGCCTCGTCGGATTCGCCGGCGTGGATGGCGAGGGGGATGCGCGGGAATTTGCGCTGCATTTCGCGAAAGACATGGGTGAAGCGGGCGGCCTGGCCCTTGCCGTTGTCTTCGCGCCCGGCGAGATTGATGCCGACGAAGAGATCGCGGTGGGCGTCGATGAACGCGAAGGCGTCGCGGATTTTGTCCTCCGCGCCGGGGAGGAAGCGGATGACGACGATCTGAAGGCGCACGGTGACGCCGGTGGCGAGGGCGTCGGGTTGGGCGAGGCGAGCTTTGTAGGCGAGATAGTAGTCTTCGGCTGAGACTGGGCGACCGTCGCCGTCGGTGGCGCCCCACGGGCTGACTTGCATTTCGACGTAGCGGACGCCCTCGCGGCCGAAGGCCTTCATATTTTCTATGAGCAGGTCGGGGCCGAGGGTGATGTCGCCGAAGATAGGGCCGAGGCGGAACCAGGTTTTCTCAAAAAACTCGTCGCGGCTTTCCCCGGGCTGATCGAGTTTGAGGCCGGAGAGCCACGCGGCCTTTTCGTCAGGGGTGAGGTCGGTCACGAGTTTCCACTGAGCGCGGAGGGCGGGAGAATAGGCTTTCCAGGTTGATTCGCGAACGACGTGGAAGAGGACTGCGGGCAGAGCGGGAGCGGGGGCCCCGGGCACGTGCGTGATGGTGGTGCGCAGGTAGAATTTCTGGCCGCGATTGCGGGCGGGGTTTGTGTAATATTCGACGACGTAGTCCATGGGCACGCCGCCGCCGCTGTGGTGGTGGAGGTCGCCGCCCTTGGGGAGCGCGAAGAGCAGGCGGTAGAGTTCGTCGGGCGTCGCGTGGACCTTGATGTCGTCGAAGACGGCGGCGGGGGGCGCGGCGTGGGCGCGGGGAGCGGTGGGAGCGAAAAAGGCGACGGCGACGAGGGAGAGGAGAGCGGAGACAGGGGGAAGGGTGGAGCGCATACCGAGGTGAAGAGTGGGTGCGAGGAAAGGCAATCGGTGCGCAGATGCAACCGGCGTGCCAGCGAGCCAGCGCGAGTTTTTTCGATTCGTGGCGGCTGTCACCTCCCGAATCAACCGACGATGAAATCTAGATATTCAACGCGCAAAAGCTATGGTTCGTATTTGATTTCACCTTCAGTCTGCGCGCTGACGCGCAGAGCCTTGCCGTCTTCCCAAACTAGATTCTCGTAGTTTTCCCCCTCGAGGCCCATTGGCTCATCGAAGCTTACGAAGCCCGGCGCGATTTCCCGTGATTGAACGGTGGTGAGGAGGGCCACGGACAGAAAGCAGATGGGGAGTTTCATTCGTTGTCGGTCGAGACAGCGATTCGTTGCGTTTGCTTACCCCACCCAAGCCCGCGCGTTGCGGAAGAGTTTCATCCAGGGGGAGTCTTCGCCCCAGGTGGTCGGAGCCCAGCTCATGCAGGCGCTGCGGAAGACGCGTTCGGGATGCGGCATCATGATCGTCACGCGGCCGTTGGTGGTCGTGAGGGCGGTCATACCTTGGGGCGAGCCGTTGGGGTTGAGCGGGTAGTGTTCCGTGACGTGGTGGTGGTTGTCTACGAACCTTGCCGCGACGAGGCCCGAGGTGCTGCAGCGTTGCATGGCGGCGGGATCGGCGAATTCGGCGTAGCCTTCGCCGTGGGCGACGGCGATCGGGATGACGCTGCCTTCCATGCCGGCGAAGAGTATGCTGGGCGACGGTTCGATGAGGAGGGAAACGTAGCGGCCTTCATAGCGCTCGCTTTGGTTTTGCACGAAGCGCGGCCAGTGGTCGGAGCCGGGGATGATGCTGTGGAGGTTGCTCATCATCTGGCAGCCGTTGCAGACGCCGAGGGCGAAGGTGTCTTCGCGGGCGAAGAAGGCGGCGAATTCGGCGCGGGCGCGGGCGTTGAAGAGGATGCTCTTGGCCCAGCCCTCGCCGGCGCCAAGGACGTCACCGTAGCTGAAGCCACCGCAGGCGGCGAGGCCGCGGAAATCGCGGAGGCTAACGCGACCGCTGAGGATGTCGGTCATGTGGACGTCGATGGCCTTGAAGCCGGCACGGGTGAAGGCGGCGGCCATTTCGACTTCGCCGTTCACGCCTTG
>CAMBVX010000373.1 GCA_945871085.1 Opitutus sp. GAS368 | reverse complement strand
CAGGTGAACTCGTTCCACGCGAGGATGGAGAGGCGCGCGCCACTTTGTATCATCGCCGCGCGCACGTCGGGGCGTTTGGCCAGCATCAAGTCCACGAGATAGGCGGCTTCCTTGAGCGCGTAGGGGTTCACCGTGGCCGATGCCACGATCGGAAAACCGCCCGCGCTCACCCGTTGCGTGTAGAATGCCGGCACACCGTCCTTGTCCGGCGGATCAAAACGAAACCCCTGCACCGGCACCTGGCTGGTGACGACGCGCTCGGCCTGGTCGTCGCGGCCAACGATGGCGAAGCGGTGGCCGAGTGTGGTCGGGATGACCGTGTTCGCACCCGGTGCGACAGAGCCGTTCGGCACGCGCTCGGTGTCGCTCTTGAGCCAGAAGATGTCCGCGGACTGCGCGCTCCCGTTGATGATCTGGAGTCGAGGGCGAGCCGTTTGGCTTGGGTTGCTCGGCGCGGCCGAGCGTGTCGTGCACACTCCACCGAGGAGCAGGAGGAGCGCGATACCGATGGATTTCATGAATGTTGTGGAAGGGGGCGGAGATTATTTTGTCGCTTTGCGAACCGGCAGCCGCGCGTCGGTTTGCCGGAGCCACGCATCAAGCTTGTCCTTGAGCCGCCGGACAATTTCCGGGTGTTGCTGAGACAGGTTCTCTTCCTCTCCGATGTCGCTGGAGAGTCGATAGAGTTCGAGCTCACCGTTGTCGTAGTAGGTGATGAGTTTGAAATCTCCTGCGCGCATCGCGCTGCCGAGACGGTTTTTCTTGTGGAAGGCGTAGTTGGGGTAGTGGAAGAAGATGGCGTCGCGGTCGAAGCCGGGTTTTTGCTCGAACAAAGGGATCAGACTGCGCCCATCCAAAGTGCTGCCAGGAGCCGGCTGCAGGCCGGCGGCTTCGAGCAGCGTGGGGTGGCAGTCCGTGCTGATGACCGGGGTGGCGCAAATGGACCCGGCCGGCACCCTGCCCGGCCAGCGGACGATCCACGGCACGCGAATGCCGCCCTCATAGAGCGTTCCCTTGAAGCCGCGCAGCGGCCGGTTGTCCCCGCTGTATCCACCATTGTCGGACTTAAAGAGGATCAGCGTGTTGGCGCGCAGCCCCGTTTCATCGAGCTGCTTGAGGAAGCGCCCGATGGCGGCGTCCATGCCCTCGATCATTGCAGCGTAAACCGGATCTTTCACCTCTTTGCGCTGCCGGTATTTCGCGATCAGCTCGGTTGGCGCGTGCATCGGGTAATGAACGGAGTAAGGCCACCAATTCAGAAAGAACGGGCGGCCACGGTTGCTGCGAACAAAGTTCATCGCCTCATCGGCCAGCCGCTGCGGCAAATATTCCCCCGCTTCGCCATCCCTGAGGGTGGGGTTTCGATACGGTGAAAAGTAGCTAGGCGGGCCCCCGCTCGAGTTGCCTCCAATATTCACGTCGAAGCCCTGCTTCTCAGGATAAAGCTCGCGCTGATCGAGCTTCTTGCTGCCGCGCGGGTTGACATACGAAAGATGCCACTTGCCGACGTGACCGGTGGCGTAGCCGGCCGCGGACAAGCGCTCGGCGATGGTCGTGTAGGAAAGCGCGAGATTGCGGACGGTTTCGGGCTCCTGCAGATCGGAGCCGGGCAGCGAGAATCCGTCCGGATTGCCCGGGGCATGATTGGTAAGCCGCAATCGCGCCGGGGCCAGACCGGTCATCATCGCGGCGCGGGTGGGTGAGCAGACGGGAGCTGCGGCATAGGCGTCCGTAAACCGCATGCCCTCTGCGGCCAACTGGTCGAGGAACGGTGTGTCGATCTGCTCGTTGCCGTAGCAATGCAGATCCCGCCAGCCGAGATCATCAGCCATGATGACCACAATGTTCGGCTGCGGCGCAGCGCACAGGGTGATGCCCAGCGTGCAGAGCCATAGGCTGAAAAGTGGGTAAATGGTTTTCATCATGGGAGGATAGATGGCGGGATGGACGTGGGTGATGGCCTGCCGATCAGAAGGTGCCCTTCAACCCGGCGGTCCACGCGACGCCAAACTTGGAGGAGATGCCGATCTTGGCGTAGCCGGGCGTCTGCGAACCGTAGCGAAGCTGGAGATTGTCCACGTCGAGGATGTTGCGGCCATTCACGAAGAGCGACAGCCGGCGGTTGAACTGGTAGGTGGCGTTTACGTCCATCGTGGTCCGCTTCTCCTGGTAGTTGCCCGCATCCGGTCCCATCGCGGGCACGGCACCAAACCGCTGTTCCCCTCGGGCATTCCACTTGAGCATGATCGTGACGGGATTCCGAGAAAAGGTGCAGCCCCAGTTGATGTTCTCGGGTATGAAACTGCCGAAGGCCGCCGTGCGGCTGCCATAGAGTTTCAGCTTGGTGGCGTTGGCGAAGACCGAGAAATGCCGCACCCACCGGCCGAGGGGCTCGAGCGACTGGCGGAGGTTGAACTCGATCCCATCCACGCGCGCGTCGCCGCCGTTGACGGTGGTGGCCAGCATCCAGCCCACGTATTCCGGTTCGAGCCCGAGCGCCTCCAGGTCCGCCGCAGTGGCCAGGGTCACGCGGTTGTCGAAGAAGCCGGCGATGTCCTTGCGATACACGCCCGCACTGAACACTCCGCCGCTCTCAGTGTAGTATTCGGCGGAGAGATCGAAATTGTCCGCCTTCCACGGCTTGAGCGCCGGGTTGCTGACGTTGAGCGAGCCACGGAGGACGGAAGGGTCCGCGCCCTCGGCGACATCGTTCTCGGTGACGGTCGTGTTGGGAATGAGGTTGCCGTAGTCGGGCTTGCCGTAAGTCAGCGCGTAGGCGGCGCGGAAGAGGAGGTTGGCGGTGGCGTTGTAGGTGAGGTGGACGCTCGGGTAGTAGTCCTGATAACCGCCGTTGGTACCCTGACCGAGTTCGGTGCGGACCAGGCGCAGATCCTCCAGCGAGCCGGCGGCGCCGGCTTCCGGCCGGCGGATGCGACCGCCGGCGGCATTGCGGGCATACGCTCCTGACGCCGTGCGGACAAATGCGTTTCCGGGCTCAAAGAGCGGGCCCTGCGCCTTGGTGTGGATGCGCTCGAAGCGCGCGCCCGCGAGCACGGTCAACCGGTTGCGGAGGAGCCGCGCCTCGCCCTGGAGGTAGACTCCGGTGGTGATCTCCTTGAACGTCTCCGAGCCGTTGATGCGCGCCTGCTCGGAGGCCACGATCTGCGCGGCGGTTTGGGTGAACAGGTTCCGGTTTTTGCCCCACGCCTCGACCATACGGTTGGGCGAAGCCCAGGGAATGGGCTGGTTGGCCCAATAGTTCGGATCATCCCGGTAAACCTGCATGCGGAACGGCGCGAGTGTGGGGTCGGCGGGATTGGCCGGATTGTACGTGTAGCCGAGCGACTCCCGCCGGTGGTCGCGGTCCTGGATGCCGAGGAGACCGCCGGTCTGCAGAGTGACCGGCACTCGGAACAGGTTCAGGCTGCGCTTGACGTTGAGGTCGAGCCCGGCGGTGTCGTCGGTGTAGTTGCGGTAGGTGCCGCCACTGGCGGTATTGAGGCGGAAATTACGGAGATCGAAGAGATCGATCTCGCGGTTGTTGGCGTCGAACACGCGGGTGCGGCCGGGGCCCTCGGGGCGGATGTCCTCGAAATTCACGCGCACGCCGACGGTTTCCATCAGGCCGCTGCCGAAGCTGTTGAAATGGCCCTTGGCGATGGTGCGCCGCCACGTGATGGACTTCGAGGCGTTGGCGCCGGCGTCGACCAGCCAGTCGGCGCTTTGGTAGCGATAGCGCGAGTTGGCGCTGAGGGTCTTGGCGTAGTCGTGGAGGAAGTTCGAGCTGAAGCCGGCGGTGCCGCGCCCCGTCGCGCTGCGCGCGAAATTTTCGCCGAAGGTGAGCGGCGCGCCAGCGGCGAGCGACGGCACGGCATTGGTGCCGACGCTGGTGGTGCGCTGCAGGTTGCCGTTCACGTAGCGGTAGTAGTTGGCCTGCATGCCGAGCGTGAGGACGGAATTGGGTGAGACGCGCCAGTCGAGCTTCAGGCCGGCCGAGTTGCGGTCGCGCCATTTGGGGGCTTCGAGGAGCGTGTGGGTCTGGAGGAACGGCCGCGACGGGGTGGCGCCGGTGCCGGCGGCGGTGGCGTTCCAAGTCGTGTTCGAACTCTCCTGATCGGACATCGTGAACGACTGCAGCGCGGTCAGCACGAGGCCGAAGTTCTTGCTGACCGGAAGCGTGTAGTCGAAGTCGAAGCCCAGTTTTATGGGGCGTTCGTAGGTGTCGAAGGGGAACGGTTGTCGGGAGATCTTCAGGTTGTCGCCATGGCCCGAGAACGTCAGGCGGTAGTTGAGCTGGGCGCGGCTGCGCTCGAAGGAATTCTTGCTCACCATATTCACGCTCCCGGAGAGGCCGCTGGCGGGATTGGCGGGCGTGGGAACCTTGGTGACCTCAATGCGCGAGACGTTGTTGATCGAGACTTGGATGAAGTCGAATTCGCGGGAAGAGCCGATGCGCGCGGAATTGGCCAAGGTGGCACCGTCGGTCATCACGTTCGTCATGGCACCACCGAAGCCGCGGATCGAGACGGACGTCGGCATCTCGTCCTCGTAGCCGACCGTCACGCCCGGGAGGAACTTCATGAACTCGGCGATATTGCCATCGGGGACGTCGCCGAAGGCGTCGGTGGCGACGACGTTCTTGATGTTCGGCGCGAAGCGCTGCTCGTTGGTCGCGAGCGCCTCGCCCTCGGTGAGTTTCGAGGAGGTGAGCACAAAGGGATCGAGTTTCACGACGCCGGACTTGTCGCCGGCCGTCGTGCGCGTGCTCAGGCTGATGTCGCGCTCGACGCTCTCGCCCGGCGCAAGCTTCACCGTCAGCTGTTGCGGATCGAGCCCGGAGTAGAACGCCACAAGCGTCACCTCGCCGCTCGGGATCTGCGCCAGACGGAAGGTGCCGTAGGTGTCGGTGAAGGCGGTGAGGGCGGTTCCTTTGACCGTGACGCGGACGTTGAGGAGGTATTGGCCCGTGACCTCGCTTTGCACGCGACCGGAGATGGAGCCCGTCGCCGCCTCGCTCCGGGGAGAGGCGCCACTGGCGGGTTGTGCGCGAGCTTTGGATATGGGGCCGGCGAATGAGAGGGAGAGAAGGAGGGCGAACGAGACGGAGAGAAACCGTGACGACGAGCGAGGGGGCGTAGACAGGGTGGGAGGGTTCATGGGGTTGCGGGGTAATCAGCTCAGCGTGGTCTGGTGGCTGTGACGGTGGTGCACTAGACGACTCCAAAAGAACAAAAGAAAATCCTCTGGCCCAGCGAGCCCCGTCGCGCGTGATCGTGCTGACACACCGAAGGTTTTTTCGACTGGGTTGGCGTAGTCGCGAGCCTGAGCGAGTGGACGGGGAACCACTCGCCCACGCTCGCGGCGACCATCATTGGACGTGGTTGGGCGGGCATGGGGGTTTTGATGAATGCCGCGCAGCTTACTCGGGGGCTTCTACCTCGAAGCCAAGTCCTTTTCCCATGCCTCATGCAACGCGATGAACTCACGAAGGATGGCCACAGTGGCGCGGAGGGAGCGGGTGAATGTGTTCATAGAGGTTTGGTGGGGTCGGGTGTGGTGTTTTGTGTGGTCGGGGTGGAAAGAGTTGCACTGCGGCCGGCGGCTTTGTTCGCGTCGAGCAGCGCTTTCAGCTCGTGCACTTTCTCCGGGTGCGCAAAATAGAGATTCGTCGTTTCACCGGGATCGGTCTCGAGGTTGTAGAGTTGGCCGGGCGCTTCCGGTGCTTTGTCGGGCAGAGCGAAGAGTTTTAGTTCGATCTTGTCGTAGTTGTTTCCGCCGGAGCCGCGGTGATCCAAGTATTTCCACGGCCCCTGGCGGATGGCGAGCGCGAGGCTGATCGTCTGGTGCAAGGTGTAGGGGCGGGCCGGCGCACCGCGATCATGGCCGAGCAATACCGGCAGAAGGTCGAAGCTGTCTTCGGCGGCGTTGTAGGCGTGGTCAACAACGCGGCAGTCAGAGTGAAGATAAATTTCATGGTGCGTTGACGGAGTGGTTCACTTGCCGGAGGGCGTAACGAACTCCGCGCGACTCGATTTGCCGTCGCCGTTTTTGTCGAAGTTTTTGAAGCGCTGCGGCAGATTCGGTGCGTCTTTCATTCCGGCGATGTATTCTTCGAGGGTGAGGACGCCGTCGTGATTGGTGTCCATGCGTTCAAAGGCGGCGGCGCGATCGGGTGCGGCTTTTTTCGCGGCTACTTTCGGCGCAACGGGCGTGGTAACTGCGGTCGCGCGGTCGGCGGCGCTGATGCAGGTCGGATCGACGGTAGTGGGCAGCGTGGCGTGCCACCGGACTCACCACTCCATCGTGACGGTCGTGACATAACTCCGCGGCTCGACCGGGCGCTGCCACGTGTAGTTGTTGCCCTGCTCGGAGTCTTCGCCGAGGACGTTGTTGATGTTGAGCTGGGCCGTGAAGTGGTGATTGAACAGCTTCTTGCGGTAGCTGATGAACGGGTTCAACAGCACGTAGCTCTTGGTGCGGATCTTGGGAAGCACGACGATATTATTAACTACTACCTGGTTGCGGATTTTGCCCAACGCGTAGCGGAAGGCGGTGCCGACCGCCAAGCCTTTGAATTTGCCTTCGGTGAAGCTGTAGCGCGTGGTCAGCGCGGCAGTCTCACGGCGGAGGGTGGAGATGTTGCCCTCAGCGGTATCGAGTTCGAGTTGGGTAATGCTGGTGGCAGTGTTGGGTTCGAGACCTTGAGCCGTGGCGGCGGCGCGGGCGGCGGCGAGGTAGGGTCGCACGAGCGGGAACAAGCGGTCGAACTGCACGTAGTTGACCGAATAGGTGGCGAGCATGGTCCACTGGCGCGTGAGGTTCGTCTGCATTTCAAACTCCCAGCCTTCGGTCGCCTGGTCGCGATAGTCGGCGCCGCTGAGGAGACGGCCGCCCACCGGGAGGAACGCGTTGAGCTCGTTTTGCGCCGCGGTGCTGAGGGCGACCGCGTTGTTCTCGGCCGTCGTCTTGAAGTGGGTGAGGGTGGCGGTGAGGCGTTCGTTCAGCAGATTGAAACGCAGGCTGGTCTCGATGCCCTCGCCGGTGCGCGGGAGGCGGGGCCGGCCGGTGAGTTCAAAGCTCACGCTGTCGGTGAAGAGGGCGGACTCGAAGTAGCCGCCGCTG
>CAMBVX010000372.1 GCA_945871085.1 Opitutus sp. GAS368 | reverse complement strand
GAGGTGGCGGTCTTGATCGAGACCTCGAATGCGTATGCGCGCGGACTGTTGCAGGGGGTGGTGCACTATATCCGCGAGCATCGGCCGTGGTCGTTTCACCTGATGGAGCAAGGACGGGGTGACGATCCGCCGCCGTGGTTGGCGGGCTGGAAGGGCGACGGAATTATTGCGCGGATCGAGACGCCGCGCATCGCGCGGGCGGTGGTGCGCACGGGGTTGCCGGCGGTGGATCTGAGCGCGGCGCGGCTGGTGCCGACGCTGCCGTGGGTCGAGACGAACGACGAGGAGATCGCGCGGTTGGCGGCCGAGCACCTGCTGAAGCGTGGGTTCAAGCGCTTCGCGTTTTGCGGGGACGCACGGTTCAACTGGTCGGTGTGGCGGGGGAAACACTTTGCCGCGCGCATCGCGGCGGCGGGATATCATTGTGCAATTTTTCAGCCGGTGAGGGCGACCGGTGACGTGGCGGGAGAATCGCGCAAGCTGATGCAGTGGCTGCGGGATTTGCCCAAGCCGGTGGGGATCATGGCGTGTTACGACATTCGCGGCCAGCAGGTGCTCGACGCGTGTCGTGGAGCGCGGTTGGCCGTGCCGGACGACGTGGCGGTGGTCGGGGTGGACAATGATGCGCTGCTCTGTGAGTTGGCGTCGCCGCCGCTGTCGAGTGTGATCCCGAATGCGCATCGCGCGGGCTACGAAGCCGCGGCCTTACTGGATCAAATGATGGCGGGTAAGCGCGTGCCGACGACGGCGCATCTGATCCCGCCGCTCGGAATCGCGGAACGACAATCGACCGCGGTGTTGGCGGTGGATGATCGCGAGGTGGCGCGGGCGGTGCAGTTCATCCGGGAGCATGCGTGCGAGGGGATCACGGTGGACGCGGTGTTGCGCGTCGTGCCGCTCTCCCGGCGGGTCTTGGAGCTGCGGTTTCAACGGCTGCTCGGTTGCACGCCACGTGAGGAGATTTTGCACGTGCGGCTCGCGCGTGTGAAACAGCTTTTGGGCGAGACAGAGCTGCCGCTCTACCTCGTGGCGGAGCGCACGGGGTTTGAGCATGTTGAGTATCTGAGTGTGGTGTTCAAACGAGAGACCGGGCGGACGCCGAGTGCGTGGCGGGCGGACGCGCGGCGGTGAGGGGGGAGGCGGGAGACAGGGGACAGCGGATAGGAGACAGGAGACAGGAGACGGGAGACGGGGACGGGGACGGTGAGATGGGGGCTGGTGAGAAGGCGTGCAGGAAAATCACCGGGCACTTTACGGGTAGACGGTTTGGTGCATGGTGGGGACATGAAGAGTCGCAATTACCTCTGTTGCGCGGCTGGCGTGGGAATAGTTGCCGCGATTTTCTTGGGCGGATGTGCGTCGGGCCAGATGTCGCGGATCGATTCGAACCGGGATATTTATGAGTCGTGGCCGATCGAGACCAAGCAAGCGGTGCTCGATGGCAAAGTGGAGCCGGGGATGTTGCCGGAAATGGTCAAGGTGGCCTGGGGCACGCCGAGTGAAGTGGTGGCGAGTCCCGGCGGCGGGCCGGGAGATGAAATTTGGGTTTACAGAAAAGGCGGCGAAGATCCGTCGATGATGGGTTATCCGGGTGCGAGCTATCCGGGTGGTGGTTACCCGAGCGGTGGCTATCCAGGTTCCGGTTATCCGGGCGGTGGGTATCCGAGCGGTGGGTATCCGGGTTCGGGCTATCCTTCGGGCATCGGTGGGCCTTCGATTGGGATTAGCACGGGCCGAGGAGGCACCGGGATTATCACGGGCGGAGGCGGCGGAATTGGAATCGGCGGAGGGACGGGAATCAGTGGAGGAATCGGCGGAATCGGCATCGGTGGTGGCGGGTTGAGCGGACCGATGCGGTCACGGCCGAGCGCGGAGGACGTGAAGGAAGTGGTGTTTCGCAGTGGCGTCGTCTTCCGGGCGGATTTGCCGACGGAGCCGAAGTGACTGCGTGGCCGGAGGGGATTTGCCGCCAGAAGGTGCAGAAGGCGCAGCAGGTGGAAAAAATTAGACCAACCTAACATCCGGCGGACCGCGGCCTCAAAGTGAGCCGAGTTTCTTATAGTCGAGCACGGTGTGGCTGATGAAACCTGCGGCGAGGGCGTTACGGTCGGTGAGCGGTTCGGCGGGCGAGAGGTCATCACCGAGGCGGAAAATCAGGCGGTGTGTGCCATCATCGGCAGCGGGGCTGAAGAGGCCGGGCACCACGACGCGAGCGGGGACGGTGCGGCGGACTTCGGTGTTGGCGCTGCAGGGAAGCGGGAAGTTGAGGTTGTGCACAATGAACTCGCGCGGCGGTGTGGCGGCGAGGCAAGTCGGCACGAGTTGCGCGGCGTGGCGCGCAGAGATCTTGAGGATCGAGTGGAGCTCGGCGTCGGGGATGTCGCCGGCGGCCTTGAGGCGATCATAGATTGCAGCGGTGAGGTCCTGCGAGAGCGCGACGGCGGGCAGCCCGTGCAGGGCGCCCTCCCAGGCACCGCCGATGGTGCCGCTGGCGATAATGAAACCGAGGCTGGCGTTGAGTCCGATGTTGATGCCACTGACGACGCCGTCGGGTTTTAGTTCGGGCGGGAGGAGATGATCCAGGGCGATATTGACACAGTCGCTGGGCGTGCCGTCGACGACCCACGTGGCGCAACCGAGGCCATGATCGGCCGCGACGGCGTGGACGGGGCGGTTGCGGGATTTGGCGGCACCGATCCAACTCTGTTCGGTTTTGGGCGCGACGACGGCGACAGTGTGGCCGGCGGCGAGGAGGGCGAAAACGAGTTCGTGGAGGAAGCCGCTGTGAATGCCGTCGTCGTTGGTGACGAGAAATTTCATGGTAGTGAAACGACGAAACACACGAAAGCCGTGAAAGGGAAACCCTAGAAATGTCGATGGCGTTGGCAGACTGAAGGCGGAATGGATTAAATTTAAGAAGGGCAGTTGAAACGCGGAGGACGTGGAGCCAGACAGGTCGAAATGAAGCGCGCGAGCGGCTCACCGGTCGGGAGCCACCTCAGCGGCGCACCAAAATGGTTTCGCCTCCGCACGCTCCGCGTTGCAATGTCTTTCCTCGGTGGAGGTAGCCAGCTGGTGCGGGGGGATGGTGTCGGCGAAGGAGCGGTGGAACCGACACGCGGGAGAGTTCGCCGCGAAGGTTTGCCATCGTGAGATCGCATTTATTTTCTCGCGACTATGACCTGTCGAAATTTTTTCCCACTCCTTACTTTGGTCGGCGTTTTTGCCTTGGGCGGCTGCGCCAGCGTCCCCACGGAGGGCAGCGGGTCATCGTCGAGTGAAACCGTGGCGGCGACATCTTCGGATGAAGCATCGAGCGCGCCCCGTTCTGCGGCGGACGGAGCGAAAGCTGATACGCTGGCGGAGAAGCCCGCGGTCGCCACCGCAGGAGCGGACGCTCCTCGCAGCACGTGGCGGGCGGAACGGGAAGCCCGTGCAGCCAGCGCACCCGCAGCCAACACTACCACGAGCACCGGCACTCAGGCCACTTCCTCCGGTGATACGCGGGCGGCGAACACGGGCGAGACGGCGAAATTGGTCCAGCAACTCGGCGACGCGTCGAAGGAGTTGGCGACCTTGCGCGCCGCGAATGCCAAACTCCGCGCCGAACGCGCGCAACCCGCGAAGGCGACGCCCGCGGCCGCACCGATCGATGCAGCCGACGAAAAACTTTCGGCCAGCCTCAAGTCTTATGCCGCTTTCAAGCAGGAGGTCGGAAATATTTTTTCTGAGGTGGAGCGAGTGCGGCAGGAGAATGCCGCGATGAGCATTAATTTGAAAACGGCGGTGGAGCAGTCCGAGCGGGCGCGCGCGGCCATGGCTGGCTTGGAGCAGGATTTGCGCGCTGAGCAGAAGTCCCGAGCCGAGGCGGAAAAGGCCGTGGCGCAATTGCGCGATCAATTGCGCGCGGTGGCCCGGGCGGTATCGGCGGCGGGCTTGAGCGGGGAGAAATTGTCCGGTGCGGCGGAGGCGGCGGGGAAGCGGTGAGGGGCGGGGGCGATTGAAAATGGCCGACGGTCCCTGCTCTCGCGAGCAGGGCTACGCGGAGCAAGCCGTGGGGCGGGCGCAAAAAAGCCGGAGCGCTTGAGGCGACTCCGGCTGAGAGAACGAGAACGATTAGGAGAACGAGAACGAATCGTTACGCTTGGGGCGCGGGCGCGGCGGGGGCGGCTTCGCCTCCACCTTGATTCTGCGCTTCCATGTCCTTCATGGCGGCTTTGCGCGAGAGGCGGACTTTGCCGGAGCGCTCGTCGATGCCGATGCACTTCACCCAGATCATCTCGCCCAGCTTCACGACGTCTTCAGTGCGGCGCACGCGGAAGTCGGCGAGTTCGGAGATGTGGCAAAGGCCTTCTTTGCCCGGGGTGCATTCGACGAAGGCGCCGAAGTCTTTGATGCCGGTGATGCGGCCATTGTAGAGCTTCCCGTTTTCGATTGGGGCGCCGCCGCCGCCACCGCCGCCACCAGGACCGCCACCGCCGCCGCAGAGACCGTCGATCTCGGCCAGGGCGCGGTTCATCGCCTCGCCATTGTTCGAATAGACAAAGATCTTGCCGGAGTCGTCGTCGGCGATGTCGATCTGCGCGCCGGTGGTTTCGGTGATGCGACGGATCGTCTTGCCGCCAGGCCCGATGAGGAGACCGATCTTCTCGGGATCGATCTGGATCGTTTGGATGCGGGGAGCGTATTGGCTGAGGCCGGCGCGGGGCGCGGGCAGGGAGCCGAGCATCGTCTTCAGGATTTCGATACGGGCGTCGCGGGCTTGGAAGATCGCAGTCTTGGCGATCTCGAAGGGCAGTCCGTTGATCTTCAGATCGAGTTGGAAGCCGGTGATGCCCTTGGTGGTGCCGGCGACTTTGAAGTCCATGTCGCCGAAGTGATCCTCCTCACCGAGGATGTCGGTGATGGTGGTCCATTTCGTGATGGCGCCAGTGGCGTCCATCTCGGTCATCAGACCGCAGGAAATACCGGCGACGGGAGCGATGATCGGCACGCCGGCGTCCATGAGGGCGAGACAGCCGCCGCAGATCGAGGCCATCGAGGTGGAGCCGTTGGAGGCCATGATCTCGGAGACGACGCGGATGGAGTAGGGGAACGCGTCCTCGGGCGGGAGCACGGGGACGAGGGAGCGCTCGGCGAGCGCGCCGTGGCCGATTTCGCGGCGGCCGGGGCCGATGAAACGGCCGGCTTCACCGACGGAGAACGGCGGGAAGTTGTAGTGGAGGATGAAGCTCTTGGACTTCGCGCCGCCGGTGAGGCCGTCCATGTCCTGGGCTTCCTTGGTGGGCCCGAGGGTGACGATGGCGATGTTCTGGGTGTCGCCGCGCTGGAACATGGCGGAGCCGTGCACGCGGGGGAGGACGCCGACTTGCGCTTGGAGTGGGCGGAGGGCCTTCGCATCGCGGTGATCGGAGCGGACGCCCTTGGCGAGGACGGTGGCGCGGTAGGCTTTGTATTGGAGATCTTCGAAGACGACGTTGAGGTCGACATCGGTGAACTTGCCGTCGCCGAGCTCGGCGGTGAGGGCGGCTTTGGCTTCGTCCTTGAGCTTTTTGACGTTGGCGGAGCGGACGTTTTTCTCGAAGCCGAAGATGGCGGCGGAAACGCGCTCAGCGGGGACGACCCGCTCGATGATGGCGCGGGCCTCGGGGGTGGCGCCCACGAGCTTAAAGGTGGCCTTGGGTTTGCCGGCGAGGACGGTGAGTTCCTTGATGGCGGTGATGATTGGCTGGATGGACTCGTGACCGAACGCGAGGGCCTCGATGAATTTCTCTTCGGTGATTTGATCGGCGGAACCTTCGATCATCAGCATGTCTTTCGCGTTGCCGACGTAGATGAGGTCGAGCGACGAGGCATACATCTGCTCGATGGTGGGGTTCGCGACGAATTTGTCCTCGATGAGCGCGACGCGGACGCAGCCGATGGGCCCGTTCCACGGAATGTCGGAGATGGCGAGGGCAGCGGAGGCGCCGTTGACCATCGCGATATCGGAATCGTTGACCAAATCGGCCGACAGGAGCGTGCCGATGATTTGGACTTCATTGAGGAAACCCTCGGGGAAGAGGGGGCGGCACGGACGGTCGCAGAGGCGGGAGATCAAAATCTCGCGCTCGGAGGGCCGACCCTCGCGTTTGAAGTAGCCACCGGGGAAACGGCCGGCGGCGGCGTATTTATCGCGGTAGTCGCAGGTGAGTGGGAAGAAGTCCTGACCTGGACGCATGGTGGTCGCGGCGCAGGCGGTGACGAGGACGTTGGTCTCGCCGACGTTGACGTTGACGGCGCCGCCAGCGAGCTGGGCGATGGAGCCGGTGGAGAACGTGAGGTTCAGGCCGGCGACGGTGACATTATGTTTCTGTTTCATTTTCGGATTCGATTCGGATGCGGACAATAACGGACGGTGTGTCGCGGATGGAACGGGACGGTCAGCGACACGGCTGATGACGGCCCGGTGGCTTCCGATTTACGGAAGCAGCGGCGGCGCAGTAATGCACTGCCGCGGGGTGGTTGGGTTTTACAAACCCGCTCTTATCTCCTCGCGCCTTACGCGAGAGATTTCCGTTTGGTGCCATCGGTTGGCGGGCGTTAAGCCCGCCGCACAATGTTCAGGCCCGAAAGCGGCAAACGGAAATGTCCCGGCTTGGAATCGAGTGTCAGTAAAGACAACAGGCGACCCGCGGATCGGGTCGCCTGTGTGACGAAAGCGTTATTTGCGAAGGCTCAGCTTCTGCAACAGCTCGGTATACGTGGGCAGGTCGTGCTTTTTGGTATAGTCGAGGAGTTTGCGACGGCGGGAAGCCATCTGCAGGAGGCCGCGGCGGCTATGGAAGTCTTTACGATGCGTGCGCAAGTGCTCGGTCAAGTGATTGATGCGGGCGGTCAAGAGCGCGATTTGGACTTCGGACGAGCCGGTATCCTTCTCGTGGGTTTTGTAGGCTGCGATGATTTCGGGTTTAACGACTGTGGTGGACATGGTTTTGTGGTTTGGTTCACGACTGTAGGGCCCCCTTGCAGGGACCGTGCCGCCCGCCCCGTTGCGACCGAAGTCGCGTCTGAGCCGGCGTCACCGTTTCAATCTGGCGGAGTGCCAGACCAGTCATGGTGGAGGCCCGCAACCGACGGACT
>CAMBVX010000371.1 GCA_945871085.1 Opitutus sp. GAS368 | reverse complement strand
TATCAGACCGCGTATGCACTAGGCTGATTGACCAGAGCCCGCGTTCGATTGCACGGACTCCTTCCTCGAGCAGGCAGCGCCGCAGGTGCGCCCAACGCGGTGCGTCGTGACGGCGCACGTAGTCGCGGTAATCGCGGATCGCGCCTTCCGCCACACCGGGCTTCAGAATCACAGCGTGGAAAATGAGTCCGGGGCCTTGCGGGCGCAGCGGCACGCCGTACTCATGCGCGAGAGCCACGAGACCAGCCATGAGCGCGCGGCCGAGTTCCTGACTCTGTGAGGGATGCACGCTGCCGAGCGCGAGCACTTCAGCGAGACACCACTTGCTCGCGGCGAGACAGAGCGGGTTGGCGTTGAGGGTGCCGGCGTGGACAACTTCCCCCGAGAGGATTTTCGCCATCGCTGCTTTGGTGCCCGCAAGCGCCGCAAACGGCGTGCCGCCGCCGATGGCTTTGCCGAGGATCGTGAGGTCGGGCTTATAGCTATAGTAACCCTGCGCGCAGGCCGCGCCGAAGCGGAACCCGGTGATCGTCTCGTCCGAGATCATCAGCATACCGTCGCGGTCGCACAGTTCGCGAATCGCCGCCATCAAGCCCTCCACGGGTTCGAGGCAGCACGTGTTGCACAGCACGGGCTCGAATACGATGGCGGCGATCTGGCCACGGAATTGCTCGACGCGCCGGCGCAGGTGATCGACGTCGTTCCAACGCGCCACGACGAACTGGTCCAACACCTCCGGAATCACCCCTTTGCTCGGGTGCGTGCGCGCGGGATTCTCATCGTCGCCCCAGCTGGCGACCGGATTGGCAAAACCCACGAGACCCTCGTCGGCCCAACCGTGATAGTGACCCTCAAAACGCAAAATCAACTTCCGCCCCGTGTGGGCGCGCGCGAGCCGAAATGCCGCCAACACGACCTCGGTCGCCGAGTTGTTGAACCGAACCAACTCCGCTGACGGGATCATTTTTTGCAGGCGTTCCGCCACCTCGATTTCGAGTTCGCACTGCGCCGCCCAATGCGTGCCGAGCTTGGCCTGCGCACCAATCGCCTCCGCCATGCCCGCCGGAGCGTGCCCGTAAAGCAAAGCTCCCTGCCCGAGCTGGAAGTCGAGGTAGTGGTTGCCATCGACGTCCCAGAGATTCGGGCCGCTGCCCCGCGTAAAATAGAGCGGCACCGGCGCCTCCATTTTGCGGATGCCGCTGTTCACGCCGGCGGCGATGCTGTTTTGGGCCCGTTGAAAGAGCTCCTGGGATTTGGCAAAGGTGTAGGGCATGGCAAAAATTCGGCGGTTAGCGGATCGGGCTGCGGTTCCAGATTTTTTCGAGATCGTTTTGGTAGTCGTAGCGCACTTCGAGGTCCGTGACCTCAACCGGCTTGGTCGCACCGGCGACCGTGATCGAAAATTCGTTGGCCCCGAGCACCGGCATCGATCCTGCCGCCAGCGCCACGTGGAGATACTCTTCCGCTTGATCAGGCTGACGCGGCGGAGTCTTCACCAGCTGCTTTGTCACGACGCGCGCACCGCCCGAGGTCGGCCCCTCGAAGATCGGTTTCCCATTCAGCGCGATCGCGACCTTCGCGCCCTCGGGCAACGCCCGGAATCCCATCCGCAGTTCGCACGCTTGCAGCGGAAACGGTCCCGCCGAGAGATTTCCCGCCATCGAGAGCACGATCCGCGACGTCACACCCGGCGCGAGTTTGGCGGGGAGTTGCTTCCCGTAGGCGTAGGAGCCGGGACCGTCGAAATAGTTGCTCTTGGTCACCGCATAGACGGCAGACTGACCACGCAGATTTTCCGTCCGCGCGAGATCACGAAAGACGTGGTAAAGCCGTTCATCGTGAGGCCGCGTGGCGCCAAACGCGTTATAGAAATTGAAAAGATAAAATCCATCGACACCCATCGCGCGGTAGTTCGCCGCCGCACCGCGAATCTCTTCGAGTGTGCCGTCACGTCCGACTGCGGTGCCGGCGTAGCGGTTCGCCCCGCCGGGCGGGAACGGCAGCCGCCACGCGGTGCGTGGATAGAGCGAAGGATGGACCCGCACGCCATGCTGTTTCCCGAGTGCGACGAGGTCCGCGATCGGCATGTCGCCCGCGAGCGTCATGATCTGCGCAGGCGAAACGAGGTCGACGAGGCCTTCGCGGATCCAGCCTTCGACCTCCAGACCCGCGGTCGTGCAGTCCGACACCGACGGCGGCACCCGCACAAAAAGGTGCATCGGGCGCTTCTCGCTGAGGGCAAGTTCGTCGAGCCGCGTGCGCACACGGCGCACCAGTTCAGTGATAAGCGGCGCACCGGCGGCTGCTTGGCCCTTGGGGAAAAAAACCTGGAAGCGGTTGAAATCGAGTTCGAAGCCGTCGACGAGATCGTGGTTGCGCGCGAGCGCCTCGAACACCGTGTCGAGCCGGAGCTGCCGCACCGCCGCGTGGGAGTAATCAAGCAGGTTGCCGTAGGCCGCCTGAAACGCCAGCGGGGATTCCTTGATCGTAAACTCGTGCCGGTGCTTGAACCAAAACTCACTCGTCATCGCGTGTCCGTCCGGATTTGCCATGAAGTGCGCATCGTTCATGCGGAGACTCGGGATGAACCGCAGACCGAGCTGCTTCGCCGTCTCGCCCGCCGTGCGCACCGCGTCGGCGCCTTGCGCGAGGCACCCGCGCGCATTCTCCATGCGTTTCTCCATCAGCGAACCGGGCTTCTCGTCGGGCGATTTCCGCCAGCCGACACGGCTCGCGACCTCGGTGTTGTAGTAGAGCAAATCGCCGCCCATCCCGAGGCAGTAGACAAACGTCTTCACCGGCGTATCGGCCAGGGCGGCCACGTTTGCCCGCAGGAGCGCCTCGGACTTCGCCCGGTCCGGCAGGACAAAGGAGAGATCCGCATCGTCGTTGAACACCACGCCGAAATCCGGCCGCACGCGCGGGGCCGCGGCGCCGACGAGCGAAAAACCAAAGAGCAATACTGCGAAAATGCGTTTCATCGCGGGAGTTGAACGGAGAGCTGGCCGATGGTGACGTACCCGGCGTCCGCCTCGGCGCGGAATTCGATGCGGAGATAGTTTACGCCGAACTGCGCGGCCCGCGCCGCCGTGACGCGCACCGGCGCTTTCCCGTCGACGCTCGCGAGCACCTCGCCCGCTTCCTGCGCACGACTCCACGTGAGCGTGAGATCGTGCGCCCGACCATCGGCCGGCCATTCGATCTTCGCCGCCTCGAGCGTAAACACGGCGCGCTCCGCCGCGTGCTGGTCGTCGATGCGATTGAAGTGGTCGTTGAGACTCAGGCGAACGTCTTTGGCCTGTGGCGGAAGCTGAATGCGCGCGCGGAGCTCGCCAGCGTCGGCGATGGGAAAATTCCAGAGCGCCCCGCATAGCCCCGTCGCCTTCAGCGGGATCGCCACGGCGTGCGCGCCACCTTCGACCGTTTCCACGCGCAGGCCTTCGTCGCCGTATTGCGTCCACGCAGCGGGTCCGCTCGCGAGTTCGTCGCGCACGGCGCGCTCTTCGAGCCAACGCGGATCAAAGGTCACGATGGCGCGCTTGCCTTCGCCCTGCCCGCTCACGACGACGACCTTGCCGTCGGGCGTTTCGGCGAGCGTCGGATAAGCCGTGCCGCGATCACCGCCGCTCACCACATCGGTCTCGTGCAGGATCTCGCGAAAACCGCGCCATGTTTTCCCTTCGTCGGCACTGATCGCCGCGTGCAGCACCTCGCGTCCGCCCATCGCGTAGCTGCGCGGATCGGTCCAGTTCTGGCAGGCGTTCGTCAGCAGCACGATTTTCCCGTCGCGCAGGCGCAGCAGCGCGGCCGGGGAATCCGACGAAATGAACGGCGTCCGCTCCAGCGGAGACCAGCGTTCGCCACCGGCGGAAAACGACTGCACGAGCCGCCCCTGCCGGTCGCGCACAAGCATCCAGACGCGGCCGTCACGGAGTTCGAGGAGCACCGGCTCGACGGCACCGTAGCGGGTGACGTTGGGCGTTTTGAGCTCGAGCGAAAGCACGTCGGGGGATTGCCGCCAGGTCGCGCCCTGATCGTCGGAGAAATAGACAAAGGTGTCGTTCCATCCGTAGTCGGGACCGGAAGTCGGCGCCTGCTCCCGCGTGGGAATCGCGCGCCCCACGGCGAGCACGAGCCGACCGCTGCGCGCGAGTTGGATGAAGCCGCGGATCGAGCCGATGTAGCCCGGCACGATCCGTTGCGGCGCCGACCACGTCGTAGCACCCGCGGCGAGTGTGGTGTGATAAACTTCGTAGAGGCGGCCGCGGTAGCCGCCCGGACCTTCGCCGAACACGTGCACGACCGCGTGACGCGCGCCGTCGCTCGCCGCCAAAACTTGCAGCGCGTAATAGGCGCGCCCCGGCAGCGTAAACGCCGTCTGCGGCTCTGACCACGCAAGCCCTCCGTCGCGCGAGCGCTGCACTGTGACCGAATCGCTCGCAGGCTTCGTGACCGAATACGTTTCCAGCGTGCCGTCGGCCAGGCGCAGGATCGAACTCTCGTTCGTGAGCGCCCCCCGCACGACGACCGGCTCATACACAGCGGCCGCAGTGTCCGGTGCGCGGCGCAACTGCAAACCAAACGGATTGCCGAACGGTCTCGCGGCCATCCGCGACGCCGCGAAAACCCCGCTCGCCGCAAACGTATAGAGCCGCACGGTGCCGGCACCGGGATCGAGGCCGAGCGCACCCAAGGCCGCCGCACTGCACACCCCGCGGTACACGACCGCGCCATCGGCTAAAATCGTGACGACCTCGGCTTTGCGCTCCACCACGAGCGCGAAACTCTTTCCGGCCTTGATCGCGGGCGCGGCAAATTCGAGCGGGGCATCGCCCGCGCGGAAAAAACGTCCGCGCAGCCTCCACCCTTTTGCGCCGGCCGCAAAGGAGAGTTCGCTGTCACCCCCGAGGACAAAGGCCACCTCGCGGTTCGCCGCGGGCAGACTGAGCTCCAGCTCGATCCGGAAATCACCCGCGTCGGGCGCGACCTCGGTCAGCAAACGGTGACCGCGCCCCGTGCCCGCGAGGAAGCCGCCTTGGTCGGCGACCCACGCGTGGCCGGTGTAGCGCACGCGCGGCTTCGTCTGGTTTTCGGCGTTGGCGACGAAGGTGATCGTTTGAAATGCGCCCTGCGCCATCGCCCCGCCCGGCACCGCACTCCACCCGGCCAGCCAAAAACAAACGCGGAGTCGGAAGATCGTGGGGGTCATCTCACGGCGACCGTCTTAAAATTCGGAGCGAATTCCAAGCGTCACGAGCGTGCCGAAATTCTGGTAGGTTTGCGGACGCGTCCACGCCGGGGTGTTCGGGCCGGCGCGCTCGGTGCGTTTCTCGATGCCGGTGAAATTGCGGGCACCGCCGTAGACGCTAAATTGTTTGGCGAAACGATACTCGAAGGACCAGTCCTGTGTGATCTGCGGCGCAACGTAGGAACGCGTGCCCGCGGGGATGGTAGCGCTCGCCGCCGCCGCGGCGCCGGTGACTTTGTAGGCGTAGGAGACGTTCCAGCGCAGCGACAGCGCCCGGCGAATGTAGCTGACGCCCCAGTTGATGTTCTTGTGGGCAAACGGCGTAAACTCGCCCGCACTCTCGCCGCTCACGTGCGAGATGGTGGCGTTGGCGTAAGTCGAAAACCCCTTCGCCCACGGGGGCAGGAAGTAGAGCGACTGGCGCCAGCTCGCCTCGTAACCTTCGACGGTCGCGTTGCCGCCGTTGGCGGTGGAGATGATCTCGTAGTCGAGGTAGTCGTCCGACAGACCGAAGTTCTGCAGCAGTTCAAGCGTCGCAGGGATGCGCGTATCGATGAAGAAGTTTTTAATGTTCTTCTTGAAGAGACTGACCGCGACCGTCGCGCCTTTGATGCCGTAGGTCTCGAAGGAGAGGTCGTAGTTATCGGCCGTCCATGGGCGCAGGCCGCTATTCACGATATTCGCCGTGCGCACCGCCGCGCCCGGATCCGCCACGGTGATACCGGGAATGATATTAGACAGAGCGGGGCGGCCGATGGTCTTCGCATAGGCGAGGCGGGCGACGAGCGAATCGGTGATGTAGTAGGTGCCGTTGATGCTCGGGTAGTAGCCCGAGTAGCTGCGGTCGGCGATGACCCCGCGCGTGACATAACGAAGCTTGGCCGTCGCGAGCGCATCGGTCGTGACCGGAATCAACCGGCCCTCCGCGTCGCGAAGGAGAGTGCCGTTGGCGTCCTGCCGGTAGGTGGCGCGCAGATCGTTAAGCGGGCCCTCGCCGTGGTCGTCGGTTTTTTCAAACCGCACGCCGCTCACGAACCAGAGACGGTTATCGAGCAGCTTGATGTCGTGGCGGACGTAGGCGGCCGAGATGGTTTCCTGAAAGTATCGCGAATTGGTCACGCCGGATTGGTAGGTCGCGGCATCGCTGATGGTGAACCACTCGGGACGCGTTTTGTAGAGATCGTAGAGCTTGGTCGGGCTGACCCACTTCAGCTTCAGCGTATCGCTGAAGAAGGACTGCGACGAGAGCGTCTCGTTGATCAGGTCGTAGCTGCCCACGAGGCGGCTCACGCCCGCCGGCGGCGCAAAGGTCCACGTCTTGAGCTCAGACGTGTTGTCCTTCCGCTGGCGGTTGATGAGCACGCCCGCCTTGAGCGTCATCGGCGAAGAAAATGCGAAACTGCGCGAGATGTTCGCCGAGGCGCTCTTCATGTCGCCGACAATTTCGTTAGGCTGACTCGTGGGGCTGGCCAGCGTATAGCCTGCCGGATCGTAGGGGTCGACCGCCTGGCCGTTGCGGTCGGTGACCGTGAGCTTCGGCGCACGCCGGTTATAGATGCCGTCGAGGCCATCGGCGCGAACGATCACCGACCCCACTTGCGTGCTGCCGATGGTGCGAAAAAAACCATGCTCCAAGTCCTTTCGTTCGTCCCAACTACGCGAGTAGTTCGCGTTAGCGTCGATCTTGTAGATTTCGCCGTCGTGCACGTAACGCAGCACGGCAGAGGTTGTGCCACGGGTGCGGTCGCCGTAGGTCACGTTCTGCCGGAGGATGTCGTTGCCGGCCGCCGCACCCTGCGTGAACGTCGGACCTCCCGTGTTGCCGGCGCCCCACGCCACGGTGTAAATGTTCTGGCGGGTGGGCGTGTTGATCTGCACGTGCTCGAGATTGAG
>CAMBVX010000370.1 GCA_945871085.1 Opitutus sp. GAS368 | reverse complement strand
GTGTCGTTGGCCAGCGTTGCATGAGTGAACGGGAACCCGAACTGGGTCTCGGCGTGGTCTCACGCGTCGATCCCGCGGCAAAACGCATCGGGATCGAATTCCCCGCCACCCGCGAAAATCGGCTCTACGCCCTCGGCACTCCCGTGTTGAAACGCGTGCAGTTCCGTGTCGGCGAGAGCGTCACCACGCGCGATGGCGTGGCCCTGACCATCGACTCCGTCGAGGACCTCAGCGGCCTGCTCACCTACGTTTGCGCCGGCCGTCGGGTGCGCGAAGATGCGATCTCTGACGTCACCAGCGTCGATCTCCCGCAAGAGCGACTCATGGCCGGCCAGACCGATCCCGGTGAAGTCTTCGACCTCCGCTATCGCGCGCTGCAGGCGCAAGCGAAGTTCCGGCAATCCGAGGTCCGCGGTTTTTTGGGTGGGCGCCTCGAACTCATCCCGCACCAATTTTACATTTTGCAGGAAGTCTCCTCTCGTCAGGTCCCGCGTGTGCTGCTCGCCGACGAAGTGGGGCTCGGCAAAACCATCGAGGCGTGTCTCATCCTCCAGCGACTGCTCGCGGTCGGCCAAGCGAAACGCGTCCTCATCCTCGTGCCTGAGTCGCTGACCCACCAGTGGTTCGTGGAACTCCTCCGCCGTTTTAACCTCTGGTTCAGTATTTACGACGAAGCCCGCTGCGTCGCCTGCGAGCAAAGTGATCCCGGCCAAAATCCGTTCCTCGCCACCCAGCTCGCGCTCTGCGCCGTGTCGTTCTTAGCCGGGATCGAATCACGCCGCGACCAGGCGCTGGCCGCCGGTTGGGATATCGTGGTCGTTGATGAAGCCCATCATCTCGCGTGGACGCCGACCGCCGTGAGTCCCGAGTACGCGCTCGTCGAACAGCTCGCCCAACGCAGCCCGGGGCTGCTTCTCCTCACGGCGACGCCCACGCAGCTCGGCCTCGCCGGTCACTTCGCGCGTCTGCGCCTCCTCGATCCCGCGCGCTATGACGACTTCGACCGGTTTGTCGCGGAATCCGAGACCTTCGGCACCATCGCCGGCATCGCGGAGAAAATCATCGAGCAAAAACCGCTCGCGCCCAAAGACCGCACGGCGTTAAAAAAAATCTTCAACCGTGACTCCGCGCGTCTGACCGAGCACCTCGCTGCGCTCACGAAAGCCCAACCCGGCGCCCGCGAATCGCTCCTCAAAACGCTCCTCGACCAACACGGCACTGGCCGGGTGGTGTTCCGCAACACCCGGGCCGCGATGACGGGATTTCCGCCGCGCACCTTTTGCCCCGCTCCGCTCGACGTGGCCCAAAACCTCACCCACCTCGCCCGCATTTCGCGCGAACTCGCCGCCGAAGAAACCGGCGAAGACGGATCGCTCCGCTACGCCTTCCGCGAAGATCCGCGGCTCGACTGGCTCGTTGCGTTCCTCCTCGCGCACCGTCCGGCCAAAGTCCTCCTCATCTGCAAATCTCAGCGCAAAGTCATCGCGCTCGAGTCCGCTCTGCAGGAAAAAATCAGCCTGAAAGTCGGCCTGTTTCACGAAGGGCTGCCGCTCGTCCAACGCGACCGTCAGGCCGCGTGGTTCGCCGAGCCCGACGGCGCGCAGCTCCTGATCTGCTCCGAGATCGGCAGCGAGGGCCGCAACTTCCAGTTTGCCCACCACCTCGTCCTCTTCGATCTCCCGCTCAACCCCGGCCTCCTCGAGCAGCGTATTGGTCGCCTCGACCGTATCGGCCAAACCCAGACGATCCGCATTCACGTCCCCTACGTCGCCGGTAGCGCCGAGGAGTGTGTCGTCGAGTGGTATCACCGCGGCCTCGAGGCCTTCGAGACGTCCCTCCATGGCGGCAATGACTATCAAGACAAGTTCAAGGCGCGGCTGCTCGCCCTGGCCCATGACTACGGCTCCGGCGGCGCCAAGGTCGCCCGGCCCCAGCTCGACGCCTTCGTCGCCGAGACGGTGGAGTTCCGCCGGGAGCTGGCGTTGAAAATGAAACGGGGCCGCGACCGCCTGCTGGAACTCAACTCCTTTAACCCCGCGGTCGCCGCTCGGGTGATCGAGCGCGTGCGCGCGACTGATGCCGATCCGTTTCTCCGCACGTTTCTCTCCGATCTCCTCGACCATTTTGGAGTGCGACTCAAAGATCACGAAGCCGGCGATCTTTTCCTCGATCCCAGCCACGCCTACGTCGAGGGCTTCCCCTCGATTCCGAAAGACGGGATGCTCGCCACCTTCGACCGCGCCCGCGCGATCGTGCGCGAAGATATTCGTTTTATTTCACCCGACCACTCGCTGGTGCAGGATGCCATTGACCTCTTGATCGACTCTAAGTCCGGCACCACCGCCTTCGGTTTTCTGCGCAGCGACAAGCCGAACCTTCTCCTCGAAACCGTCTTCGTCCTCGAGACCGTCGCCGATTCCCGCTGGCACGTGGACCAGTTTCTCGCGCCGACTCCGGTGCGAGTCGTCGTCGATTTGCGCGGCAATGATCAGACCGACGTTTATCCGGCGGCTAGCCTCGCCGACGATTTTGAAGACGGCGTGCTCCACCGCTTTCTCGAACGGCCCGGTTTTAACGTCAGTTTCGTGAAGAAGATGATCGAGTCCGCCACGGCGCGGGCCGAGGAACACAGCCGCACCCTGATCACCGGCGCGCACGCCCGCGCCACCGCGGCGCTCGCCGCCGACCTCCAGCGCCTCGTCGATCTCCAAAAAATCAACGACCACATCCGCCCCGCTGAAATCGCGCTGGCGCAAGAGCAACTCGCGCACACGACGACTGCGATCACCGCCGCCCGGCTGCGCCTCGATTCGCTGCGCCTGATCGTCGAGGGCCCAAACAGGGAAAATTGACAACCGCGTCGGTTGTCCCTCTCCGGTTTTTTTGACGGCGGCCGCTAGCCGGCGGGGTCGTGGCGGCCATCACGTCCGCTCCGCGCCGACCCGGCGGTGAGCGCCGGCATGAACCGATGGACCGCATCGACGAGCTGAGCGACGCCTCGGTGCCATTCGATTTCGATGGGCATGCCATGATTCCATGCGACGACGCCCCCGCCCTTGAGACATTTCTGCACTCCGCGTTCGGCGAACTTCGAATGAACAAGGTCAACGCTCGGAAAGAATTTTTCCGCGTTCCACTTGATCGCGTCCGCACGTTGCTCACGGCAAGGGGGATGGAGGCCGCTTTCACGATGCTCGCAGACGCGCACGAATATAGGGAAACCCAAGCGCTGAAAAAAATGTCGTCCGAAGAGCGTGGAAAATACCAACTCCAGCGCGAAATGAAACCTCAGAACGGCAGCGAGTAGCCCTGCCCCGCGAGTCCGCCACGCGGACTAAGATTTCTTCATCTCTTCCCAGGAGCCCGCGAGCCCCATGCGCTCGAGCCAAGGGGCCATCGCCGCTTCGTCCACTCCGGTGATTTCCCGAATCGCCCGAATATCGGTCGGATGCTTGGCAGACCGACCCTCGCGGTAGAACTCCAGCTTGCGCAGCACGACATACTCGGGCGGTGCCACGGCGATCTGCACGCCGTCGCTCCACTGCATCCGCCGGCGCCTTGGTAACGCCCAAGCGTGCAGCGGATCAGCACCCGTCAGATAAATATCCGCTTTGTAGCCGCTTTCATGATGAATCAGATTGAAGTGGCCACGCTGGTTCCGCGCCTGCTCGGCTCGGATGACCAATTCGGGCGGGACATAAAACTCGTTCTCGGGAAACAGCTGCAACAGGGCGCTCCGCGCGGCATCGTCGAGCGTGAGGACGACATCGAGATCGTTGGTCACCCGCGGCTGCCCGTAGAGAATCGCCGCCGTCGCCCCCGTCACCATGTAGGGCGCACCGATCGCCTCCAGCCGGCTGACAAACACGCTGACCTCATCCGGTGCGTGCATAGAGAACCCGCTCTGCCACCGCCCGTTTCACTTGCTGTTCGGACCACTTCGGATGGCGGTCGCTAATCCCCGCCGCCAAGGCCGTGCGCATCATCCGGTTCATCCGCAGCGCCTGTTGCAAGCGCTGCTGCGGCGCCATCGCGCGGAAAATTGCCACCTGATGCGCATGCGCAGCGCGCTCGTGATCGGATTCGGCGACGGGAGGCATGCGTCGAAGCAAACGGGAACTCGCCGCGCAAGCAAGTGTCGCGCGCGACGAGGTCCGGACGGACTGTCCAGATTCTGGTTTTCCTGCACTACCCGCGGATCAAGCCCAACGCCTGGTGCATCGCCGCCGAGGCGGCCACGCAGGCGGGATCGTTGTCGAGCGCGTTGAGGATTTTGTTAAACGGCTCGGGCCGCACGGGTCCATCGTAGTTGATCGAGACGAGGGCCTGGAGAAACCCGGCGGTGTCGATCACGCCGGTCGCCACGGGCAATTCGCGCTCGTTGTCCTTTTGCTGGGCCTTGGCGAGGTCCTTCGGCGCATCGTTCAGGTCGACGCTCACGACCTCGGCATTCGTCAAGCCCCGCAGGTCGGCGACGGTATCGCCCGCCGTCCACCAATGCCACGTATCGAGCACGAGACCCACATTGCGGGTGCCGAGATCGGCGATGAGTTCGCGGGCTTCCGCCAGCGTGTGCACGAAGGGATATTTTTTTCCCACCATCGAGAGCTGCGTGCCGACATACTCCAGACCGAAGCGGAGGCCGTGGTCCTGGAGGACCCGCGCGATCTCCGTCAGCCGCACCACGTGCTGGCGGTAGTTGGCGCGGTAAGTGAGCTCCCCGTGGCTCGGGGCCAACCAGGTGCCGACTCGGCTCACGCCCGCCGTCTGTAATCCGGCGGCGATTTTCGGCAGCTTGCCCAGGCCGTCGCGAAACGTCGCGTCGTCCTTGCGGAAATCGACGGTCAATCCCGCCGCCGCCCACGTGAGCCCTTTCGCTTTTACGTCTGAGATCGTCGCTGCGATCTGCGCGGGTGACATGGTGGCGAGCTCTTCCGCCCTCGGCTCAACCGCTTCGAATCGATGGCGGTGCGCGAGCTCATTGAGCTCCCGTTGGCTCTTGACGATAACGCCGATGCTGCCCGGCGTGAGGGCGATTTGTATTTTGCGGCCGGGCGAGGTCGCCGCGCGGAGCGGTCCCGAGGTCAACGCCACCGCTGCCAATACCGAAGACGACTGCACAAATTCGCGACGATTCATGGCGGGAGGTTGATGATTCGCCGGGCGCGAAGCAACCCGCCTTCCAGCGGGCCCGCGACTTTGATCGGCGGGACGATCTGCGCTTGGTTCGTGACCGACCCCGCTCGATCTTATACCAACGTCTCATGATATTTGGACGATAGTCGAAACACCACTCGCTCACGCTCGCAGCGACCAACAGTCAAAAACTCAAATGACGTGGTCTTATACCAACATCCTTTGGACTCTGGACTTTTCGGTAGCCGTGAGCGCCAGCGAGTGGACGGATCACCACTCGCTGGCGCTCGCGGCTACCTGGCAAATCAAAGTCTGACTCTTTTGGGCGATTGATCTAACTCAAACGTGCGGACCAGCGCGGACGAGGTTGCGGCAGCGATCTCTCCACGTGGCGCAACCACCCTGTCACCGAGCCGGGCTGTTCAGCGTGTCGCATGCCCATGCCGCGGCCTGTCGGTCTTCTGTTTAATTTTATCACCCTCTGAAAAGCCGGAAGCGGGAGTCCTGCCTGGCGGGTTCGGAGGGAGGGGCGAGTCCGATCCTCGTGCCTGCCCCTAACTTCACTCACTGACTTTACTTCCCGTTGCACCCGCCGTCGGTGGTCATCCAGCTGGATTGCTTCGTCGCAGAGCTCCGGCCATCACGATCAACGTCGTGGAGCTGGGTGGAGTTAGGCCAAGTTGCGTTCAAGATGAGTCAACTGACGGTTTTTGTGGGAGCTCGCTGGCGCGCGATTCACACCTCAAAAATCGCCCGCAAACGGGTTACTGCCTCCAGCCAGTTAAGCTCATCATGAAAGCGAAGGGGAATTAGGGCTTAGCGGGCCCCTCCGGTGTTACGGCTGCGCGAAAATAATGCAGATGGGCGCGGGCACGGTGATCACGCTTTTGGTCTGATAGGTGAGTTCGCCGGTCGTGGGATTCACTTTGTGCACCGCGACGGTATGGGAGTCGGCCCCGGCCGCGAGCAACCACGCGCCGTCGGGCGAGAGCGCGATGTTACGGGGAAACGCGCCACGCACCGGTTGCACTTGGATCACCTGCAGCGCCGACGTTGCGGGGTCTGCCCGATAAACGGTGACGGTATCGTGGCCACGATTCGACGAATACACAAAGCGACCGTTGGCGTGCACGAGGATTTCGGCCGCGGCGTTCATGGCTTCCTTCCGCTTCACTTCGGCGCTGAGCGCCGGGACATCGGCGAGGCGTTGCGCCGTGCCCGCCGCCATGTCCCAGGCAAAGGTCGTGACGGACAGCGAGAGCTCATTCAGCAGGTAGATAAATTTACCGTCCGGAGAAAACCGCATGTGCCGCGGGCCGCCACCTGGCACCGACGCCGCAAAACCGTGGCGTTCGATTGCGGGCTTCGCGAGGTCGATCCGGTAGATCACGATGCCGTCGAGGCCGAGATCGGGCACGAGGGCGAAGCGACCGTCCGGCGAAAACCCGACCCAGTGCGCGTGCGGTTTTTCCTGCACGGGTTTCACGACGCCGGACCCGCCCTGATGTTTGCTGAGTTGCGCGGCGCCGAGTTTCCCGTCCGCCGCGAGGGGAAACAGCGCCGTCGAGCCGCCGCCGTATTGTGCGGTGAGTAGAAACTTCCCGCTTGGATGCACCGCGATGTGCGCGCCGCCGCCGTCGCCCGTGGGCGCGGAGTTGATGACCTCCAGCGCACCGCCCGCGCGGATGGTGTAGCCGATGGCGCCCGGGCCGCCGGGGAAATTCGCGACTGCGTAGAGTTTGGTGCGATCCGGGTGCAGTGCGAGGAAGCCGGGTGAACCGACCTCTGCGACCAAATCCGCCGCCGTGAGTTTGCCGTTGTCGGGATTAAAGGTCGCACGGTAGATGCCTTTCGCGCCCGGACCGCCGGTGCCAAAATAAACCGGCACCGCGTCGGCGGCCGATGTGCCGATCGCGCCGCACCCGATCGCCATTAATGCCGCCGTCACGCCATGGAGTAGTTTCATCGGGCCAAGGCGTAGCAGGTTCCCCCGAGCTGCGCCAAGCCCGATCATGCG
>CAMBVX010000369.1 GCA_945871085.1 Opitutus sp. GAS368 | reverse complement strand
GAGGTGGGGGAACTCCCGGTGAGGATGGTCTGGATTTCGTAACCTTCGGTGGCGACGAGACGAAGTCCGGTGGCGAGTAGGGCGGTCGCGAGTGGGAGAATGCGTTTCATGGCCACGTGTAGATGAACTCGAGTTTGCCGGGAGTGCTCGCGGGACTCTCTTGCACGGTTAGGCCCGGTGGGTGCGCGAGCGGGAGCGATCGCATGGACTCAAGATTCCACGTGAGCGTTCGTCGGAGGCTGCCGTTTTCTGCCGGCTCGATGCGCTCCGCTACTGGCACGCCGCCGACGGAAAAAAGAAAGGTCGGCACGCCTGCTGCGTCGAGACGGTAGCCTTCGAACTTCCGCGCGGCGCTCGCGTCGCTCGGCCCAGGCCATGCCACGATGGATTCACCGAGAGGTTTTTCGAAGGGGGCAAAGCGGCTGAACCACGTGCCGTAGGCGTCGAAGAAGCGGCCCTTCCACGTGAGCGCGGGGCGGCAGTCGCGGCCATCGTAAGCGACATGCACGCCCGCCGGAAACCCGACGAGAATCGCGTGCGTGCCGACGTCGGCCATGAAGGTGCGCAGCACGACCGGGCGCAAACCGGGGATCAGTTCAAACTCGCGGGCGGACGTGGCGGGAAAACCTTCGGGCACTCCTTTGCCCTCTCGCGCGAATACGATGATGGAAGCGATCTGCCTGTCGGTGTCGCCGCCGAGAATGTCGCGGTTAGCCGCTTTCCCCTCGGGCCAGAACGACGGCATCAGCGTTCCGGGCCGGTGCGCCGCTGGATTGATCAAGTAGTCGCGCAGCCAACCGGGCTGCAGCCGGATTGCGAGCGTCGAGAGATCGAGTGCTTGAACGCCGAGCGAGGCGCGGTCGCCCCAGCGATGGCACGTGATGCAGCCGGCACCGCCGAGGGTGCCGAGCAGTTTGCGCCCGGCTTCGACGTCGCCCGCGGGTGAGGTGGTTTCGTGACGCGCATCGCACGCTGCGAACAGCGCCGGGAGGTTGGCAACGGCCGCGCCATACAGCGGCATTCGCGTGGCGAGGTACGGGCGCTCGCGACGTTTGCCGACCAGCGCCTGCGCCAGCCACTCCGGTTGCAATTTTCGGCCGATGCCGGTGAGCGGTGGCGGGAAGCGGCCGGTGTCACCGAGATTGTGGTCGCCGAGGAAGTAGGGTTTGCGCGCCGCGTCCGGGCCGCCCTGGCCGTCGCGTTCGTGGCAGGCCACACAGTTTAGGGCCTTGAGTGTGTCGGTCGCGGATTGCGCTGGGGATACGGGTGTGGCGCGGACCGGGAGATAGGCGAGCAGCGAGGTGCGTTGGGCCGTGCTGAGACCGTAGCGAGGCAGGCCTGCGGCGGGTGCCGCGTCGAGGCAGCCGCCCGCGATGCGATGGAGTGGGACGGGTTGCGGCGCGGCGATGGTGGGCAACGCGTGGCACGCGGCACAACGCGCCGCGGTGACGACATCTCGGCCGCGCGTGGCGAGCGCGGAATTCGGGGTGAACGGCCGCAGCTTCGGCACAATTTCGCCATCGCTGCCGGCGATCCCGAGCAGGTAGGCGGCGATATCGTGCGCGTCCTGTTCTTCCATTTCGATGCGCGGCATGCGGCCGTCAGGGCGCGACGCCAACGGATCGCGCACGAAAGCGGCAAGGGTCGCGACATCGTATTTTTCGGCGAGCGCGGGAAACTCGGCCGAGCCGTAGGAAAATTCCCCAGCTGTGGGACGGCCGTCCGGCGGCGCGTAATCGGTCCGCGGCGCATGGCAGGCGACACAGCCCTTGGTGTGATAGAGGGCTTTGCCGAGTTCGGCGTTGAGGTGGGCGATTTTCTTGGGCGGCGCCGACTTTTTCGGCGTCAGTGTGCCGAGGTAGTGCACCACCGCTTCGACGTCGCCTGCGTCGTGATTGGCCAACACATGGGGCATCGTCGTGCCGCTGCGCGAACGTGCCGGATCGGCGATAGACGCCCGGAGCCAATCCGCGCTGGCCCTTGTCGTCACCGTCGTGATGTCCGGGCCGCGAAGCGGGGGCAGGCCGGTGTCGCCGCCGTGGCAGTTGATGCAGCCGAGTTCGTTGTAGAGCAGGCGACCGCCGGCGGCGTCGGGCGCGGCGGCTTGAAAGCGCTCGAACCCGGCAACCCATGGTTCGGCCCGCACGCCCAAGACGCTGAGAAGCGCGGCGAAGCCGAAGCAAAGGCCGCGTCTCACCCGACGACCTCCCGACGACAACGTTCGAGGTAGTCGCGCGCACGATTGATCGCTGCGGTGATCTCCGGGACGGTCGGCAGAATTGGAATCCCGCGGGGCATCGGGTGCATGAAGATTTCCACGAGACCCGTGTAGCGGATGTCGGCCAGCGCCTTGATGACCGGACGATAGTCGAGCCCGCCGCCGAAGCCGGGCAATTGCCGCAGTTCGATTTCCTTGGCCACCTTTTTGGAGATGCCCTCGGAGTGCTCCTGGAAATACATGAACGGAATCTGCTTCGCCCCGAGGTCGCGAATCAACGCCGGAAGTTGCTCGATCCACGCGTGCAGGTGATGCGGCGCGAGGGCGACGCCGAGATGGGCGGAGCGGTTCAGCTCTGCGAAATAACGCAGTGAATCCGGGTGGTGGAGAAACTGCCGATTGTGATTTTCGACGGCGATCGTCACGCCGCATTCCTCCGCTACCGCGACGTGGGGTTTCATTTTTTCGAGGAAGGCCAGCACCGCTTTCTTGGCCTCCGGGCCGGACGGCTCGCTCGGCCCGCCGCTACCGGTGACGATGATCCCTCCGCCGAACTTCTTCATCCACTTCATCTCGTCGCCGAGTCCGAACGGGCCGAGCGGGTAGCGCGTGCTCGCGCCGAGTTTCACGCGGTGCTGCGCGAGCGACGCGCCAAAAGCCGCGTCGCCCATTTCCGTGATTTGCTCGCGCTGGCTGCCGTGGGGTCGGCACCAGATGTCGATTGCCTCGCAGCCCGACTTCGCAACCTCGGGCAAGATCTCCGCAAGCGGCATCTCCCCATACAGCGCGGATGACAGCACGTAGCGCAGGCGAAACGGTTCGCGCGCGGCGGCGCGCGCGACCAGAGGCACCGTCGCCGCGATGGCGAGAGAGTGGAGAAATTGGCGGCGTGGAATCATGTGAGGGTAAGTGAAAGTCGGAGCTGGGCGGGGCGGTCGCGACCGAATCATTTGTTAGGAGTAACTGCTCAGGTAACCTTGCTTGTCATTGCGAAGGAGCCTTAGCGACTGCTGCAATCCACCACGCTCCCCGATGGATTGCCACAGTCGGTAAACCTCCTTCGCAATGACAAACCATGCCTGAGTAGCCACTCTCAGGAATCCAATTCGGCCGTAAGCCCAAAATACCGCGAGTCGAAGCAAGGACGAGATCCATGGTGGCGGACGCGATCAAAACGAAACCTTGGCCGAGAGGTTGTAGCTGCGGGGCACTTGATACCAAAAAGAGCGACCGACGGAGACGCGCGCGGGGTTCGAGACATCGCCACCGGGCGGACGAGGCAGCGTGTTGATGTAGTGCGGGTCGTCCTCGTTGAGCAGGTTGTCGATGCGCAGGGTAAGAACGACGGGACGATTCTTCGCGACGCGTAGGGTGTAGCCAAGGGTGGCAGTCGCCACGGTGTAGCCGGCGGAGTAGATGGGGGTGTAGGCGTCGACCGCCGGATTGTCGATTGCCTGGGCCGGGTTGGCGGGATTCACGATGGTGTCGGCGCCACGGTTGCCAATCACGATGGGCCCGCGGTAGCGCGCACCCGCGCCGATCCGTAGGCCCTTGAGCCGGCCCTCGCCGATCGTGTAGTCGGCGTAGAGATTGGCGGAACTCGTGTCTTGCACGATTTGCGAACCCGGCGCGATGTTGCGGCGGGCGGTCACCATCGAATTCCAGTTGGCTACGGCGGCATTCACATCGGGCGACCGCTGGTCGATCGGAATCGTGGTGTTGATCGTCGCAACGTTGCCGGCGTCGACGCTGCCACCGGCGTCGAGCACGATTTGGCGGAGGATGGACAGATTCTTCTCGATGTAGGCGGCGGTGAGGTTGCCGGCGTTGGTCGCGTTGACGCGCGCGATGGCGTAGTTGGCGGAAAGGCGTAGCGATTTCGTGACGTTCGCAACAATTTCCAATTCGTAGCCGTTCGCCTTCACGTCGCGCTGATCCTGAATGAACGCCGGCGGCACCTGCGCGACATCGCGCTTGTTGACCCCGCCGCCGGAGAAATCGCCGACGGCATTCGCGCTGATGATGCCATTGAAGACGGTGCCCGCGATCGGACCGGTAAACGGCTGGTTGATCTGTTGCGAAAAATAACGGTTCAGGCTCACGCGCACGCGCTGGTCGAACAGGTTCAGCCGGATGCCGGTGTCGAAGCCGTCCGACACGGTCGCATGCAACAGCTCGTTGTTGATCGTGGTATTGGCCGGAGGGATCGTGAAGGTTTCCGCATAGTTCGCGTAGACGCTTACGGAGGGACGGACATGGTAGACGGTGCCCGCCGAGTAGGTGACCTGCCGGTCTTTGAGCGTCGGAAAATTGAAGTCATCCTGAAAGCGGTCGTTGGCGTAGAGCGGCTGGCGCAGGCCATTCGCATCGCGCGGTCGGGTGGCCGCAGGAATCGCCGGGCCGATGGGCCGACCCTGCGCGTCTTTCGGCACGTAGGTGAGGGTCGCGTAGTCCGCGGGCGCGGCGGGCCGGTAGATGATCGCCTGGCCATCCCAGTTCGCGGGATAGTCGCCGTAGGCGGAATTGTAGGCGACCGTGTTCGAGAAGTCGTCGAAGCGCACGGCGGTGAGGACGTTCAGCCGCTTGAAGAATTTCGCGTTCATCGCGGCCAAGGCGTATTTGTAGCTCTGGTCGCCGGTGGAATTCAGCGCCGCCTGCGCGGCGATGGGTTGGAACGCCGTCGGGACCACGCGATTGAGGCCGAGCACCGGATCGAGCAGCGTTACCTGCTCAAACTCCGGCAGCGGCCGGTTGCGGTCGTTCCAATAGTAGCGGTAGCGGATCGGATTCCCGAGCGGCCAACGGCGCGGGTCCGCATCGACGAGCGCGTTGAGCTGCATGAACCGGGCGGTGGTGCGTTGATCGTTTTGGCCGAACAAGGCGTTGAATTTGAAATCGCCGAACCGGGTATCCTTGAGCCAGGCGATGGCGCCGCGGGCGTTGTAGAACGTGTAGTGACGAATCTGTTTGGCGCGGCCTGCCTCGCTGTAGGGAACCAGGAAATTGGGGTTCGTCGCGCCGTTGGGCAGATTGCGGTTGATGTCGATCAGCGTGTTGATGAGTCCGTTGGTGATCGTGTATTCGGCGTAGCGGAAACTCTGATTCGCGTCGAAGGCGGCCTCGACGAAGAGCGAGCGACCGATCGAGTGATTCACGTAGAGCGCGACGTCATGGAAACGCTGCCAGAAACTCGGTGCATCGAGGGACTGTGTGAACCGCCGATCGGGAAGGCGAAATTGGGAGCCGGCGATGGCATTGGCGAAACGGCCTTCGGGCAGACCAAGCGATTCGAGGATGTCCGTGCCTGATGAGTTGGGCGTGTTGCCGACGTAGAGCCGTCCGCCGATCGGCACTTGGGCGTTGGCCGCGGCGCCGAGCGTGATGGCGCTGTTCTGGTAATTCATCACGCCGTTGAAACCGGAGCTGGGCGCGTAAACGTAGTAGCCGGTCGTGGCGTTGCGGTTGATTCCGGCGGTGTTCGCATTGGCGGGAGTGGCCGTGAGCGGCGCGGAGAACGTCGTCTTTCCGTCCCAGCCGGCGAAATTATCGGCGATGGTGGTGTAGGCGGACATCCGGCGGCTTTCACCGTATTCGCCTTCAAGCCGGATTTCTGTCGCGGGGCCCACGCGCATTGTGCCGGTGAGAGACGCGGCTTTGATTTGCGAGAAATCGCGATCGCGCCAGCCCCGGGCGTCCTGCCACACGGCATTGGCGCGGAGTGCGACCCGCTGGTTGAGCGGTTGATTGACGTCGATCGCGGCGCGGTAATTGGACCAGGATCCCACGGAGGTCGTGAGCTCGCGGGTAGGGCGGTCGAAGCGCGCCGTCTTGGTCACGACATTGGCGGAGCCGCCGAGGGCACCGTTGCCGAAGAGGATGGAGTTGGGGCCGCGCGAAAAATCGAAGCGGTCGAGATTATAGCTGTCGAAGTTTACGCCGAACGGGAAGAAATTCCGCTGGGGCGTGCCCGCCGTTACGCCGCGGCTGACGGTGACGAGGTTGTTGACCTGACTGGTCTGCAGCGCGCCGTTGTCGGTGTTCGCGTTGGTGTTGACCGTCCACTCGATGGCCGTCGCAAGGTTGGTGATGTCGAGGGCATCGATGAACTCGCGCGTGAGCACCGAATAGGCGGCCGGAGTGTCGGCGAGGTCGGAGGCGAGGCGTCCGCCGGCGAGCGACGACGTGGCGGCGAAGCCGGCATCCTTCGCGGTATCGACGATGAACGGCGAAAGCCTGACCGTGGTTCCCTCGGGCTGCGTGGCATTGGGTGCGCTGACACCTTGGCCGAACAGACGAGCGCCGGCTGCGAGAGCGAGGAGAGTAAATAGCCCTTGGGCGAAAACGAAGTGGGGTAGTGTTTTCATGGGTAGGTTGTCGTGACTGCGTGGGGTGTCTCCCGCTTTCCGCTGGATGGCGGGCTAGCGAACTGGAGCAGAGTGTGGGCCGGCCGCTCGGGCGGCTTCGAGCATTTTAATCCACGGCCCGAGGTAGTGTCCGTTGTCGCGATAGGTGCGGCCGGAGACGAGATTTCCGTCCACCACGCACGGTGCGTCGACGTAGATGCCGCCGCACACCTCGAGATCGAACTGGCATTTTGCCACGGTCGCCATGCGGCGTCCCTGCACGCAGCGCGCATAGGCCGGAATCTCCACGCCGTGACATACCGACGCGATCGGCTTGTTCGTCGCGAAAAAATATTTCGTGATACGCACGAGGTCGGCGTCGTAGCGGATGTATTCCGGCGCGCGCCCACCAGAGAACATGATGCCGAGATATTCCTCCTCCTTCACCTCGGAGAACGGCACGTCGACGTCGATGGTGTAGCCCTCCCATTCCTTGGTGATGGTCCAGCCCGGCTTCACCTCGTGCATCACCATCTGGTAGCGGCGCCGCTCCGGTCCGGTGACAACCGGCTGTATACCGGCTTCGATCAACCGGTAGTAGGGGTAGAGGGTGTCGAGCGTCTCAGCCGCGTCACCCAC
>CAMBVX010000368.1 GCA_945871085.1 Opitutus sp. GAS368 | reverse complement strand
GACTTGGGCGCCGGTGAGAAAACTGCGCGTGGCGGCGTTGCTCACACTGCCAGTGACGGTGGATTGCGCGAACGCGGCGGAGACAATCGCGAACGCCAGCGCGAACGTGGTGAAAAACCGCAGGCGCGCAGAGCGGATGCAGGGTGGAGAAATTTTCATGGGAGGGTTTTCGTTTTGAGGTTCAGGGTTTGGGTGAGTGACGGCGATTGAGGAAAACAAAGGCGCCGAGCTTCGCGGCGGTGAGCACGTCGGACGTGCCATCGCCGTTCAGGTCGGATAGCGCGAGCGCGTGCGCGTGCGCGTGCGGCTGCGAGAACGCGACACCGAACGGTTTCTCCTCGTTTCGCGTGCCCATGCTACGGCCTTCGGCCAACGTGATCCCGCCGTCGGCAGTCTTCGTTTGCTCGCAGGAGGCGGGGCCCCAGCCGCAGGAATTCTTGGCTGGGCTGATGTCGTCGCCGAGATCCTGCTCGGTGAAGACAATTTTCTCCACGCGCACCGATTTCGTCCCGGCGCCGGCGAGCGTGAACGTGAATGCGACAGCGGCCAACGCGGCGGCGAAAGGGTGAAGGTGCGCGGGGTTCATAGTGGGATGGGGGCGCCGTTTTCGGTGAACGGCGACAACCGCGGGGCGCGAAAAATGCTAACTCTCATCAAGAGCTAAATCTTACTAGCGTCCATCGTTTGCCGGGTGCCCAGGAGACTTTGCGCCTTTGGTCGCATGCCCCGACGGGCCCGGAGTGCCTGCGTGCCTGCACGCATCGGCCCAGCGACCAAAAGGTTTGCCGGGCGCGGCTCCACCCGCCTAGTCACCGTCAACCCTTCCTCGCCCCATGCCCCTGCTCCCCTTCCCTGTCCGTGCGTTGCTTGCGCTCACCGCGCTCGCCGGTTCGCCTCATGCCGCTGATGCCGCACCCACGGCACACGTGCGCCAGCTCACCAGCGGACCGAACCATCATTTTTTCGGATACATCGGCCAGTCGCGCACGATTCCGTGGAACGCCAGCCGTCGCTACCTGCTCGCGCTCGAGACTGCGTTTCAGGACCGCCTGCCTGGCGCCGGCGATGCCGCAGGCGTCTGCCTGATCGACACGCGGGACGGCAACCGCCTCCGCGTCGTCGATCGCACCTTCGCGTGGAATCCCCAACAGGGAACGATGTTCTACTGGAATCCCGCGCACCCCGAGACGCAGTTTTTCTTCAACGACCGCGATCCGAAGACTGGCAAAGTTTTCACCGTATTATTCGACATCACACTCGGCGGCTCGCCCGCAAACGCCGGGACGACCGCCCCCGGCGGTCGCGTGCGCGAGTATCGCTTCGACGATACGCCCGTCGCCAATGGCGGCGTCGCGCAGAACGGCGGCTACTTTCTCGCGATCAACTACGCCCGCCTGGCGCGCCTCCGCCCCGTGACCGGCTACAAAGACGCCCGCGACTGGACCGCCGGCGTCGCCGCGCCCGCCGACGACGGCATTTACCGTATCGACGTCGAGTCCGGCGCGAAACGCCTCCTCGTCTCATTCACACAGCTCAAGGCCGCGCTCGCCCAGCTACCCACCCCGCCCCCGCGCCTCGACGAGCGCCACCTCTTCATCAACCACACGCTCAACAACCGGAACAACGACCTCGTTTATTTCTACTGCCGCGCCGATTTCGAGACGACGCCCACCGACCGCGTCAATGTGCCCTTCACCATCCGCCCAGACGGCACCGGGCTCACCGCACACACGACGTTTATCGGCGGCCACCCCGAGTGGGAATGGGGCAGCCGCATCATCGGCTCCGCCGAAGACCAACAGGTAATCTATGATACCGCCGCGAAAAAAATCGTCGAGCGCCTCGGCGGTAAAGAGGTGTTTCCCAATCCGGGCGGCGACATCGCGCTCGCGCCCGACGGCCGCTGGTTCGTCAACAGCCATCGCGCCGGCCAGTACAACCACTACACATTCCTCGACCGCCACACCGGCCGCACGTTGCGCGCCCCGCCCATCTTCATGGGCCAATGGAACTCCGGCGACCTGCGCCTCGACCCCGCTCCGTGCTGGAACCGCACCGGCGATGCCCTCGTCGTACCCGGCATCGCGCCCGACAGCACGCGGCAGATGTTCGTGATCGAGCTCGGTCAACATGAATAAAGATTTCTGTTCCTTCCGCGGGCCGCACCCGCTTGGCTCCCCTCCTGTCTGCGTTCGTCCCCGCCCCCCCCCCATGAATCGCCGCTCGTTTCTCCGCTCCACCGCCGCGCTCGCCGCCACCGCGCCGTTCGCCTCCTCGCTGTCCGCCCAGTCGGCGCCCGCCTCCACCCGGACTGCGACCAAGGCTTCGCGCAAGAACCCCAAGGGCTTCATGTTTGCGACCCTCAATAGCGAGACATCGAAAAAACTCAGCCTGCGCGAAAAATTCCAACTGCTCCGCGATGCCGGTTTCACGGGCGTCGAACCGTCAAGCGCGATGAATCAGGCCGAGGTGCTCGCCGCCCGCGACGCCACGGGCCTCCAAATCCCGAGCGTCGTCATCGCCACGCACTGGGCCAAACCCCTCAGCGATCCGAATCCCGCCACCCGCCAGATCGGTCTCGACGGCCTCCTCCACGGTCTGCGCGACGCCAAAGCCTACGGCGCCAGCTCGGTCCTGCTCGTGCCCGGCGCGGTCACTAAACAAGTCAGCTACACCGAGGCCTTCGCGCGCTCCGCCGCCGAAATCAAAAAAGCCGTCCCACTCGCCGAAGAACTCGGCGTCGTGATCGCGATCGAAAACGTCTGGAACCAGCTGCTCCTCAGCCCCCGCGAGGCCGTCGAATTCACCGACGCGTTCAAGAGCCCGTTTGTGCAGTGGCACTTTGATGTCGGTAACGTCGTCAACTCCGGTTTCCCGGAGCACTGGATTCGCACACTCGGCCCGCGCATCGTGAAAATCCACGTGAAGGAATTCAGCCGAAAACTCCGCGACACAAAAGGTCTGCGCGAGGGCTTCAAAGTCGACCTGATGGAGGGCGACAGCGATTGGCCCGCCGTCATGGGCGCGCTCGACTCCATCGGTTACAATGGTTGGCTCATCACCGAGCAGTGGCGAGCCGACGGCCTCACCGACCAAACTTATCTCGAAAAACTCTCCGCAAAACTCGACGCCATCCTCGCCGTCTGAACCGCCCTATATTTCTCCCCCTCTCCCCGTCTCCGCCTCTCCCCCCGCCCTCCCTCTTAATGACCACCCCCGCCCTCCCCCGCCGTGATTTCTTGAAAACCTCCGCCGCCCTCGCCGCTGGCGCCGCGCTCACCCCGCGTTTCCTCCCCGCCGCCGAACGCACCCGCTCCATCGGCGCCAACGACCGCATCCGCATCGCGCAGATCGGCGTCGGCTCCCGCGGCAAAGGTGCCCACCTCGAAAAGGGCATCATTCCGCACCTCGCCGCGACCAACTTTGAAGTCGTCGCCATCGCCGACCCGTGGAAGCAGGCCCGCACCGGCACGAATGCGCTGATCAAGGCCACGTGGGGCCGCGAAGCGAAGGAGTTCGAGTCCTACCAGGACCTCCTCGCCATGGACGGCATCGACGCCGTCATGATCGCGTCACCGGATTTCCACCACACGACGCATCTCGAAGCCGTCGCCAAGGCCCGCAAACACATTTACGTCGAGAAACCCCTCGCCACTGAGATGGACAAACTGGTCCGCGCCTACGACGCCGCCAAGGCCGCGCAGGCCGCCGGCAGCATTATCCAAGTTGGCACACAGCTCCGCAGCCTCCCGGGAATCGTGGGCGCCCGCCAACTCGTGAAGGACGGCGTCATTGGTAAGATCACGCGCATCGACGAAACGCGGAACAGCGAGAAGCCCTACTGGTATTCTTACCTCAACCGCGCGGTGAAGAAGGAAGACGTCAACTGGAAGGAATTCCTCGGCGACCGGAAAGCTCGGCCCTTCAACGCCGCCCAATACTCGGCGTGGTATGGCTACTACGAATTCTGCCAGGGCCCCGTCCCGCAGTGGGGCGCGCACTTCCTCGACCTCATGCACTACGTCACCGGCTGCGGCCTGCCCGAGTCGTGCATGTGCATGGGCGGCGTCACCTACTGGAAAGACGAAAACAACTTCACGGCCCCCGACAACGTGATCGCCACGTGGAATTACCCCGAGGGCTTCATGGTCACGAGCTCGAACAATTTCGGCAATTTCTCCGGCAACTCGCGCAAGTTCTACGGCGACAAAGGCACCCTCGCCGTCGACAACTGGAATGCCCCGACCTACAGCGCCGACGGTGGCCCGAAGCGCGACGGCAAGATCCGCGGAAAAATGAACGTCGAGCTGATCCCCAGCCCCGACCATTTTCTGAACTGGCTGCAGTGCATGCGCGACGGCAAGACCCCGAACGCCAACATCGACGCCGGCTACCAACACGCCGTTGCCGTCCTCATGGCCGTGGTCTCCTACGACACCGGTAAGAAGACGTTCTACGACTCCGTGAAACGCGCGATCCGCACGGCGTAGTTTTCCGCCGGAGTTGATTTTCCTGGGTGAGCGGGCGCGTCCCTGTGCCCGCACTCGCTGCGCCCGCACCTCCAAGCCCACCGACGATCCCCATGCGGGCGCAGGGACGTGCCCGCCCACCCCCGCGAACGCCCCTCAGCAGAAAAAACGTGCGCGCCGCCACCTCGGCTTTTCTGATTTCTTGTGCTTTTTGCGGCCATCCCTTCCGTGATCCCCTCCGCGGATCGAGTTGGCTCGCGTCGACGACGACTCGTTTTCTCCCCGGTTAACCTCCACCCCCGCCGCTCTCTCGCTGCTTCCTCCCTCTCTCCAACGTTAAACTCTTTTCCTGTCTCGCCGTCCCATGAAAACCCCCGCTGCTCACTCGCCCGCCTCGCCAATCCCGATTCCATCCCTCCGCGCCCCGCTCGCCGCCGCCACCATTTTCCTCCTCTCCGCCTGTCTCCCCACTCTCACGCTCCGTGCCGCCGACGATTACCCGCCCGGCCCCGACTCCAAAATCCAACCCGGCGTGCCGCAGGGCGAGCTCATCAAATTCGAGTTCGCGTCCTCAAAGATTTTTCCCGGCACCACTCGTGAAGTCACGATCTACGTCCCGCGCCAATACGACGCGACCCAACCCGCCTGCGTCTACATCAATCAGGACGGCGTGCAGTGGAGTGCCCCCACCGTATTCGATAATCTGATCGCGCGCGGCGAAATCCCCGTCCTCATCGGCGTCTTCGTCCGCCCCGGCGTCGTCAAAACCACCTCGCCCGCCACCGCCCTCGACCGCTTTAACCGCAGCTACGAATTCGACGGCCTCGGCGACGCCTACGCCCGTTTCCTCCTCGAAGAAATCTTCCCCGCCGTCGAAACCAAAACCACCGCCGACGGGCGCGCGGTCCGCCTCTCCAAATCCGGCAACGACCGCGCCATCGGTGGCTCCAGCAGCGGTGCCATCGCCGCGTTCACCGCGGCGTGGGAACGCCCCGCAGAATTTTCCCGCGTGTTCAGCGTCGTCGGCACCTACGTCAGTCTCCGCGGCGGCGACCGCTATCTTGGCCTCATCCGCAAGACCGAGCCGAAAGCTCTCCGCATTTTCCTCCAAGACGGCGCCAACGATAACAATATCTACGGCGGCGATTGGTGGATGGCCAACCAGACCATGCAGCGCGCCCTGGCCTACGCCGGTTACGACCATCGCCACGTCTGGGGCGACGGCGGCCACAACGGCAAACACGGCACGCAACTGTTCCCCGATGCGATCCGCTGGCTCTGGCACGATTGGCCCCAGCCCGTCCAAGCCGGCCGCGCGCCCCTCGAGCGCCTCGGCCCGCTCCTGATCCCCGGCGAAGCGTGGTCACTCGTCGGCGAGGGTTACCGTCTCTCCGAGGGCACCGCCGTGAACGCCAAGGGCGAGGTCTTCTTCACCGACATCCCCGCGAGCAAAGCGTATAAGATCGGCCCTGACGGAAAACCTGCCGAGTTCATCGCCGACACCAAACGCGCCAACGGCCAGGCCTTCGGCCCCGATGGCCGCCTCTACGCCGTCGCCACCGGCACGCGCGAAATCCTCGCCTACGCCGCCGACGGTAAACCTACCGTCATCGCCACCGAAATCGCCGGCAACGACCTTGTCGTCGCCCACAACGGCAAGCTCTACGTCACGAATCCGCCCGCCGGCGGCTCCAACGAACCGAGCAAAATCTGGCTCATCAAACCCGACGGCACGAAACAAGTCGTCGACACCGGCCTCAAGTTCGCCAACGGCATCGCGCTCTCGCCGGACCAGACGCTGCTCTACGTCGCTGACTACCGCTCCCACTGGGTTTACAGTTACGTCATCCAGCCCGACGGCACGCTCGCCCACAAACAGCGCTACTTCCACCTGCACTCCCGCGACGAAGACGACGAGAGCTTTGCCGACGGCCTCAAGGTCGACCGCGACGGCAATCTCTACGTCGCCACACGCCTCGGCATCCAGATCTGCGACCAAGCCGGCCGCGTGAACGCGATCATCCCGACCCCCAACGGCCGCATCACCAACCTCGTCTTCGGTGGCGAGAATTTCGATACGCTGTATGCCTCCTGCAACGACAAGGTCTATAAACGAAAACTCAAAGTCCGCGGCACCAACGCCTGGGAGCCCCCGCACAAACCCGCCGCGCCGAAGCTCTGACCCTTCACTGGTGCAGTGCAATGCTCCGGCCAAGTTGCGCTCAAGATACCAGTGAATCGTCCTCGCCGAAGATCTGACCCTGACCGCCGCGTTCGCAGAGCTGCGGACCAATCCGTGGTTTCACTGCTGAGTCCGCTTGATTGACGCCCCGCGCACGCGCTCAATCGTTGCCCCGTGCTCCGCAACCTCGCCATCGACTTCGACTCGTTCTTCGCGTCCGTCGAGCAGCAGGATCGCCCCGAACTGCGCGGCCGGCCCGTCGGTGTCGCTCCCATCCTCGCCGAATCCACCGGACTCATTGCGGTCAGCGGCGAGGCGAAAAAACTCGGGCTCAAGCGCAACACCCGCGTCGCCGAGGCGCGCCAACTCGGCCCAGGCATCGTCATCGTCGAATCCCGCCCCGAGGTCTACATCGACTACCATCGCCGGCTCAAAGCCATCATCGAGTCCTGCGTGCCGGTGAAAAAAATTCAGTCCATCGACGAGCTGGAGTGCGAACTCACCGCCGACTTCGCCGCCGATCCTGCGCGCGCCCGCCAACTCGCTTTCGC
>CAMBVX010000367.1 GCA_945871085.1 Opitutus sp. GAS368 | reverse complement strand
TCCCAAACCATGTCCCTCACCCTTGCCACCCTCCTGCCCGGCCTGCTGCTGCTGATCCTCGGTCTGCCTCTCGTGTTCGGCCACTCCGGCTACGCCGCGGTGCTCAAAGGCTTTCCGCGCTCGCCCACCGCCACCTACCTGCTGTTCGGCGCGGGTGCAGCGTGGTTTCTCTCCGGGATCTGGCACCTCTCGCCGGCGGATTTCGGCGAATATCGCAAAATCCTCTTCTGCGCCTTCGGCGCGGTCGCATTGCTCTCGTTCAAGTGTGTGCCCGATTTCCTCGCCGTGCGCGGGGGGTGCGTGCTCGTGCTGATGGCGGCCATGCCGCTGCTCGACGCGGCCTACATGGAATACGACAAACCGCAGCGCCTCTTGCTCGTCTCGCTGGTTTACGCTTCGCTCGCCCTCGCCGTTTGGCTGGGAGGCCAACCGTGGCGCATGCGCGATTTTATCAACTGGCTCTTTGCCCGTCCGGGGCGCGCGCGCCTCGTCGGCGGCGTGATCGCCGCCTATGGCTTGGCGCTGGCCGGCGTGGCGTTCACCTACTGATGGCCATGAGACCGATTTCACCCGAGGCAGGAGCCGGCTGGCAGGCGATTTTTCCCCACGTCCACCGCGAAGCTCCGGCATCGCCTGCAAGCAGGCTGCCTTTACGCAATCCACCACGATGACCACGCCCGTCCTCCTCGTCATCGCCGGCCCCGCCGGCTCCGGCAAGAGCACGCTGTGCGACCGCTTGGTCGCTGAGATTCCAGAATTTGAGCGCGTGGTCACGACCACGACCCGCGCCCCGCGGCCGGGTGAAATCAATGGCGTCCATTACCATTTCCTGACGCCCGAACAATTCGATGCCGGGCTCGCCGCCCATGATTTCCTCGAGTGGGCGTGGGTGCACGGCCAACGCCGCTACGGCACCCTCAAGTCGAGCGTGCTGGAGCCGCTCGCGCGCGGCCAGAGTCTCGTGCTCAGTGTCGATGTGCAGGGCGTGGAAAGCTTTCGCCGCGCCGCGCGGGAAAACCCGCTCCTCGGCCGCCGCATGACGACCGTATTTATCGTCGTTGATCATGAGCGGCTGGTCGCCCGGATGATCGGGCGCGCCCAAGACAACGAAGCCGAGATCGCCGGCCGCATCCGGACCGCCGAGCGCGAACTGCAGGAGGCGCACAAATTTGATTTTATCATCGAGAGCCGCACGCGCGACGAGGATTTTGCGACGCTACTGGCTATTCTGGAAAAGGCGCGCACCCGCGCGCGGGCCGCCGACACCTAATCCGGTTTCATCGGTTTTGCCGCGCCCTGCCTGCACCGGACCTCCGCGCCATGCCCGTCTCCGCCCGGCCCTCACCGCTCCTCTCCCGCCCCCGCACGCGCAGCGTGATTTCCGGGGGGGTGGTGTTTCTCGCCGTCGTGATCGGCTCGGGCGTGTATTATTGGCAAGCGGCGCAGACGCTGCAAAGCGAGGTGCACGACGACCTGCGACGCACCGCCACCGTGGTTGCCCAAAGCATCGACGGTGACGCCCACCGCACGTTTACCGACCCCGCGCAGGAGACGACCCCCGCCTATGCGCAAGCCATCCGGCCGATGGAGCGTATCCTGCGCCTGCCCCGGGCCGACGGCCAAGGCCAGGAATACAAAAACGTTTACACCGCCATCCTCGCGCCGGACGGCCCACGGTTCATCCTCGACGCGACGCCGCCCGGGGACGCCGACCGCGACGGCGTCGACGACAAATCCCACATCATGCAGGCCTACCCGGAGGCGACTGCCGCGCTCCGCCGGGCGTTCGCCACCGGTGCGGCCCAAGCCGATGCCGAACCCTACCGCGATCAATGGGGAGTGTTTGTCAGTGGTTATGCGCCCTTCCGCGATTCCGCCGGGAAATTGGTCGGCGTCTTGGGTATCGATCTCAAGGCCGACGATTACCTGGTGCGGATCGCCGCCCTGAGACAAAGTGCGTGGTCGCAATTGGGCCTGGGCGCGCTCCTCGGGATCGCCGCCGGTTTCGCGTTTTTCTACGTTGATCGCAATGCTGCGGCCCATCGTCGGCTGGCCGATGCCGCGCGCTCCGAGGCCGACGAACGGCGGCGGCAACTCGCCCAAGTCCAGTTGGCGATCGAGCGGCATTGCCTCGTCCTGGAGGCCGAGCCGTCGGGCGCAATTCTGCGGGCCGGCGAATATTTTTACCGGACATCAGGCTACCACGCGCCCGATCTGAAAGGTCGATCCTTGAGCGATCTGTTTCCCGGCAGCGGCGAGACCTTGCGTGCCACCGTCTGGCCGCAACTGCTGACCGCGCAGCCTTGGCAAGGTTCGTTGCAACTGCGGCGGCGCGACGGCGCCACGGTCTGGGTAAATGCTTCGATCTTTCCCCTGTGCGACAAAGCCGGGCGGCCCGAGCGTATGATCGCGATCCAAAGCGACATCACCGAACTCGTCCAAGCCCGCGAAGCTGCGGAAGCCGCCGTCAAGGCCAAGAGCGAATTCCTTGCCATGATGAGTCACGAAATCCGCACCCCGCTGAACGGCGTGATCGGTTTCGCGAACCTGCTCTCAGATTCACGACTCGACGACCAGCAGCGCGAATACCTCCGGACCATCGTCACGAGCGGCGACTCACTCCTCGCGATCATCAACGACATTCTCGATTTCTCCAAACTCGAGGCCGGCCGCACCGAATTGGAAGCCCGGCCCGTCGCGATCCGCTACGTAATCGAAGACGTGCTCGATCTCCTCGCCACTGCGGCCCGCGCCAAGGGGCTGGATCTCGTTTACTGGATGGCCCCCGGCGTGCCCGAGGGCCTCGTGGGCGACGAAACCCGCCTGCGCCAAATCCTCCTCAACCTGGCGGGCAACGCCGTGAAGTTCACCGCCCGCGGCTCCATCGAAATCTCCGTCGTGCCCGCCGACCGGCCCGCCGACACCAGCGCCACCACCGCGCCGTTCCCGCTCAGCCGCACGCCGTTGGCCGGACAACGTCAGTTCACGTTCCACGTCCGCGACACCGGCATAGGCATCCCGCCCGAAAAAATCGACCGCCTGTTCCGCCCGTTCAGCCAAGTCGACTCGTCGGTCACCCGCACGCACGGCGGCACCGGACTGGGCCTCGCGATTTGCCAGCGACTCGTCGGCCTTATGGGCGGCCAGATCGATATCTCCAGCAAAGCCGACCGGGGCAGTGATTTTTATTTTACGCTGCCCGCCACCGAGGTTGACGTCGCCGGCCTCATCCGGGAACGCTCGCCGCTCAGTGAGTCGGAGCTCACCGCCGCCCTCACCGGCCGTCGGATCCTCGTCGTGGATGACGTCGAGGTGAACCGGCGCCTGTTTGAAAAAATTCTCACGCCTTACCAAGTCTGCGTGGTCGCGATGGAAAACGCGGCCCAGGCGCTCACCGTGCTGGACACCCAAAATTTCGATCTCGTGCTACTCGACTACATGATGCCGCAGATCGACGGCATCGCTCTCGCCGAGCAAATCCGCCGTGCCCCGCGCACGGCGCGGACGCCTCTGGTGCTCGTGAGCTCGATGATCGTGCCGACCGGCGTCGCACCCGAAGGCCTCTTCGCTGCCGTGGCCACCAAACCCCTGCGCAATCTGCAATTCGTCTCGTTGCTGGCGCGGCTCCTGAGCGAGACCCACAGCCCCCCCCCGGCCCTGACTCCGGCGGCCGCCGTGAACCGGACAAAATTCGCCGCCGATCACCCGTTGGCTATTTTGGTGGTCGAGGACAACGCCGTAAATTTGCGCCTCATCACCGCGATGCTCCAAGCGCTTGGCTACCAGCCCGCGACCGCCACCGACGGCGGCGCCGGGTTGAAGGCATTGGCGACCCAACGCTTCGACCTCGTGCTGATGGATGTGCAGATGCCGGTACTCGACGGCTTCGCCGCGACACGCGCACTCCGGGCGGGTGAGGCCGGGGAGCTCAACCGTCAAACCCGGGTTGTCGCACTGACGGCCAATGCCTCGAACGAAGACCGCGACGCCTGCCTGGCGTCCGGCATGAACGCCTTTCTCACGAAGCCGATCGAACGGCCACGGTTGTTGGAAGTGCTGAGCGCGAAGTAGGGCGGACGGAAGTCCGCCCTACTCCTCTTCCACGACGTAATGGCAGCCCTTGCTCCGCGGATTGAGCGACGCCGCGTGCACGACGAGCAGCGCGGTCTGGATGGCGTTGCGCAATTCGATGCCCTCGCGCGTGAGGCGGCAACCACGGTAGAAACTTTGGATCTCCTCGCGGAGCTCGAGCAAGATGCGGCGTGCGCGACGGAGACGTTTCGGCGAACGCACCACCCCGGCGTAATTCCACAGGGTGTTTTGAATCTGCTGCATGTCCTGCCGCACGAGCACCGGATCGGCCTCGCGCGTCGGGCTCTCCCACGGGCGCGGATCCGGGGGACGGAAGGCTGCACCCCGTGCGGAAATTTCCGCCGCATCGGCCCGGGCCGCGAATTTCGCACCGGTGAGACACTCGAGCAGCGAGGTGCTGGCGAGACGGTTGGCCCCATGGAGGCCGGTGCAGGCCGTTTCGCCGATGGCGGCGAGGTGGCGGATATTCGTGCGGCCATCAAGATCGGTATGCACGCCCCCACAGGCGTAGTGCGCAGCCGGCACCACCGGGATCGGCTCGCGCGTAATATCCACGCCGAGACTCAGGCAGCGCTCATAGATGCTGGGAAATCGTTCACGAATGAACTCGGGCTTCATCGCCGAAAGATCGAGCAGCGCGCAGGGCTCACCGCTCGACGCCAACTCCTGCTTGATGGCGCGCGCCACGACATCGCGCGGCGCGAGCGAACCGCGCGCGTGCACGGCATCCATGAAACGTTCGCCGCGGGCGTTGACGAGCACTCCGCCCTCGCCGCGCAACGCCTCGGTCACGAGGAACCGCGGAGCGTTTTTCTGCGCAAAAACCGTCGGATGAAACTGCACGTATTCGAGATCGATGAGCCGCGCACCGACGCGATACGCCATCGCCACCCCATGGCCGACGCTGCCCGGCTGGTTGGTGGAATGCAGAAAAATTTGTCCCAGTCCGCCGCTGGCGAGCACGGTTTTCTTGGCAACCATCGCGACGACCTCTCCGGTGCCCGTATCGAGCACATAGGCGCCAAAGCAGGTGAGCGGTTCGTATTTGTCCGCGAGGTTTTCCGAATTGTGTGAAAGCGTCAGGAGGTCGATCGCGACCCAGCCCATGCGACGGGTGATGCGCGGCGTGGCGTCGACCTGGCGCGCGACCGCGGCGAGGATCGAATGCCCCGTCGTGTCCTTCGCGTGGATGATGCGCCGTTCGCTGTGTCCGCCTTCGCGGGTGTAGTCGAGTGAGCCGGCCGCATCGCGATCGAAGCCCACCTGCAGTTCGTCGAGGAGGAGTTCCTTCACCGCCGCCGGACCCTCGCGCACGAGTTGCTCGATGGCCGCAGGATTCGCCGTGCCGTCACTGGCGTCCATGATGTCACGGGCGAGGGAGGCCGGGTCGGGCGTCGTGTCGTAAATAATGCCTCCCTGCGCCCAATCGCTGTTGGCGACGAGCGGTTCGGCGAGCGAAAGCAGCTCCACGGAAAGTCCTGCGCGCGCGGCGTGCAGCGCGTAAGCCGAGCCGGCGAGTCCGGCGCCAATCACAAGACAGTCGGTGCGGATGATTTTCATGGAGTGGATACTCGCTACGGCAGCACCTGCAGGCCGCAGCGGAGGGCAAACTCACGCTGGCGTGCGTCGAAGCTGAGGAGTTCGCGCGATCCCAGCACCCGAGCCGCCGCGACGTGGAGCAGATCGAGGGTCCGCACGCCGTAGCGCGCGGCAAGCGCGGCCGAAAGCAACTCTGCCTGCTCATAGTGGAGAGCGACCGGAAGCAGCGTGCGTCGCAAAATATTCGTTTCCAGACATTGCACGACGCGGGCCTGCATCTTGCCCAGACCCGCCGCATCGAGTTTTCCGCGAAAAACCAAAGTGCGCGCAGCGTTGTTGAACTCGAGGGCGCCGAAAAATGTAAACGGGATTGCGGGCACCGTCGTGGCGCTCGTCATAAAACTCTTCGCCGACGACGAATTTTGATCCTGCCCGACAAAGGACAGTAGAAACGACGTGTCCGCGTATGCGTTCACCGCTCTAGGAAATCCACGTAGCTCAGCGGCATGATTTTTCCGCCAAAATCCTCTTCTAGCCACTGCTTGAAGTCGGGCGGCGTCCAAACTTTGGCTCCGGCTGCGGCCTCCGCCGGGGCCTGCGCATTGAGCGTCGCGACGACTTTTCCACGTCGGGTAATACCGACGGAACCCTTCTTGCGCGCGGTCGCCAGCACTTTGGGAAACGAGTTGCGCAGGGCGCGGACCGTCACGGTATTCATGGGAGGCAAACGTGGTTCATCGGCCGAATGAGTCAACCGCGCCGCCGCGCGGGCAGAATCGTCAAACTCAGATCCGCTGCCGGTGCCGAGTGCGTGAGTGCCCCGACGCTGATCACGTCCACCCCGGGCAACGCGTAGTCCCGCAGCGTCTCATAACGCACCCCGCCGGAAACCTCGACGACGGCGGCGCCCGCGATGATCGCGACCGCGCTGCGCACGAGCGCGGGCGACATGTTATCGAGGAGAATAACCTCGGCGCCGGCGCGCACCGCCTCTTTCACCTCGGCGAGGGTGGTGGCCTCGACCTCGATTTTCGCGCTGTGCGGCGCGGCGGCGCGGCAGAGCTTCACGGCCTTCGTGAGCGAGCCGGCGGCGGCGATGTGGTTGTCTTTAATGAGAACGTGTTCGCCGAGGGAGGAGCGGTGGTTCACGCAACCGCCGCAGCGCACGGCGTATTTTTCGAGCGCGCGCCAGCCGGGCGTCGTCTTGCGCGTATCAACGACACGGGTGCCCGTGCCATCCACCGCCGCAGCATATTTCCGCGAGAGCGTCGCCACGCCGGAGAGGCGTTGGATGAAGTTCAACGCCGTGCGTTCCGCCGTCAGCAGCGCCGCCGTGGGCCCGACGATGCGCAGGACCACCCCGCCTTTCTTCACCCGGTCGCCGTCGCGCGCAGCGAGCGTCACTTTGAGCGCCGGATCGACGCGCGCAAAGACCCGCGCCGCCACGGCGAGTCCGCACACGACGAGGTCTTGTTTCGCTTCGATGAAGGCGCGGGACGTGTGGTTCGCCGGAAAGATCGCGCGGCTGGTGACGTCGCCGAGACCGGCATCTTCGTCGAGCGCGAGGTCGATCA
>CAMBVX010000366.1 GCA_945871085.1 Opitutus sp. GAS368 | reverse complement strand
GACTTCATGCCCTTGCTGTCGAGGTAGGCGCTGAGGCCTTCGTTCATGTCCTCCACGATGCGGAAGCCGTAATGCATGATCGCGGTGCAGACTTGAAGGCTCGTCGAACCGAGGGCGAGGAACTCGGCGGCGTCGCGCCAATTCGCGATGCCACCGATGCCGGAGATGGGGAGGCGGACGTCGGGGTCGGCGGCGCAGGCCTGAACCATGTTGAGCGCGATGGGCTTCACGGCGGGGCCGCAGTAACCGCCGTGGGAACTTTGGTGGCCGACGGTGGGCTCGGGGACGAACGTATCCAGGTTTACGTTCGTGATGGAGTTGATCGTGTTGATCAGGGAGATGGCATGGGCGCCGGCGCGTTTCGCGGCGCGGGCGGCGGCGGTGACATCGGTGATGTTGGGCGTGAGTTTGACGATGACGGGGATGGTCGCGACTTCCATGACCCAGCTGGTGATTTTCTCGGCGACGGCGGGTTGCTGGCCGACGGCGGAGCCCATGCCACGCTCGCACATGCCGTGGGGGCAACCGTAGTTGAGCTCGATGCCGTCGGCGCCGGCGTCGATGGAGCGTTTGACGTAGTCGTGCCACTGTTCGCGGGAGCCGACCATGAGCGACGCGATGACGGTGTGGTGCGGCCAACGTTTTTTCACCTCGGCGATTTCGCGGAAATTGGTTGCGGGCGAGCGGTCGCTGATGAGCTCGATGTTGTTGAAACCGATCAGGCGGTTCGGGCCGTAGTGGAGCGCGGAGTAGCGGGAGGAGACGTTGACGATGGGGTCACCGATGGTCTTCCACACGACGCCGCCCCAGCCGGCCTCGAAGGCGCGCTGGGCTTGGTAGCCGGTGTTGGCGGGTGGACCGGAGGCGACCCAGAACGGGTTGGGGGACTTGATGCCGGCGAAGTTGGTGGAGAGATCGGCCATGGGGGTGAATCAGGGGACGGGAGGCAGGGGACGGAGGACGGATTGTTAACCACGGATTACACGGATTTACACGGATACGGAGAAAGGCAGGGGTGGGCTTTATCTGTGGTCATCCGTGTGATCCGTGGTCAAACGGTTTGGATTCAGGATTTGATGAGGGCGGCGGCGAGTTCGTGGGCGCGGATGGGGTGGAGGAGGCCGGAGCCGGTGGCACCGGACGGGGCACCGAGTCGCGAGGGTTGGATGGGCGGCGTGACGGTGGTGCCGGTGAGAAACTGGTTGATCGCGTGCGCGGCTTTTTTGCCTTCGCCGACGGCGTTGACGACTTCGCGGCCGCCGTTCGCACAGTCACCGCCGGTGAAAATGTGCGGGAGGTTCGTCTGGCCGGTCAGTGGATCGCGCTGGATCGCGCCGCGGGTGGTGACAGCCAGCGTCGGGAAAAGTTGTTTGAGCAAGGCGACCTGTTTTTCTTGACCAACCGCTTTGAGGACGAGGTCGAAGGCTTGCGTGAATTCGCTGTGGGGGACGAGGTCGGCTTTACCGTCGGCGTTGGTGACGGTGTGACAGAGGCGCAGGCCGCAGACGTGGCCGTCGGTGGCGAGGACTTCGACGGGCGCGGTGTGGAAGAGGAATTCGACGCCGTCGGCCTTCGCGAGTTCGTATTCGAATTCGTAGGCGGACATATCGTCCTCGCTGCGCCGATAGATGATGGTCGCGCTGTCGGCCCCGAGGCGGAGGGCTTGGGTGGCGGCATCGATGGCGGTGTTGCCGCAACCGATGACGGCGACGGCGCGGCCGGCGGGGATGTTTGCCATGGGCTCGGTGCGGAGCTGCTCGATGAAGTCGAGGGCATCGCGAACCTCGGGCAGATCTTCGCCGGGGATGCGGAGGCGGTGGGCTTCGCCGAGGCCGAGGCCGAGGAAGAGCGCGGAGTAGTCGCGCTCGAGGTCGGCGAGGGAAATGTCGCGGCCGACGGTGACGCCGCAGCGGAGTTCGACGCCGAGAGATTTTACGAGTTCGACCTCGGCCAGGCTGACTTCGGGTTTCAACTTGTAGTAAGCGATGCCGTAGGTGTTGAGGCCACCGGGTTGAGGCTGCTTTTCAAAAATGGTGGCGTGGTGGCCGAGTTGGGCGAGTGCGGCGGCGCAACCGAGGCCGGCGGGACCGGCGCCGATGACGGCGACTTTGCGGCCGGTCTTGATGGCGGGAGCGGAGAGGACGGTGAGCCCGCGGGCCTGGACGTAGTCGGTGGCGTAGCGCTGGAGACGACCGATCTGGATGGGTTGTTCATCGCGAGCTTCGAGGACGCAGGCGCCTTCACAGAGGACGGAGGTCGGGCAGACGCGGGCGCAGGAAGCGCCGAGGATATTGGCCGTAAGAATCGTGCGAGCGGCGCCAACCGTATTATCGTGGGCGATTTTTTTGATGAAAGCAGGGATATCGATGCCAGTCGGGCAGGCAGTGATGCACGGGGCGTCAAAGCAGTAGAGGCAACGACTCGCCTCGACATGCGCCTCTTGGGGGTGGAGAGGGGCTTTGAGCTCGGCGAAGTTGACGGCGAGGGTGGCGGCGGGGAGCAACGGTTGGAGCGGCATGTTCGGGAAGGCAGTTGGCGTGCGCGGCGAGGTCATCCAAGGATTCGGCAGTCAGTCGGAATCGCTGCGTAAAAATACAGCTAGAAGGGGGTGATTGCGGGTTGAATGTGCGCTCCGCTGGTCTACTTTCCAAGTCACAAAGCACCTCCACCCCGATGTTCAGGAATCAGTTGAAAAAATCTTCTTTTATTTACTTCCGGATGATTCTGGGGGTGGCGGTCGGGTCATTGGGGATTCACGAAAGGTCGCGCGCGTGAAGATTAACGTCGTCCCCCAACGCACGATCGCCGAACTCAAGGAGTTGCGGGCGTTGACGGGTGATGAGAACGGGGCGCAGCGCGTCGCGTTTACGCCGCAGTGGGTGCAGACGCGCGCGTGGTTGAGCGACAAGCTCGCGGGATTGCCGGCCGAGACCCACGTGGATGCAGCGGGGAATTTTTGGGCGACGTTGCGGGGCGAGAGCGACCGCGAACTGGTGATCGGTGGGCACATGGATTCGGTGCCCAATGGTGGGTGGCTCGATGGCTGCCTCAATGTGCTCGCGGGCGTGGAAATATTGCGCCGGATCGATGCGCAGTATCACGGGCGGCCACCGGTGACGGTACGTCTCGTGGATTGGGCCGACGAGGAAGGGGCGCGTTTTGGGAAGAGTTTGTTCGGGTCGTCGGCGTGCGCGGGTTCGCTGGACATGGCCGAGGCGCGAGGGCTCAAGGATCGTGAAGGGATCACCTTGCCGGAGGCGTTGCGGTCGGTCGGCGTGGACTTTGAGCGGGTGAAGGACTGCGGGCGGGAATTGAAAAACGCGGCGGCGTATTTGGAGCTGCACATCGAGCAAGGGCCGGTGCTGCTGGACTTGGATTTACCGCTGGGGGCGGTGGTGGGGACGTTTGGGGTCGAGCGGCATGCGATCACGTTTCGCGGACAAGCGGCGCATTCAGGGAGCACGCCGATGAACCGGCGGAAGGATGCGTTGCTGGCGGCGGCAAAAATGAGTTTGGAAATTTATGAGATCGCGGCGCGGAGTGGCGGAGGCGTTTGCACGATTGGGTCGTGCACGACGAAGCCCGGCATCGTGACGAGTGTCGTGGAGGAGTGCCGGATCACGCTCGATCAACGGCAGCTCGATCCGGCGGCGTTGGCGCGGATGCTGGCGGAGGCCAAGGCCGCGAGCGAACGGTTTGCGCGGGAGGGCAACGTCGCAGTGGCCTGGGAGCGGCTCTGGCACATCGCGCCCCGGCCGTTTCACCCGGAGCTGATTGCGCTGTGCGACGCGGCGATCAAGGAAACGTGCGGGGTGTCGCACCGTTTGCCTTCAGGGCCCTTGCACGATGCGGCGGAAATGGCCGGTGCCGGGGTGCCGACGGTGATGTTGTTTGTGCAGAGTTTGCACGGGATCAGTCACAACAAGATTGAGGACACCACAGAGGACCATCTGGAGTGCTGCGTAAACGCGTTCGATCGGCTCGCCGATAAGACGATGACTTGGATTGCAACGTCCGGCTAAGCCGCCGATGAAACGGGGAGATCAATTTTCTGTGATGGCGCAAATTTCCTCAGCATTTTTTGACGAAGTGGGCATGGCGTGTGCCATCCTGCTGACCTTGGCGGGACTCGCGCTGCATGTGTATCGCCCCAACCACCGCATGATGGTCGAAGAGCGGATGAAGGATAATAAACTGACGGAGACCGAGGCGCGCCGGCAGATGAGATTTTATGCTTGGTGCGCGCCGACGGTCACATTTTTGGGTGCCGGGCTGTTGGTGTTGGCCATCTACGATTTGACGCGTTGAGCGTCACGTCTGGGGCGGGTCGATGGGCAACGCCCGTTCAAGGGTATCACAAGCCGAATTGACTCCATTTTCGGAGCGGACCCGACGGCCAATTTCGGTGGCGAGCTGCGCGATTCGCGGGTCGCCCAGCAGCGCGGTGAGGGCGTGGGCGCAGTTGGCGGCGGTGTAGCGTTGGCGCGCGAGGGTGCCGCCGACGCCGAGACGGACGATGCGCGCGGCATTGTCGAACTGATCGTGGGCGAAAGGCACGATGAGCATGGGCCGGCCGGCGCGCAGGGTCTGCGCGGTGGTGCCGACGCCACCCTGATGAACGACGACGGCGGCGTGCGGGAAAATCTGTGCGTAGGGGAGATAGTCCCACGCAAGAATCGACGGCGGGAGGTCGGGTGGGGGTGGGTTTTTACCGAGCAGTAAAATTGCGCGGCGGCCGAGTTGCTGGGCGGCTTGGGCGCTGTGGACGTAAAAGTTTTCGGCGAGTTGCACGGCGGCTGAGCCAAGCGTGAAGACAATCGGAGGTGCACCCGCATCGAGAAACGAAGCGACGGTTGCGGGGAGTGACAGAGAGCGCGCGTCGGGAGCTATGTTCTCATCGAAAAAACAGAAGCCGGGTTGATGCGTAGGCGCGGGCCAGTCGCGTTGGGGTGGCTGGAGGAGCGGGGAGAAAAGTGCAAAGTTGAGGTGCGGCGAGTATTTGCCCGCAAAGAGCGGTGAGCCTCCGGGAGGGAGGCCCAGCTCCCGTCGAAGTTGGCGCACGGGTGCCCACCACGAAAAGGAAACCAATTGAGCGACGCGGAGGATAATCCGGTTGGCCGTGGGACCGAGAGATTGGATGTGCCGGAGAAATGCCGGCCCGGGGAGCACCGTGGGATCGTAGATGGAAAGGAGGGAGATGGGGGACAACGCGAAGAAGGCCCACGGTAGGCGCAGCTGTGCGGCGACCAGCGGAACGGCGCAGGCCAATTCGCTCGCGAGCAGAAAATCGGCTCCGGCCGCTGCGGCCATGAGGTCGGTATGCATGTTCCGGACGCTGGGGTAAACGAGTTTTCTCAGGAGGTATTCCGAGCCGCGTTGTCCGTCCATGACGCGACGCACGAGCTCGGGGTTTTCCAGCGAGAGATCGGGTCGAACGGCGGCGAAAAGCAGGCCCTGGGCGGCGACTTTGGTGCGGTAGGGTTCGCTCGTGGCGATGACGGCTTCGTGGCCGCGGCGCCGAAGTTCGTGCGCCAGGGCGAGCGCGGGATGGAGGTCTCCGAGCGAACCGAACGTTGCGATAACGATGCGAGCCATTGAATCGCAGCAGGTGTCGCGATCCTATTTCAGACGCACCGGCACACCCGGTCGTGCGTCGGTCAGTTGCGAGCCGCGGATCACGGGAATGCCGTTGACGATTACGTCGGTGAAACCGACCGCGTAGTGGTGGGGATCTTCATAGGTGGAAGGAGCGGTGACGGTCGCGGGATCGAAGATGACGACGTCGGCGATGGCGCCCGCGCGAAGTTCGCCGCGGTCGCGGAGCTGAAAGGTTTTGGCGGGGAGCGAAGTCATTTTGCGGACGGCCTCTTCGAGGCTGATGACTTTTTCCTCGCGCACGTAGCGACCGAGGACGAGGGCGTTATTGCCGTAGCCGCGCGGGTGAGGTACCGCGTCGCCGAACTTCCGCACCCCGGCATCGGAGGCGATCATGGTGAAGGGTTGCGCGAGAAATTTTTTGAGGTCGGGTTCGCTCATGCCGTGAAACACACCCTGAGCACCGCCGCGTAGTTGGATTTCGAGGATGGTCTCGATCTGGTCGTCGAGGGTGTTGGCACCGCGGAGGATTTTCGCGGCGTGGGGGATGGTTTTGCCGTTGAGGCGTGGGTCGGCTGGGAAGTTCGCGACGACGGCGTAGGTGTAGTCGCCGCGTTTACCCTTCGCGATGGAGTCTTTCATCTCGGCGACCATGCGGGCCTTGGTGGCGGGATCGGCGAGGCGTTCCTTGTAGCGTTTGGCGCCGCCTTCCCGAAATTCGGAATCGATGAGCGCAGAGATGCCAGTGCTCGAGGCGGTATAGGCGTATTGGTCGTGGGTGATTGCGAGGCCGGAGGCGCGCGCCTTGTCGAGGTAGGAGATGATTTCATCGGCGCGGCCCCACGTGACGGGGCCGGAGAGTTTGAGGTGGGAAACCTCGGCCGGGATTTTGGCCTCGCGGGCGATGGTGGTGAGTTCGTCGAGGGCGGTCAGAATCCCGGTGCTTTCAGAACGCATGTGGCTCGCGTAGATCCCGCCGTGGGCGCTGGCGATTTTGGCGAGGGCGACGATCTCGTCCGTTTTGGCGAAGGTGCCAGGGAGATAAATGAGGCCCGTGCTGAGCCCGACCGCGCCATCCTGCATGGCTTGATCGACGAGGGCGCGCATCTGGTCGAGTTCGGTGGCGGTGGGGGGGCGGGCGAAACTGCCGCCCATGACTTGGCCGCGCACGGTATTGTGGCCGATGAGCGTCGCGACGTTGAGGGTGACTTTGGTGCGGGTGATGGCGTCGAAGAACTCGGCGACGTTAAGTTTCGAGCCGCCGCAGTTACCGGTGACGATGGTCGTCACGCCCATGCGGATGAAATTTTCCGCGACGGGCAGCTCTGTGACGTCTTCGGAGTGGGTGTGGACGTCGATGAAGCCGGGGGCGACGACGCGGCCGGCGGCGTCGATCTCAGCGCGGGCCGTGGAGCCGGCGGGGAGTTTCCCGAGAGCAACGATACGATCGCCGCGGATCGCTAGATCGCCCGAGATGGCGGGCGCGCCAGTGCCGTCGATGAGGCGGGCGTGGCGGATGACGAGGTCGTAGTCTTGGGCGCGGACGATGGCGGTGCAGACCAGAACCAAGGAGAGGAGGCGTCGCATGATGAGTGAGAGCGTGGAGTGAAAGAGG
>CAMBVX010000365.1 GCA_945871085.1 Opitutus sp. GAS368 | reverse complement strand
GGCGGAGGAGGACGGACGAAGCCTCGTGCCGTTGATCCGCGGTCAGACGCCCGGCTGGATCGACCGGTTCATCTGTCTCGACCTCCAGAACCAGCAACAGACCCCGCGCGAGGACAGCAGCCACGTGGTGATGCAGGGACACTGGCGCTTGACGGTGGAGGCACCGAGGGCGCTCGAAGCGCGGGCGGTCGCGAGCGCCCCAGCTCCCTCCGGGGCGGAAGGTGAGCTGCATCATCTGGCCACCGACCCCGGGCAGGAAGACGACCTCAAGACCAGACATCCCGAGCGCGTCCGCGCCATGAAGGCGGCCTATGCCCGCTGGTGGCAGACATTGAACGTCGGCGATCCCGCCGCCGGCCACGAGTTGGTGATCGGTTCCGACCGTGAAAACCCGACGACGCTGAACACTCATGACATCAGTGGAGAGGTGGCCTGGAACCACGATCAGGTGCTGGCGGGTTTCCGCGCCACCGGCACCTGGGAGATCGACGTCGCCCGGGACGGCGACTATGAGTTCGCCCTGCGACGGTATCCGGTGGAGGCGGGATCGCCAATTCGCGGGACTGTTCCCGTTCCGGAAAAGCTGAGGAAATTCGTCTATTACTCCGCCGGCTACGACTACGCCATCAACCACGAGCGGAGCAGGGCGCTGCCGGTCGCGTCCGCGTTCCTGAAAATCGGCTCGTTCGAGGCCAGGAAGCAGGTGCCCGAGAAAGCCGGGGAATCGTCCGACTATGAAGTGAACGCCCGGGGCGAAGTGCTGGCGGTGAAATTTTCCACCCGGCTGCGAGCCGGCGTCACGAGACTCGAGGCCTCGTTCTCCGATGAAGCCGGGAAGCATCTGACGGCGCCGTACTACATCACGGTCACCCGCAAGGCCGGGCGCTGAACCGCGGGCGATAGCTTGCGGCCGGAGCCCGCCAGGGGGCCCGAACCGCCGCGGAAGACCGCGCCCGGTCCGCCTCGATCGGGCCGGCAAAAAAATCCCCGGGCAATTCTCCGGACCAGCGGAGTATCCTTTCCGAAGAATTCATCTCACCCGCGCTCTATAGCGCCCCCCTCCGATACCCCATGAAATTCCTGTCTTCGATCCCTTCTACCGCGCTCCTCAGTGCGGTGCTCGCTTGGAGTCTGTCCGCGGGCCCGCGCGCCCACGCCGCCGATGCCACCGGCACGCTGTCCGGATACGTGAGCAATCAAGCCACCGGCAACCTGCTCGAGGGCGCACGCGTCGGGCTGTCGCAACTCGGTCTCAGCACACTTACCGATCAGACCGGACGCTATGCGATCACCGGTGTCCCGCCGGGCATTCACGAATTGGTCGCATCCTATACCGGTCTCGATGCCGCGCGCAGCCAAGTGACGATCGCGCCCGGCGGGCGCGGCGTGCAAAATTTCGATCTCACTTCAGGGATCTACCGGCTGGACGCTTTCAAGGTCACGGGCGAACTGGAGGGGAACGCCGCCGCCATCACCGCGCAGCGCAACGCGGAAAACGTCAAGGATGTCGTGGCAATGGATTCCTTCGGCAACCTGCCCAACATGAGTGCCAGCGAGGTGGCGATACGGCTTCCCGGCGTGACGGGTAGACTCAACGAGGCCGGCCTCGTCGACGGCTTTACTATCCGGGGGATGGGACCCGGGCTCAACACCGTCACGATGGACGGGGCACTCCTGACGAGCCGGGACGATGGGATGAACCGCATGACCATGCTGCATGTCTACAACAGCGCGATGTTTGACCAACTCGAACTCACCAAGGGTCACCGGCCCGACGTCGGCGCAGATTCGCTGGGCGGCACGATCAACCTCAAGACCCGCTCGCCGCTCGCCATGAAGGAGAAACGCCGCATCACCTACAACCTTTCCGGCCGGCTCGCGCCGCCGTTCACGCAGCAGATTCCGCTGCGCGAAGCCCATCGGTTCCACCCGTTGTTTAATCTTGGATACCAAGAGGCCTTCGGTGTCCTTGGCGGCGAGCGAAATCTGGGGGTCTCGGTGAACCTCTTCTATAGTGAACACGCCACAGGTTGGTTCATCACCACCCGCGATTTCGAAAACACCACCAACCGCCCCGCCTATGTTTGGGATTACCGGACCACCGACACCTACAACCCCCACACCCAGGCCAGCATCAACGTAAAGGCCGAATACCGTCTCTCGTCCGCCACGAAGCTGACGCTCAACACCATTGCCAACGACAACAACGAGAAATTTCGGCATCGTTTCGAGACCCGGGCCTTCACCAACCAGATCGTCCCGAACGCCACCACCTCCGGCGTAATCCCCGGCTATACCGACCGGATCACGCAGGTGCGCGGCGTCCCCACCTCGATCATCGACCAGTTGACGGTGTCGCCGAACAACACGTTCGTGCGCATGCGCAACGTGGATTTTGGCGTCGAGCACGCCACCAATCGCTGGCAGCTCGACTCCAAGGCGAGCTACAACCGCTCGAATACGAATCGTGGCAGCGGCAAGGGCGGCGAACTGACCAATCGGATCACCGGTGTCGGCTGGATTCTAGATCGAACGAAGTCGGATCTTTTCCCGAGATTTATCCAAACTGAAGGTCCGGACTTTACGAATCCAGCGAACTACCGTCCGACCGGCTTCTTCCTCAACAATGATTTCGACAACGATCGCGAGGTCACGGAGTTTCATGGCAACGCCCGGTATAAACTCTGGGCCGAGAAAACGATCTTCCTCAAGACGGGAATGCGCTGGCGGGAGAATGCCGCGTTCGACGTCAGCCGGGGCCGCCGGTGGAGCTATATCGGCACCGCCGCACTGCCCGCGACCACCCGGTTTCAGACGTTCGACAACGTCAAGACCGGCCGGCAGATTCCGCAATGGTGGTCCACCGATTTTATGAGCACGCGGACTCCGGCCGATCCGGCCCTCTGGCGGGAGGATGTCTATTTTCATGAACAGGGCATTTTTACCGGCACCCGTTCCGTCAGCGAGAAGATCACCGCCGGCTACCTCATGGCCGAGGGCAAGGTCGGGTCCACCGGCTTTTTGAGCGGCGTCCGTCTCGAGACAACGGATACGGAAAGCCGCGGCTGGGTGCGGGCGCGGACGGGGAGCACTGCCGCCCAGCAGGTGGCCGATCCGGTCGGCTCAGCCCAACGCGACTATGCCAGCACCCGGCGCGAACTCGAAGGCAGCTACACGAAGTCGTTCCCGAGCGTCCACCTCAACCACGACTTCACACGCAACCTGAAGGCCCGGTTGAGTTGGTCGACCAGCTTCGGCCGTCCGAGCCTCGCCAACCTGCTGCCCAACGAAACCGTCAATGAGAATGCCCAAACCCTTACGATCAACAACCCGAGCCTTCTGCCGCAAACCGCCACGAACTGGGATGCGTCGCTCCAATATTATTTTGAACCCGCCGGCACCTTGTCCGCCGGTTGGTTTCATAAGACAATCAAGGACTACATCGTCGCGGGGCGGATTGTGGGCACCGTGGCCACGGGCACGACCAATGGATTCAACGGCGAATATGCGGGCTTCACCCAGCTCGGTTCGCTCAACGCCGGCACGGCCTTCGTGCAGGGCTGGGAGTTCTCCTACCAGCAACAATTCACCTTCCTGCCGGGCTTTCTGAAGGGCCTTAGTGCCTCGGCCAACTACACGCTGCTCGATACTCACGGCGATTTCGGCGGTTCCATTCCGCTCAGCACGGGGCAGGTCGCCGGTTTCATCCCGCGCACCGGCAATTTCGGACTTGCGTGGCGGTATCACCGTTTCAGCACGAGGCTGGATGTAAACTATAGCGGTGACTACATCACTTCTTACAGCGCCGCGAGCGTCGGTCGGAACCTATTCCGGTATTCGCGCAAAATCGTGAACGCGGGCGTGACCTATCACTTCCGGCCCTCGCTCAATTTCACCTGCGATGTCTCGAATCTCACGAATGAAGCCGAGGCATTCTACCGCGGCATTCCCGACCAGATGCAACGCTTCAACATCCCCGGGACCACGATTACGTTCGGAGTAAACGGGAGATTCTGAGGCATCGGGCGAACATCAGAAGCCATTTGAAGTGAAGCTCCACCCTGGACTGATCGCGCTACACGCTGCGGCTCTCATTGCCGCTACGTGCTCCGGCACGGCCAGAGCCTCGGCGGACAAGCCTAACATCATAATAATATTGGCGGATGATTTGGGCTACGGTGACGTCGGTTGTTACAATGCGGCGTCAAGAATACCGACCCCGAATATCGATCGGCTGGCTAGGGAGGGAATTCGATTCACCGATGCGCACTCGGCGGACTCCGTCTGCACACCTTCGCGCTATGGGTTGCTGACCGGCCGCTATTGCTGGCGCACCGGGTTGAAGTCCGGTGTTTTGTTCAATTGGGAACCTCCTTTGATTGAGGCCGGACGTGTGACGATTGCCTCGCTGCTGGAAAAGAATGGATACCGTACCGCCCTTGTTGGTAAATGGCACCTCGGGCTTGGCTTCACCGCCAAAGCAGGCCGACAGGTGGACTTCAAGAAACCACTGCCCTGGCCGGGAGGCCCTCTGCCTGATCGCGCGATCAGCGAGAGCATCGATTTTTCGGTCCCGGTTTTCGGCGGTCCGGAAACACTCGGATTTAATGAAACCTTCTATTCCGCGGGATGCCCCACTGATCAGGAGCCATTCTGTTTCATCGAGAACGGCCGATTTTTAGGCATGGAGGCGGCAAGTTATCGGCAGCCGGCGGGCAGTTGGCGCAGCGGAATGGCCGCACCTGACTGGGTGAACGAAACCGTCGATGTCCGGTTTACCGAATGGTCGGTCGACTTCATGAGGCGATCCCATCAGCGCAATCCGGGCCAGCCGTTTTTTCTCTACCTGCCTTTGTCATCTCCCCATTCGCCGCATGTCACCGCCGAGTTCGCGCTCGGTAAGTCCAAGGCCGGTGTGCGGGGCGACATGGTTTGGCTGGTTGATTGGGTGGTGGGTAGAATTAACCAAACCTTGGAGGAACTGAAAATCAGTGGGGAGACGCTGCTGATCGTCACCAGCGATAATGGCCCGCTGCCGGGTTCATTGGCGCCGGGCGCGCCTGAAGGAACCGCCAGAATCACCAACGGGCACCAGTCCGCCGGTCGTCTTCGCGGTTACAAGGCTCGCCTGTGGGAAGGCGGCCACCGGGTGCCGTTTGTCGCGCGCTGGCCCGCCCGGATCCCGGCGGGGACCACCAGCGATTCTTCCATTTGCTCCACGGACGTGTTGGCCACCTTTTCGGAGCTGCTTGGCGAGACACTTCCTGCGAACGCCGGGGAGGATGGTTCCAGCATTCTGCCCGCCCTGTTGGGAAAGCCCATGGGGCCGCGCCCAGCTATCGTCCATCATTCCAGCACGACGTTTTCCCTGCGCGACGGCCGATGGAAGATTGTTTTTGGCCGAGGAGAGGATCGCGTTAAACCTGAGGAGGGGAAAGGATACCTCTTCGATCTGGAGACCGATCCGTCTGAAATGCGCGATCGTTGGGCCGAACAACCGGAGATCGTGGAAAGATTAACCAGGCAATTCAGGGCGATTCAGGGGAACGGCGCAGCTCGTTAGCAATTTGGGATTAACTCATCATGATCGAGGTCGCACTTCGGGACGCCTGGTTCCCTCCTGAATCGTGAAGGCAACGATTGCACTGTTTTTCCTGCTGATCCTGCCGGTGCCTGCGGCCGGGAAGCCCAACATCGTCTACATCATGTCCGACGACCACGCCGCCAACGCCATCGGGGCGTACGGTGGTCGCCTCGCTAAGCTGAATCCGACGCCCACGATCGATCGACTCGCGAAGGAGGGGATTGTGTTCGAAAATTGTTTTGTCACCAACTCCATCTGCACGCCGAGCCGCGCGTGCGTGCTCACCGGGCAATACAATCATACCAACAAAATCTACGACTTGAACGGCCGGTTGGAGGCCTCCCGGCACTTTCTGCCGATCGAGCTGAAAAAGGCCGGTTACCAGACGGCGATGATTGGAAAATGGCACTTGGTGGCCGAGCCCGCCTCCTTCGATTATTACGCGGTGTTGCCGGGCCAGGGAAAATACTTTGACCCCGAATTTCTCGTCCGCGGGAACAAACCCTGGCCGCAGAATGCACTCCAGCGTGCCGGCCACCATGTCACCGACGCCACGCTGGATCTCGTCCTCGACTGGATGACAAAACAGCGGGATCCGGCCAAGCCGTTCTTTCTCATGTATCACAACAAGGCGCCGCACGGTATGTTCGAATACGCGCCACGCTATGAGGACTATCTGAAGGACGTCGATATTCCCGAGCCCACCAGCCTATGGACGCAGCCGCGTTTCGGTTCCATCGCGACGCGCGGTTTTCAGGACGAGTTGCTGCCCTACATTGGCACGTCCGTCGGCTCCCGCACCCCGCGCCGTAATTTTGTTCAGGATATGAATATTCCCGATCTGCCCACCTCAGATCAGCGGAAGCGCGCGGCCTACAACGAATATCTCAAACGGTATCTCCGCTGCGTGAAGGGCGTGGATGACAGCCTCGCCGTTTTCCTGGAATACCTGCGTTCCGCGGGTTTGATGGAGAACACGATTATCGTCTATACCAGCGACCAGGGCATTATGCTCGGCGAACACGACTACGTGGACAAACGTTGGATGTATGACGAGTCCCAGCGCATGCCCTTCATCATCCGTTATCCGAACGGTATCAAGCCGGGCTCCCGCACCGATGCCGTCGTCGAAAACGTGGACTTCGCGCCCACACTCCTCGACTTTGCCGGCATCCCGACGCCCAGCGTCATGCAAGGTCGGAGCTTCAAATCGATCTGCGAGACCGGCACCGAGCCCTCAGACTGGAAAAAAGCCGCCTACTACCGCTACTGGATGCACATGAATGCCATGGACAATCCCGGGCACGTCGGCCTGCGCACCAAGAGCTACAAACTCATCTTTTTTTACGGTGTAGGTCGAGACGACAAGATGCCGCGCACGCCGCCAGGTTGGGAGCTGTACGATCTGAAGAAAGACCCGCAGGAGTTGGTCAACGTCTACGACGATCCCGCGTATGCCTCGGTTGTGGTCGAACTAAAGCAACAACTAGCCGAACGTCGCCGGCAGATCGGTGACGACGGCAGTAACTATCCGCACATAGAGGCGGTGGTTCGGGAGTTTTGGAGCTACGACGCCGGGGCTCGCGCTAAGGCGGAAACGATGTCGCACGACTACCGGAGGATGAAGGAGGC
>CAMBVX010000364.1 GCA_945871085.1 Opitutus sp. GAS368 | reverse complement strand
GCGAGTTGTTTCGTGATTGCCTGGCCGGCGATTGACGGGGGTGGTTGCTTGAGCGGGTGGGCTTGCACGCGTTGCAGCGCGGCGGCGAGGTGCGTGGCTCGGCGGTCGGGAAAGGTGACGAAATAACCTGCGTCGAGGCACGGGATGAGGAGTGGGTCGCGCGTGGCCATCTCAAGGTTGAAGCACACGCGGGGATTCGCTTGGCGGAGCTTCGCGGCGATGCGGGGCAGATTGAGGAAACCCTGACCGCAGTTTACTTCACTGAGCAAAAAACCGCGGGCGTGCGGCTGCACGGCCATGTCCTTCAAGTGAACGCTGAGAGCGAAAGGCGCGAGCGCGTCGATGGTTTCGTCGGGGTCTTCGAGGAGGGCGAGGTTGTTGCCGGTGTCGACAGTCACGCCGAGCCATTCGCTGTTGAACTCCCGCATGAGCCCGGCGAGTTCGACGCCCGTGAGATCTTTGTGGTTTTCCACCGCCAGTTTGAGGCGATTTTTTTTCAGGATGGGCTCGACGCGGGCGAGGCGTTGCGAGGAGTCGACGCGAAACGCTTTAAAGGCATCGAGGGCTTTCCATGTTTCGTAGCGCCGCGAGCCGGAGAGCACCGCGCGCGCCACGGTGGCACCGGCGAGGCGCGTGAGCTTCACGTCGTATTCGAACTTGGCCAGTTCGCTGTCCTTGCTCGGCAAACGCAGGTCGCCCTCGTAGTAACCGTTCGTCTTTTCGACGTGGCCGCGCAGGCGCAAGGCGGCGGCTTCATCGAGGGTCGCGACGCCGGTCTGGACGCCGTCGCCGCCGAGTTGGCGGACGTAATCATAGAACGTGGGGCCATCGGAAAACGGCACGGCGGCGGATTTGTCACGGATGGCCGCCCAAGCGCGATGGCAGGAAAACGTGCAGACGCCGAGGCGGCCCGGCGTGGTGCCGCTGGCGGCGAGGGCGTGGCGGGCGGCGAGGAGCGCAGGCATGGTGGCGAGGAAGAGGCGGCGGTTCATGTGAGCAGGGCTTTGAGGTCGGCAGCCCACGGCGCGCGGTAGGCGCGCTGGAGCAGGGCGCTGGCTGCGCGGTCGGCGCGGAGATCGTTGGTTGCGGCGTCCCACGACAGTTTGCGTCCGGTTTGGAGTGAGAGATTGGCGAGATGACACGCGGTGCTGATCCAATGGCTGCTCTCCAAGTCGGAGACGGGCGTCTTCCGACTCTTGATGCAGTCGATGAAGTTTTGCGCGTGCCGGGTGTATTGCTGCGCGGAGACGCCCGTCTTGTCGCTCATCGCCTCACACCATTTTTGATCTTTGGGTTCGTCCACGGGTTGAGGACCGCCGACGGGATGAACACCGATCGCGGCGACGGTGTTTTGCGGATTGGCCTTCTTGTCGGGCGTGATTTCGAAGCCGCTGCGGTCGATTTTCATGCGACCCTTGGTGCCGATGAACACGAGCGCACCCGAAGCCAAGCCGCCACCGGCCGCCGCTTCGCGGATCTGCACAACGACGGGAAACTTTTCGTATTCGATGACGGCGTTTTGGGTGTCGGGGGTTTCGCCGTTGTCTTGGAGAAACCAGCGTCCGCCTTGGCTGGAGACAGCGCGCGGGGCTTTGAGGTCGAAAATCCAGTGCACGATATCGAGGGAGTGGTGGCCGAGGTTGGTCATCTGGCCGCCCGCCGTGTCCCAGAACCAACGGAAGTGATAGAGGCCGCGGTTCGGGTTATAGCGCCGCGCGGGGGCGGGCCCGAGATGCATGTCCCAATCGAAGTCGGCCGGCGCTTCGCCGTCCGGCGGGCGGCCGATGCCGGGACGGATGTTGCGGAAAAAATCGCACTGCACGCTGACGATGTCGCCGATGGCACCGTGGCGGAGCAGGTCCTTCGCGCGTTGATAGTGCGGTCCGCTGCGCTGCTGTGTGCCCACTTGTACGATACGCCCGTGTCGAGTGGCGACGCGCTGCATCCACTCGCCTTCGCGGACGAAAAGGTGAGTGGGTTTTTCAACGTAGACGTCTTTGCCCGCGGCGCAGGCCATCATCGTGTGGAGGGCGTGCCAGTGGTCCGGCGTGGCGACGATCACGGCATCGACGTCCTTGCGCTCGAGCAATTTTCTGAAATCAGCGTGCGCGGTCGCGTCAGGTGCGAGCTCCCGGCACGCGGCCATGCGTGGCTTGAACGCGTCGGACACCGCGGTGAGGTGTGCCTCTTTCAATCCCGCAAACGTCTGCGTGTGCACGCGGCCGATGAGGCCGAAGCCGAGGAGGCCAAAGTTGACGCGCTCGTTGGCCCCGATGATACGCGAGTAGGATTTCGCGGTCATCGCGGTGGTGGCGGCGGAGATCGCGGCGGTGCGAAGGAACTGACGGCGGGTAACGGTCGGGGTGAGGGGCATGAGGGGATGGGGGAGCCTGCCTGACTGCGCGAGGGGACCCAAACCACTTCAAGGGGGCCATGCAACTGTCCACCGTGCGGATGCATGCCCCGGGGGCGCCGGAGACTCTTGCCGGCGGCTCCGGCCCACCGGGGTTGGGCCGTCGGTCCGAGACGGTCGCGGGCCTCGGTGAGACGTCCCGGCCGGCGGGCCTGGGCTGCGCTCGGCTCCCGCCGCAGCGCGCTTACGGCTTGGTCTCGATCTTGACGTCAGTGACGGGTTTGCCGGCCTTGTCGAGGAAGCGGACGCTGCCCTGCCAGTTGTTCTCTTCGTTGACGACTTTCAGGACGAGGACGTTGACGCCTTTTTTCAGCGTGACATCGGCGGCGGTGTCCTCGGCGTCTTTTTCGAGGGTGCGGGTGTCGGTAAATTTCACGAGCTCCTTGCCGTTGAGATACACTTTGCCCTGGTCGTTGCTGTTCATCTTCAGCGTGAGGCCGGGCTTCTCGGCGGCGCACACGACGTAGGCGACGGCCCACGCGATGACTTGTTCACTTTGGGAAGGGTGGAGCTCCTTGAAGTCGACGTAGAAGTTGGCGGAGGCGACTTTGGCCCACGCGAGTTCTTTGCCGGCGACCTTCTGCACGGCGCCTGCTTTGGCGGCGGGCGAGGCCTCCTCGGCGAATTGTTTTTTATCGAGGGCATCGGCGCCGGACCCGTCCGGGTTGGCGAGGGGGGCGAGCACGAGCCAATCACGGATAAAACCCTCGGCGTCGGGTTTACCATTTTGGGCCAGTGTTGTTGAAGCGGTTGCGGCGAGGAGGGCGAGGGAGGACAGGAGGACGGGAGTTTTCATGGGGATAAGAAGATGGGGCAGAGTGCGTCGACGGGTGCGGCGACGGCGAGCCCAGAAAACGTCCGGACATGGACCAGCGTAGGCGCAATTAACGCGGAGCGTTTACCAACCGCTGCTGAGACGGCGATGACGCGTTGCCGCACAGTGATGGTATGGATGATGCAAACGAACCGATGGAGCTGTTCTCCGCGTGGCTGGAGCGGGCCCGGGGCGTCGAGCCGGACGACGTCACGGCGATGGCGCTCGCCACGGCCGATCTGAAGGGCCGGCCAAGCGTGCGCATGGTGCTCTTGAAGCGGGCCGATGAACGCGGATTTGTTTTTTATACGCATAGCACGAGTCCGAAGGGCCTCGACCTGGCGGCGAACCCGCGGGCGGCCCTCTGTTTTCATTGGGCCAAGTCGGAGCAGCAGGTGCGGATCGAGGGGCCGGTGGTGACGGTGGCGGACGCGGAGGCTGACGATTATTTTGCGACGCGGCCGCGACTGAGCCAGATCGGCGCGTGGGCGTCGGGGCAGTCGCAGCCGATGCGCGGGCGCTTCGAGTTGGAGCGAGCGGTGGTCCAAGCGGGATTGGAGTTTGGTGCGGGTCCGGTCCTGCGTCCGCCCAATTGGCACGGCTACCGCGTCGTGCCGGAGCGAATCGAGTTTTGGCAACAGCGCCCGTTTCGCCATCACGACCGGCGCGTGTTCGTGCGGGAGGGCGCGACGTGGCGGGCGGAGTGGCTGTTTCCGTAGGGGCGTACCCGGCACGCAGGGCGTAGGGTGCAGGGCGCAGGGCGGAAAAGCTGCGTGTCGGTCGGACCGATTCTTTATCGCTCAGTCGAGCGGAGCTTTTTCGAAGTCGGTGGGGAGGACCCAACCGGCTGAGATTTTTTCGCCCTTCATGTAGCGCTCGTAGAAATTGACGTTGGCGGCATTCGAGTGCGGGTAGCGGTCGAAAATCGCGCCCTGGCCGAACATGCGCGGGTCGCCTTGGGCTTTGAGGGCGGTCTCCATCGTGGTTTTCAGCGCGGCGCGTTGAGCGGCGGTCGCGGGCGTGGTCGCGAGATTTTTCACACAGTCGCGGTCAGTTTTTAGATCGTAGAATTCGACGGCGGGGCGGCGGCCGAAGCAGAGCGCCCAGAACGGATCCGCGGCGTTGGCGCGGTGGGCATCGAGGATGAAGGTCTTGGTGGCGCCGGCGTCGACGTTGAGGTAACCGGTCTCGGGATTGCAGGCGGGCCAGCGGGAGGGTTCGTAGTTTTCGAGGTAAAGTTGGCCGCCTTTGACGATGCCGCGGATCGGATAACCGACGTCGCCGGGGCGGCCGATGTCGTGGCGCTCCATGCCGATGAGGACATGGTCGCGCGCGGGGTTGACCTGACCGGAGCGGTTGGCGCGGAAAATATCGGTGAGGCTGCGGCCGGGCGATTCGGCCATGCCGGTCTTCGCCCAGGCGAGGCCGGCGACTTCGACGAAGGTGGGCGCGAGGTCGATGAAGCTGATGTAGTCGTCGGCGACGCGGCTGCGGCCGGCGATGCCGGCGGGCCACATGGCGGCGAAGGGGATGTGGTTGGAATACTCATACGCGCTGCCTTTGCCGCGGGGGAAGGGCATGCCGTGGTCGGAGGTGACGATGACGAGGGTGTTGGCGAGCAGGCCGCGTTTTTCGAGGGCGGCCAACATGCGGCCGAGGTGGGTGTCGAAGTGTTCGATCTCGAAGGCGTAGTCGAGGAGGTCGTTTCGCACGGTGGCGTTGTCGGGCCAGAAGGCGGGGACGCGGTCGATGTCGGTGAGTTGCTTGCCGCCTTTGGCGACGCCGGAACCGAACTCGTAGCCGCGGTGGGGTTCGATGGCACCATACCAAAAGGCCCACGGTTTGTCGGTCGAGGCGGCGGCGAGGAAGTCGTCGAAGTTCGCTGCGTAATCCGAATTTCCGATACTGGAAGTGGGGGGCTTGGCTTTGCGCTCGTTGAAGGCTTTCCCGGTCATCGCACGCGGTTTTCCGGCGGCGTCTTTGGCGACGCCGGGGCCCCAGCCCTTGGTGGTGTGGCCGACGGTCCAACCGTTTTCGGCGAGGGCTTCGCCCCAGCCCTTGAACTCGGGCGGAAAATAGCAGAGGTGGTTGGCGGCTTCCTTGAGTTGCCAGGAGTTGCGGCCGGTGAGGATGGCGGCGCGTGACGGAGCGCACTTGGCGTTGGGGGTGTAGGCGTTCTTGAAGAGAATGCCGTCGCGGGCGACGCGGTCGAAATGCGGGGTGCGCACCCATTTTGTGCCGTAGGCTCCGGCGTGGACGCCCCAGTCGTCGGCGATGGCGAAGAGGATATTGGGCGGGCGGGGCGTGGCGTCGGCGGCGCGGGTCGTGGGCGCGACGAGGCTGATCAGCACGAAAGTAAAGAGGGTGAGAAGAAGAGAGTGGGATAGGGGGCGGGAGGTGCGCATGGGAGTGGATGACGGGGAGAGATTTTTGCGCGTGAGGCAAGCCGGGTGTGTGCGACCGTTGAGCGGCGGTGAGGGGCTTGGGCTAAAAATCTGCGCCGATCGTGAGGCGGTAGTTGCGCGGTTCGTTGAGGTAGATGCGGAGGTAGCCGTTTTCCTGGGCGTTGAGACGGCCGACGCCGACGAGGTAGCTGTTGAACATATTGCGGATGTTCAGCTGGACGTTCATCGGGATTTTTCGGCCGGGCACGGTGAAGCGGTAGCCGGCGAAGGTGTCGGCGAAGACCGTGGGTGTGCCCCAGATCTCGCGGCCGTTGAGCTGGGAGATGCGGGTGAGGTTGCGGCTCTGGTAGCGACCGGCACCGCCAACGAACAGCCCCTTGAGCTTGCCCTCGGCGAAGCGGTAGCGGGCGGTGAGGTTGGCCTTGTAGGGGCGGGTGCCGAAGCCGCTGTTCTGGAGCGCGGCCATCGCGTCGATGTTCTCGTGCGCGTTGGCCAGTTGCTGGTTGACGGCGGCGAGGAGGGTAGCGTCGCCGGCGGCGGCGGCGCGCCACTTGGGCTCCCACTCGGCGAAGTAGCCGTAGACCTCCTCGAAGAAGTTCTCGCGCTTGCGCTCCGAGTAGGAAACGCCGAGGCGGAGTGTGAGGGTCTTGGTCGGATTGGCGATGAACTCGGCTTCCCAGCCCTTGGTGACGGCGTCGATGGTGGCGGCGTTGTAGAATTTCAATTCTGAGTCGAACTGGGCCTGCGTGATGCGGCCAGCGGCGAGGAGGACGTTGTAGATGTTGACCATCGCGGTGCCGCCGAGGGAGGTCGAGGTGTTGACGGAGAGGCCGTCGGGGATAATGGCGGCATCCTTGGTCTGGCGGGTCTCGAAAGCACCAAAGCGGAAGAAGAGGCGATCGTCGCCGAGCACGTCGATCATGAGGCCGACATCGTGGCCGAGGCCTTCGGTGGGCGGCGGGGTTTTGCCGGTGGGAAGCACGGTGCGATCGAGGCGTGGGGTGCCGCTGTTCTTCGACTCGTTGTAGAAAACGGAGAGGCGCGGGAGCACGTGGAGCACGGCGCCGGCGGTGAAGGTCTTGGGCCGGTATGTGTTCACGGCGATGGCGCCGTTGAAGTCCCACTCGTTGAGGGCGAAGCGGCCCGAGGTGTAGCGCGAGTCGCGCGGGTCGCTGATACGGGCCTGATCGTAGGTTTGGAACTCGATCGGGTCGACGCGGTAGCCGAGGGTGGTGACGAGGCGATCTTTCAGCCAGAAGCTCTGCGCGGCCAACATGAGCGAGTGGGCGTCCTGGATCGTGTGGGAATTGGAGCGCGTGCGGGCCGCGAAGTGCGAGTGGTAGGTGTTGGCCCCGATGGTGAACGACGGAATCGTCTGCGTGGGATCGCCGGCGTAGTAGGTCGAGAAGTCGCCCTCGGTGACGTAGCGGCGGCGCCACGGTTGATTGGCGGCGGCCTCGGGGTTGGTGGCGGTGGAGATGGCGACGTTGTCCTGGTTGACGAGGATTTCGTTTTGCCAACGGCGGATGCGATCCTGCTTGGTGAGTTCGGCGAGCCCGGCGAGGCGGTGGCGGCCGAACCACTTGCC
>CAMBVX010000363.1 GCA_945871085.1 Opitutus sp. GAS368 | reverse complement strand
CAGATTCTCACCGGCCGCTACGGTTTCCGCACGGGCGGCAGCAATCAAGACGCGGTCGGCGAAATCTCGCCCAAGAACGAAAAGCTGATCCCTTCCGTGCTCAAGCCGGCGGGCTACGTCACGACGATGATCGGCAAGTGGAGCCAGTTCTCGCTGCAGCCGTCCGACTTTGGATTCGACGATTACCTGCGCTATGCCGGCAGCGGCGCCTACTGGAACACGCAGGAAAAAGTGAAGACCTACGTGGTCAACGGTGAGAAGCGTCCCCTGCACGACAAGGAATACATGCCAGACCTGATGCACCGGCATCTCGTCGACTTCATGACGCGACATCGCGACCGCCCGTTCTACGCGCACTACTCGCTGTCCCACGTGCACACCGATATTCTCCCCACGCCCGACAGCGCGCCCGACAGCCAGGACCACTATGGCGACAACGTCCGCTACATGGACAAACTGGTGGGAAAACTCATGGCGGAGCTTGATCGGCTGAAGCTGCGCGAGAAGACCCTCGTCGTTTTCTTCGGCGACAACGGCACCGGCAACGGCCGCGCCGACCGCGCCACCATCGGTGGTCGCCCACTCGCCGGGGCCAAAGGCTCGATGCTCGATGGCGGCGGACGCGTGCCGATGATCGTCAGCTGGCCGGGCGTCACACCCGCCGGCCGGGTTTCCGCTGACCTCGTGGACTCGAGCGATTTTCTGCCGACGTTTGCCGCGCTGGCCGGAGCGAAACTGCCGGCGAAAACCGTGATCGACGGCCGGAGTTTCGCGGCGCAGTTGCGCGGGGAAACGGGCGGACCGCGCTCGTGGGTGTTTCACCAGCTCGCGCGCAACTGGTATGTACGCGAAGCCGGCTGGAAGTTGAATCAAGCCGGCGAACTCTTCGACCTGAGCGATGCGCCGTTTGCCGAGAAGCTCGTCGCCGCCGGCTCCGACACTCCCTCTGCGCTCGCCGCCCGCCAGCGCCTCGCTGCCGCCCTCGCGCAGCTCAATCCCTCCGGCGGCATCCCTGACACCGGCGATGAGTCGGGCCGCCACGCGAAGAACGTCGAAGCCAAAAAGAAGAAGGAACGAAAAAAATGAAGCGATCGCGACCCCCACGTGCCCGGCTGCTCCGCACGATTATTTCTGCGTTCAGCGTCGCCGCAGTGACACTGGTGGCCCATGCCACCGCGCCCACGCGCCCCAACGTCCTCTTCATCGCCGTCGATGACCTCAACGACTGGATCGGGCCGCTGCGCGGTCACCCCCAGGTGAAGACCCCCCACCTCGATCGCCTGGCCAGCCGCGGCATCACGTTTACCAACGCCCACTGCGCCGCGCCGCTCTGCAATCCGTCCCGCGCCGCGGTGTTCAGCGGCCACCAGCCGTTTCAAACCGGTATCCTCGCCAACGACGAGAAAGCCATCCGCACCGCCCGCCCCGACGCCGTCCTCCTCCCGCAGCACTTTCAGCAGGCCGGCTACCGCACCTACGGCACCGGAAAACTCCTGCACCAAAAAGGCCCCGGCCTGTGCGAAACGGAATTCTACCCCGAGCAGCGCTGGAGTCCGTTCACGCCTGAAGCCGTGAATTACACCGCCGCCGAATTGCCCTCGAAGGCTTCCGCCGACCCGCAGCACCACACCGTCCTCAAAGGCCGCCCCGTCGTCCTCCCGCTCAACCGCATGCCGAGCGACCGCGCGGCCGCTTCGCCCGGCGGAGAGTCCTTCGACTGGGGTCCGGTTGACGTCGACGACTCCGACCTGGGCGACGGCCAGATCGCCGACTGGGCCGTGCAACAGATCCGCATCCAAGCGACGAGCCCCGCGCAACCCTGGTTTCTCGCCGTCGGATTCTACCGCCCGCACATCCCGCTCTTCGCTCCGAAAAAATATTTCGATCTTTACGCAGGCCTCGACATCCAGCTCCCCGTCGTGAAGGCCGACGACCTCACTGACCTGAGCGATACCGGGCGCAAGTGGGCCCGCGACCCCGTCACCGCCGGCTCCCACGCGTCCATCGTGAAACACGGCCAGTGGAAAACCGCCGTCACCGCCTATCTCGCGTGCGTCTCCTTCATCGACGCCCAAGTCGGCAAACTCCTCGAGGCCCTCGACGCGAGCCCCGCCGCCGACAACACCATCATCGTCTTCTGGGGCGACCACGGCTGGCACCTCGGCGAAAAGGAACACTGGGGTAAATGGACCGGCTGGCAGCGCTCCACGCGCGTGCCGTTGCTGATCGCGCCCCCGCGGAGCGGCCCGACCGCGAACTTCCCGCGGGGCGCCACCTGCGCCGATCCCGTCGGCCTGATCGATTTGTATCCGACATTGATCGACGCGTGTGGCATTGCCGCCCGCCCCGGCCTCGCCGGGGAATCGCTCGTGCCGCTCCTGAAAACCCCGGTCACCGCGAGCGACCGCCACATCCTCACCGCCTTCGACGCCGGCAACTTCTCCGTCACCGGCGCGCGCTGGCGCTACCTCCGCTATGCCGACGGCAACGAGGAGCTCTACGACTCGGTCAACGACCCGCACGAATGGACCAACCTCGCCGGCCGTCCCGAAGTCCGTGCCGTCCAGCAAGCGATGGCCGCCCGACTTCCCGTGATCGCCGCCCGCGCGAACGACGCGGCTGCGCCAGCGGCAAAATCAGGCGGGAAAAAGAAAAAAGCCGCGCCGTGAAAATTCCCTTTTTTCGCACCGCGACCTCTCGCGCGGCTTCCGGGGCCGGCCCAGAAGTGGTCGCTCCATTTTCACGGCGGGAGCTGGAACCTATTCCCCGGCCCATCGATCTCTCCTCCGGCCAGAAACATCTCCCCCCGTCCCTCCTTGACGCTTTTCTCATGAAAATCCTGCTCTGCCTCCTTCCCTGCTTAGCAACCATCTCGTTCGCCCAATCGACCGACACCGCGCCCGCGGGCGCCAGAGAAGAGCCCGTCCAGCTCTCCGCCTTCGAGGTCTCGACGAAACAGGACGAAGGCTACCGCTCCAACAACTCCGCCTCGGGCAACAAGACCGGCACCGCCATCCGCGAGACGCCCCAGTCGATCCAGATCGTGAACCAGAGTTTTATCGACGACCTGCAGGCGCGCTCGGTGGCCGATGCTCTCGTCTATACCAGCGGACTCACCGAGGGACAGAATTCCCGCGGCGATCGGTTCGAGATCCGCGGCTTCACTACGGGCATACCCTTTAAGAACGGATTTCGCGACTCGGGCCGCGCTCCACGCGACACCGCCAACTTCGATCGCATCGAAGTCGCGAAGGGCCCGGCCTCCGTCATCTTCAGCCGCACCTCCGCCGGCGGAGCGGTGAACATTCTCACGAAGCTGCCGCAACGGCGCCGCTTGATCGAGACCACGGCGACTCTAGGCGGCAACGACTACTATCGCGGCACCCTCGACGTGACCGGTCCGCTCTCGAGCGACAAGTTGCTCTACCGCGTGAATGTCGCCTGGCAGGACTCGGGCAGTTTCCGCGATCATGGCTTCATCCATCGGCTCTTCTTCACCCCGACGATGAGCGTGATCCTCGGACCGCGCACCCGGCTCAATCTCGAATTTGAGTATCTCAAAGACCGGCGCGTGAATGACGGCGGACTCGTCGCCGCAGGCAACCGCGTCGTCAAGATGCCCTCCAACACATTCTACGGCGACCCCGACGATGTGAACAGCACCTGGCAATACGCCGGCCGCTACGAGCTGCTCCACACGTTTCCCTCCGGCCTCGCGCTGCGCCACGCCTTCCGAATCAACCAGACGAACGAGAAGGGCTTCGACACCCAGTTCAACGCCGTCAACGCCACCACTCTCGTGCTGACCCGCACCCGCCGCTGGCTCGCCGCCGAGCAAGTGGACAACGCCTACACCCAGACCGAGGTCAGCTACGAGCTGCGCGGCGGCGGCGGCCGGCACAAGCTCCTCGCCGGATTGGAAATCGGCCGCAACTACGACGGCGGTATCACGAACTTTGCGACGCTCACCGCGACGAATGTCCTCAACCCCGTGCGCGGCGTCACCGGCGCCTTCGTCAACAACAGCTGGAACGACACCACCATCTGGTATGACGAGTATTTCATTCAGGATCAGTTCTTCTGCTTCGACGACAAGCTCACGCTCGTCGCCGGCGCCCGGCTCGCGCGCTTCGCCTCCTACGCGACCAACAAGCGCACCGGCGTCAAAACCGATACCTCCGGCACGAGTCCCAATCCCCGGTTCGGCGCGGTCTGGCTGCCCCGCGAAAACGTCTCCGTCTTTGCCAATTTCTCGGACATCGTCGCCAACGCCACCAACGTGAATCCCGACGGCTCGACGCTCAAGCCCGTCGAATCCGCCATCAAGGAACTCGGGGCGCGCGTGGAGGTTTTCCAGCGCCGGATCGCCGTCACCGGCGGCTTCTACGAGCTGATCAACGCCAACACCCTCAACACCGACCCGCTGCGTCCGGGCTTTCGTATCGAGACCGGCCAGCAACGCACGCGCGGCGTTGAGTTCGACTTCGTCGGCCGCGTCCTCGCGGGCTGGCAGGTCATCGGCTCCGCGAATTTCACCCGGGGCGTCGTCACGAAGGATCTCGTCACCCCGGCCGGCAACCGGTTGGCCAATACGCCCACCCGCACCTACAGCGTCTGGAACCGCTACCAGTTCGGCGACGGCTCACTCAAGGGACTGGGTGCGGGCCTCGGCGTCGTGGCCGTCGGCGGACGCTTCGGCGACGTCGCCAACACCTTCTATATCCCCGCCTACGTGCGCTTCGACGCGGCGTTCAGCTACCGGGCGAAGAGCTGGGATGTCTCCCTGAACGTCCAGAATCTCACCGATGAGGAATACGCGCGCACCACCTCCGGCCGACTTTCGATCCGCCCCGGCAGTCCGCGGGATTTTTCCCTGCGCCTCCGCCACCGGCTCTGACCGTCCCGCCCGGCTTGGTTTCACCACTCTCCCCTTCGCCTCATCCTCGTTTCCTTCATCCCTACCGCCATGAGAACAGCCTATCGTTCCGTCATTCTCGGCTTCGTCGCCCTTTCATTTGCGACGCTCGGCGGCGCCGCCGCTCCCGCGCAGAAACCCAACATCCTCTTTGTCGCGGTCGACGATCTTCGCCCCGAGTTCGGCGCGTATGGCGCGGGCTACGTGAAATCGCCCAACCTCGATCGTATCGCGAAAGCCGGTCTCACGTTCACCCGCGCCTACTGCCAGCAGGCCGTCTGCTCCCCCACGCGCTCCAGCCTCTTGACCGGCGCGCGCCCCGACACCACCAAGGTATGGGACCTCGAGACCCATTTTCGCACCGCCCTCCCCAACGTCGTGACGCTCGGCCAGCACTTCAAGAATCACGGCTACTTCGTGCAAGGCATGGGCAAAATTTACCACGGCAACTTCGACGACGCTCCGACGTGGTCGGTGCCGTGGCAGTCCTCCCGCGGCCAAGCCTACGGTCTCCCCGGAAACCTTGCGCTCAACAACCGCCAACCTGCCGCCGCGGAACCCGCCGCCGACACCGCCAAGAAGTCCGGCAAAAAGAGAAAGGCCGCCACGCCCCGCAACTCGCGCGGTCCCGCCTTCGAAGGTGCCGATGTCCCCGACGACACGTTCACCGACGGCGCAAACGCGACGCTCGCCGTCGCCACCCTCCGTCAGCTTGCGAAGAAAAAGGAGCCGTTCTTCCTCGCGGTCGGCTTCTCCAAACCCCACCTGCCGTTCGTGGCCCCCAAGAAATACTGGGACCTCTACGACCCCGCGAAAATCCAGCTCGCTCCGAACAAGTTTCGCCCGAAAGACGCGCCCGACTACGCCATCCAGCCCGGCGGCGAACTCCGCAATTACCACGGCATCCCCGAAGACTCGATCCCCGACGACCTCGCCCGCCAGCTCAAGCACGGCTACTTCGCCGCGATCTCCTACATGGACGCCCAGCTCGGCCGCGTGCTCGACGAACTCGACCGCCTCGACCTGCGCAAGAACACCATCGTGATCCTCTGGGGCGACCACGGCTGGAAACTCGGCGAGCACGACGCCTGGTGCAAACACACCAACACCGAGAACGACACCAACGGCGCGCTGCTGCTCTCCGTCCCCGGCATGAAACACGCCGGCGCCAAGGCCACCGGCCTCGTCGAGTTCGTCGATATCTATCCCACGCTCGCGGACCTCGCCGGCCTCCCGCTACCCGCCCACCTCGAAGGCCTCAGCTTCAAGCCGGTCCTCGACAACCCCTCGCGCCCCTGGAAGCAGGCCGCCTTCAGCCAATATCCCCGCCCGGGCAACTCCGCCACCGGAGGCCAGCCGTTGATGGGCTATTCCATGCGCACCGAACGTTACCGTTTCACCGCCTGGCTGCATCGCGACGACCCCAGCAAGGTCGCCTCTCTCGAACTTTACGATCACCGCACCGACCCCCAGGAAAACCAAAACCTCGCCAAACGCGCCGAGCACGCCGCGCTCGTCGCGCAACTCACCACCCAGCTGCGGGCCGGTTGGAAAGCCGCCGCGCCCGCCCGCTGACTTGCCCCGCGGTCACTTCCCCCCGATCTTCGCCCCGCCGGGGCGCGAAAAGCCCGGAATTAGAAAAGTGATATCACCACCAAAACTGAAACCCCCGCGCTCCAAAAATACACCATGAACTCAACCACTGCGCTCCTCCGCGGCGCGGCCTTGGCCGCGCTCCTGCCCGTCGTCGTTTTTTCCGCCGCAGCCCCGGCGTCGCCCGCCACCAAAGAAGAGGTCATTGAACTCTCGCCCTTCGTCGTCGCGACGCAGACCGACACGGGGTATGCCGCCACCAACACGCTGGAAGGCAGTCGGCTCAACACGGCGCTGCGCGACACGCCCGCCGCGATCAGTATTTTCACCAAGGACCTGCTCGACGATCTCGGCGCGACCACGATGGAGGAAATCCTGCGCTACGATTTGAGCGCCGAGGTGTCCTTCGGCGATGGCGAAGCCGGCGGCACCGGCAACCAGGCGAGCAATTTCGCCGAGGGATTTTCGTTTCGTGCCCGCGGCCTCGGCGCCTCGTTTTCGACCGACGGCTTCCGCACCGCCGGCGAACCCAACACCTACAACGTCGAGCGCGTGGGCTCCACCCGCGGTCCCAATGCCATCCTCTTCGGCACCGGCAGCGCCGGCGGTAACTTGAATTTCCGCACCCGCGCCCCGGGTCTCACCAAGAATCTCACCGCCTTCGACTTCAAGGTCGCCAGCGAGAGCTCCAAGCGCGCCGCCGTCGACGTGAACCGCGTGCTGCTCAAGGATCG
>CAMBVX010000362.1 GCA_945871085.1 Opitutus sp. GAS368 | reverse complement strand
TCGCGCGGCACGACGCCGACGACGTGTGCGCGCAGTTCGATCTCGCGCTGCGCCTCGTGCGCGGCCCGGCCGAGCCGCCGTTCAATCCCGTCTTGAAATAACTTTGGCGGAATTCCGCCCGACGTGCCTCACGCCGCTCCGCACGTTTTAAGAGAGCAGCCATCAACCCAACGATACCATGCCGATCAAATCACGAGACAACACGGTCACGCTCCCGCCGGAAAATGGGGGCGCATTGCAGTTCCGCAATAACCCGGAAATCCAAAAACGACTCGATGCCTACAAGGCGGCGAATCACAGCGACGCCGCGTATTTTACGCGCGTCGTCAAGGAGGCTCCCGAACGCGCCGTCGATATGCTCCTCCACAAGGACATGCAGCGGCACGAATCCGAGATGCGCCTCGTCGAGAAGCAGCTCCCGCAGGCGAAGGCGTTTTACGACGCCCAAACGCCGGAGGTGAAAGCGCGGATCGACGAGCGGCTGGAAGGCACCAAGCCGTATTATCAAGACAAAGCCTTCGTCGGCGAAGTGCTCCGCGAGATGAACCGGAAGAACCGGCAAATGCTCACGGCGCCGAAGACGGGTATGAGCATGGCGGCCGGTTGACCATGCCCGTCGCGCTCTCCACGCGAAAGCACCTCGACGACCACTTGGGACAGGCGGAGTTCGCGCTCAAAGTCGCGTCGGACTTCGACTGCCTGAAGGGCACGCCCGCTCACGCCAAGGTGAGCGCGACGTTGGCCAAGGTCGCCGAGGCACGGACGTGGATCATCAAGAACGTGGAGTTGGAGCGTCGGCCTGCCGCTGCTGGGCCAAGGCCTGCCTCTCACGCGGAAGAAACATATGGGCTACCGCTGGCCATGAACGAAACATGACACCTTACACCGAAAACGCAGGGGCGGACCCGCGCGACTTGGCCCGGAGACATCCGGGGGCGTCGTCCGGCGAGCGTGCGGCCGACGATCTCGCGAAGAATTTCCGCGAGGGGAATGCGGTGGATTTCGCGGACTGTTTCGTGCGGTTGGACGGCAACGGAAAACGAGCTTTCCTTCCGGCTCGTCGATTTGGTCACAGGCAAAACGGGATTGATTGAACTGCGCTGAACCATGACCTTCGAGCTTACACCGATGCCGCCCGCCTCTCCCCATTCCGACTCGCACTACCAGGGATTGGTCGCGGATTTGAGCCGCTTGGTGGAGAGCGCCCGTCGGACGTCGGCCCGCACGGTCAACGCGGTTATGACGGCCACTTGCTGGGAGATCGGCGTATTTTCGAGTTTGAGCAAGGTGGCAAAAAGCGCGCGGGCTACGGCGAAGAACTGGTCGCCCGACTGGCAAAGGATCTCACGACCCGGTTCGGGCGCGGGTTCTCGCTCAGCAATCTGAAAAGTGCGCGGACCTTTTATCTGCTGTGGCCGATAGGCCAGACGGCGTCTGGCCAATTTCCCTTGGGCGACGAGCCAAAGATTGGCCAGACAGTGTCTGGCCAATTGGCGACGACACCCGTTCGCCGCGCGTTTCCCCTCCCATGGTCGCACTACGTGCGCTTAATGACGGTGAAAAATGAATCGGCTCGGCGCTTCTACGAGGCGGAGGCGCTGCGCGGCGGATGGTCGGTGCGTCAACTCGACCGGCAGATCGCGACTATTTTCTACGAACGCACGGCACTGTCCCGCGACAAGACCGCGATGCTCACGAAAGGAGCCAAAGCACGACCGGACGATCGCGTCGAAGCGGAGGAGGAGGTCAAGGACCCTCTCGTCCTCGAATTCCTGAACCTCAAGGACGAATACTCCGAGTCGGAATTGGAGGAGGCGTTGTTGAGCCATCTGGAAAAATTTCTCCTCGAGCTGGGCGGCAACTTCGCGTTCGTCGGCCGGCAACGGCGGCTGCGGATCGGCGAAGAGTGGTATCGCGTGGACCTGCTCTTCTTTCACCGCCGCTTGCGCTGCCTCATCATCGTGGATATGTTTGAAAGTAGGAAAGCTGACTCACGCCGATGCCGGGCAGATGCACATGTATCTGAACATAAGCCCGCGAGCATTGGATGCAAGAGAGCGAAAACCCACCGGTGGGCCTGATTCTTTGCTCCAAGCCCGACGACGCGTTGGCGAAATATGCGCTGGACGGCCTGCCGAACAAAGTGCTTGCCCGCGAATACCGGCTGGCCCTGCCGGAGGAAAAAGAACTCGCGGCGGAAATCGAAAAAGTCCGACACCGATTGGAGCGAAAGTCGCGGTAAACCCGGCGGAGTTCAGGCATTTTTTTTGGGACGGACGACCGGCGCGCAGCCGCGCGGGCGTGGATATTTTTCCGCCCCGCCTGTTCTCCTCATCGTGCCACGCCGGTCAAGGTAGTCCGCGCTGCGCGCGGCTCCACCTTTCCGGGCCGGCGCTTCCCCCTCGTCGCTACCGCTCCTCGGCGCGCCGGCCCGTGACTCGGCGTGCCGGAGGAAGCCGGGCGCGGTTGCACCGCCGATCGCCCGGAAGGGTTCCGGGAACGCGCACGGCAGCCGCCGCCTGCAAACACATGAGAATATATGAAGCCTCGATCGCTTACAACTTGGTGCAACAGGGCGACGTCGACGCCCTGAACACGCCGCGAAAGATCGCGGAATACTTGGAGGACGCCTACGCGAAGACGCCGTATCAGGAAACGCTCTGGGTCATCTGCCTCGATCGAAAGAGCAAACCGCTGAGCCGGACGATGGTGACGATGGGCACGCTCACGTGCGCGCTGGCGCATCCGCGCGAGATTTTCAAAATCGCCATTCTGGCTTCGGCTGCGGCCATCGCGGTCTCGCACAATCATCCCAGCGGCGACCCGACCCCGAGCGCGGCCGACCTGCAAATGACGCGCCAGTTGAAAGACGCGGCGAAGATCATCGGGATCGATTTTCTCGACCACGTGATCGTAGGCACGGTCGAGGACGACCCCAACAAGGTCGGCCACTACTCGTTCCGCGACGCGGGGCTGTTGTGAGGATGAACGCTCAAACTCACCTCACCATGAATCTTTACACCGTAATAGTATATGTAGTCCCAGCCGGCAGCCACCAGGTCGAGTCAGTGGAAGCGCGGGACGGAACCGAGGCCGTGATCCAGCTCCGCGAGCGGATGCTGTTGACCAAGGAGGAATGCGAAGTCGTCGCAGTGGCGTGCGGACGGGTGCAGTTCGAATGCGTCGACGCAGCCCAAGTCGCATTGGCACCGTATGGCAGCCCAGTGGGGCTGTGAGGCACAAACCGCCGGAAGTTGTCGCAGCCGCGCGGCGGAGCGAAGGGGTGGCTTTCGCACGCGTGGCCCGAGCGTGCCACGCCCGTCAAGGGCGTCCGCGCTGCGCGCGGCTCCACCTTTCCCGCCGGTGGCCGTCCCTTTCGCGCGGAGCAACGAGGCTCCGCGCTCAGCGGCCTTGGCGGTGACTGGGCGTGACTCACAGGGCCAGCGCGCGGCACGCGCCATGGGCACCGGGCACCGTCGCCCGCGATCATGCAGACCGAATCCTACTCGATGACCGACCAAGAGCACGCCACGGTGCTCGCGGCGCTACGCTACTATCAGCAACAGGGACTCGCGGATGAACCGCAAAAGCGTCCCGGGCCGATCCACGATATCGCGACCGGCGGAGATCCCGCCATGAACGCCGCAGCGATGAATGCCGCCGACATCGACACGCTCTGCGAGCGACTGAACACACCACGGAACGTTGAGGGTGATTCCATCGCGAGGATGACGACCGCCCATGAGGGCATCCGCCGAGGAGGCCAACTTTACGCGCCCAACGGCCGGCGCATCATTGCGACCAAGGATTGGATACCCGGGAACGCGCTGATTGACGGCGCCACGCGGCATCCCGATGGCTCCCTCGAACTCGCCTGGACGGGTGCCACCCAAATCTGCTGGGACGGGCAATCCACGGAAATGTCGCGGGGCCGCCGGGTCTTCATCGACGCGGCGGGCAACGAATGGCCCGAACACCGGCTCACCCTGCACGCAGCGAAGGAGGGCTGAACCACGAACCGGCGTCAGAGCATCCGGTGGAGGCCGGTGCGTCGGACCAATTCAACCAATTCGTCCGGCTGATCCGAGCTGCGGTCCTTTCCGATGAGGATGTCTTGCGTCGGATTCTTCGGGTTCAAGCACGCACCGAGGTGCAGCTCGCACGCCGTGGTCAGGGCTCGTTCGAGCGCCCGGCGGTAGGCCTCGATCCGGCGAGCGCTACCGGTGATTTTGGGCGGTTCTCCCAAGTGACCGGGGTGGACGACGACGACCGCCTGGTCGAGCCGGCGAAAACGACGCTTGAGCGCGGCGGTGAGCGTGCGGAGCGCGACGCGTGGTGGCTCGGGTGCGATGTCCGGACGAAATTCATAGGCGTCCACCGTCAGCACATCACCCGCGAGGAACCGTTCGTCATAGCGCCCGCTGTCAAGAATCCAGCGCGCCACAGCGGCCGCTGCCGCATCGGCGCGGTCGCACCAATCGTAGAATTGCTCCCCATCCGGCGGCGTGCGGGGATTGCGGCCCAAGACAAAGACAATCCCGTAGGCGACGCCATCCAGGCGATCGTTCGCGACGAAGCGGGCGCCAAAACGGAGCATCCGCCATTCGTCGTCGTAGTCGCCTTCCATACGAGTGACGAAGAGTTCGCCGGCCCCGGGCAGGGGAATGTGGGTGAGGCGGCGATTGTCGCTGGCGGCGAACACGGCTTTCCGGGGATCGGTCGATACCTGAAATTTATGCGTTTTTATGGCGGCGGCCGAAGGGAAGCAAATTTCAGCCCGGGAGTTGAGCCAAATCATACGCTTTCAACGGAGGAAACGGCTCAGTCCGGTATGACTGGCGCGGATCGAATTTCTCGCACGACGGGGCTCCGACCGATCGCGTGCTGGGGACGCGGGCAGGTGCATCCATTCGACGGGTCAAAAAAGCTCCCCTGCCCGCCGCCCATTGTAATTCGCCCGTCAAGGTCGTGCTCCTGCGTCGCCTCCACCTTTGACGGGCGATTCGGAGTGGCGGCTGTTCGGTCAGGTGGAGCGCTGGCTGCTTCGCACCCGGCGTTCAATCCTGCGTCTATCCGATCGGCTTTCGCTTCCGCTGGCGGTGGCTTGAGTGGCTCCCTGCCGGGTTCGCATCCCACGCTCGGGGCCAGCGATTTTCATCCATTGACCAACGCTCGTTGGCCGTTGACCGCGCGCTCAAAAGAGCCGTCCCCGCTCGGATGTGAGGTAGCTCAGGGTCGCGTGCTCGCTCAGGTTCATTCGGCGCCGCATTTCAGCCACGGCTCCGGCCCCGTCGAGCAACACCACCGCGATCTTGTCCGACCGGCGTTTTTTCGTCGCATGTGCATAGGCCAAAACTGACGTCCCCGACGCGCTCATCTCGCGAAAAAGTTTGTCGAGGGAAACTCGCGGTTGCGGCAAAGGGAACGCCGGTTCCGTGGGCGGCGACGCCAGATCGCGACCTTCACCGCCGACGGTCTCGTTCACCGCGCGGTCTCTGGCCATCACCGCGCCCACCTCGCACGCCTGCTTCAGCACGTGATCACTCCAACTCGGTTCCAACCCAACAATGACCAGACGTTCCAGCACCTTTGGCAACTCATAGATCTCCGTGGGCCGGAGGCCATGAGAGTTTTTCGGTTCGTAGGCGAACATCGGCGGCCCAACATGGAGCCCGGTCATCACCGGACAGCGCAAATGGAAGCGCGCGCTGTCGGAAATGTGTTTGATAGTTAACGTATCGCTGACGGGATAAATAGGGATCGCATACATGTGTGCAGGGAAATGCGGCAAGGCCGCGACCGCACGCGGATTCTCTGTTCGCAGGCGCGTGGCTTTCTCCCCTACCGCGAAGTGCGGTCCGCCGCGGTCCGCCGATTTGCGTCATTGAACGCAATAGTTGGGTCCGACGCGTGCTCAGATAAACCCGCCATACTCCCGCCAAACCCGCCACGGCTCGCGAAAGGCAACGAAGGACATGAGCCCGGAGCGAGCCAAAGGTGCCAGCGCCGCAGAGCGCCCGTGCCCCGTGTCTCACGGCGAAAATAACGACTCGGCGCCACAGCATCAGTTTCTCGAGTCGGGGCCGCGTAGCGCGTAACGCGCCTGCCGGGTGCGTCCGACTACCGCGAGCAGGCCCGCCGCACGCAATCTCGCGATTTTTCGGGTGACGGTCGCCCGTGAAATTCCCAGCGCAACTTGCAGCTCGCGCGGCGAGGCCTCAACCCGGTTCGTGATGAACTGGACGATCTGCCTTTCCAGCGGGTCCGTCACGAGATCGAGCAGGCTACCCCGGAGGACAGCGGAACCGCGCTTGCTGACATAGGGCCGGCCGGCGAGCCGTTCGGCCCGCCAGTAGCGTTCGACGGCGAGCGAAAATAGCTCGGCGATGCGTCCGATCCGTTCGTCCTCGGATAGCTCGCGATAGTGGGAGGGAATCATGGCGCTCCTTTGCCGGCCACATGTCGCCGCTTTTCTTTCGTGATGAACGGCGTGCTGGCCGCCCACTCTTTTTCCAAACGGGCAAAAGCCTCGTGCTGGGTCGCTACGGGCAGACGTGCGATTTGGCCCATGCGAATCAAGCCAAAGTGCTGAATTCGCGGGCGGTCCGAGAGTCGCTTGAGGAAACGCTGGATCGTCGGCGCAAGTCGCAAGAGCAGCAGATGAAAATCGAGCGAGGCCCGGGACACGCCGATTTCTCGCGCGAATGCGCCGGCGGTCACTCCGCGCTTTTGGTCGAGACTCCTGCGCCACGCGATCGCCTGGTGAATGGCATGCCGCCACGTCCTCGGCGGCACTTTGCACGGTCGCTTCCACGGCGCGCCGACGTCACGAACGAAGGGCTCCAAAATGGTCGCCACCCCATGCTTGCCGAGGGCTACAACCAAGGAAAGCGTCAGCGTGCGAGTGATCGCATCGCGGAGGCCGCCGCGACGCTGGACGATCAACCGCTGTGCCAATCCTTCAACCAACCTCGCCAAAGGCAGCTTGATGCAAAGGGCAAAGAGCCGGGCGCCGGCGGGTGAGTCGCCCGCCTCCAAGGATCGGCGGGCCGCGCTGCGGATTTCGATCCGCTCAAGGCAGAGGTTGGCGACCGCCTTTTGTTCGATCGGATTCAGGTTGGCGAAGACCTCGCCAAATTTCCCCAGGGCTGCGGCCACCCGCTCGGCGTCCACCACATCTTGATCGCAAGCCAGCAGTTCCTGCCGAACCTGCTCCGCCCGCACGAGAAGCTGCTGTTTCTCGTCGCGCAACGAAAGGGCTCGGTCGCGCAGCTCGGTGCCCAG
>CAMBVX010000361.1 GCA_945871085.1 Opitutus sp. GAS368 | reverse complement strand
AGACGGACTATGCGACCTTCGAGGCGTTTCGGAAGGCGGTGCAGGCGCGGAAGGTGGAGGTGACGGACGGCGTGCTGCATTACACGGGGCTCGGCGGGGAGCGTTTTCGTTTCCCGCTCGATCAGAGCCGGCTGCCGGAGGTCAACGGGACGCCGCTGGACCTCGCGCCGGCCAAGGTGTTCGACAGCCCATTTGTGCAGTCGGCGTGGAATAGTGGCGTCGTGACGATTCAGAAAGGTGGGCGCAAGACGGTGTTGGATTTCAATCGGTGAGCGGGGCGGCGGCGCTCGCGTTCTCATCAACGCCTCCACGCCAGGCGAAAGCTCCGGAGGAAATGAGGTGCTGTGTTTCAGGGAAATTCTGCTTTTGGTTTGAATTGCGACGGCTTCAGCGGAGCCGCGCTCTCATTTCTTTTTCTTCCACGTTGGAATCGAAAGTTTCCGTGCATTTTCTTGCGGGCCGGCGTGAGGCTGTCCGTGTTCAAGTCGTCCCACGCCACCTGTAACTCGCGTGCACTGTCTGGCTGAGTTGCGATTTGGTTTTGAACTTGGTCGGCCCGTAGCCGCAATCGAAAGCGAGCGGGCGGGCGACAGGATTTTTTCAGAACTGCGTCTTGAGTCCGATATTCACGAGCGTGCCGATATCCTGCCGCAGCAGCAGCCGCGCGTGCCGGGGCGTCGATGGGCCGTAGCGCTCGAAATCGTTGTAGATCCCCAGCAGATCGCGAGCGCTGGCGAAGAGCGCTATCTTACGCGTGAACCGATACTCCGCGCTCACGTCGACGTAGTCGCGCGGGTTCTTGTATTGATAGGTGCCCGGTTCGGCGCCCGCGCCCACAAACGCCGCACCCCGCTCGCGCCCGCGCAGATTCACGGCGACGCGGCCCGTGAACCGCGCCTGATTATACGAGAATCCCAAGTTGATCGTCTTCTGCACATAGCCGATGAAGTCTGCGATCTGCGAGCCCTGCAGGTGCTGCATCGTGATGTTGCCGAAGGCGCTCAAACCTTTCGCCCACGGGACCAGCGAGCCGAGGCTCTGGCGGTAGTCGAATTCGAGCCCCGTGATCTTGGCATCGCCGCCGTTCAATCGCGTGGAAATGAGATACCCGGCAGCGGCGCTGTAGGTGACGGGGTCGATGCCATACGCGTCGAGCAACTCGTCCGTCGGCGGCGTCTGCACGACGCCCCAGAAATCGCTGATGTCGCGCCGATACGCGCGCGCCGACACCACGCCCGAAGACGGCTCGTCGAAATAGTATTCCAGCGAGAGACCGTAGCTGTCCGCGGTCCACGGCTTAAGATTGGGATTGGTCAGCGTGATCGTCCGGGCGGTGGTGGCCGGATCGGGCAGCGAGAGCGCCGGCAGGATGTTACCGAAATCCGGCCGCGCGATGGAGCGTGCGTAGGACAAGCGGCCGAGGAGTTTGTCGGTGAAATTAAAGGCCGCGTTAAAGCTGGGGAAAAAGCCGTCGTAAGATTTCTTGGTGTAAGCGGCGCGCCGCTTGGAGATGAGCTGCACCGCCTGCAGCGAAGTCGCGGGTGCGATCAGCAGCGGCTGGCCGGCGGCGTTGCGCAGAATATTGCCGTTGGCATCGCGCTGGTAATTCGCAGCCGGGTCCGTCAGCGCCCCGGAGCCGTCGTCCTCGGTGCGCTCGAAGCGCACGCCCGTCGCGATGATGAGGCGATCGCGCAGCAGCTTCGTGTCGAAGCGCACATAGGGCGCGTAGATCGTCTCCGTGATCTCCTTCGAGCCGTTCACGGCGTTGCGGTAGAACCCGACCTCCTGCGCTTCCGTGAGCTGGAAATATTCCGGGTGCGCCTTGAACGTATCGCCGATCTCGTAAGTGCTCATGATCTGGCGCGGCGCAAAACCGAAGCCCGCCGGCGTGCGTGACATTTCCTCGGCGAGCCACTGCGCCGCGTTGTTGTCCGCGGTCGCGGCCCGGCCGTCGGGTCCGAAATAGGTGAACCCGGTCGATGCGCCATTGATGTCGCGGCGCTGGGACTGGAGATCGAGCCCCGTTTTGAGGGTGAGCGGAATCCTCCAATCGAAGCTCCGCCGCGCGCTCAACCGCAGTGTCCGCACGGTGTCCTGCGAATCCTCGGGATTCGTCCGACCCGTCTCGAACAGCGAGTTGCCCAGATCATAGGGATCAATCGGCTGGCCGGCGGCGTTCGTGACGGTGATGCCCTGGGGCCGCACGAGGCCCGGATTGTCGAAGCGCACGGTGACGTTGCGGATGAAGGCGTTGGTCTCGCTCCAGTAGCCTTCGGAGATGTCGCGGTAATGATTCGACGCGTTGGAATAGGCCGCGTTCGCCTCCCAGCGCCAGACCGGGCCGCTGTGCACGTAGCGCAGGCTCGGCATCCAGGTCGTGCCGGACTTGTCGCGATCCGAGGTCGACGTCTGCACCCGGCCGGCGCCGGCGGCACCCTGCGTGAACGTCGGGCCGAACGTCGCGGTGCGCACGGGCTCGAACATGATCGAGTTTCCCGCCGAGTGGCCCTGATGATACGAATACTGGAAGCCCGTGGAAATCGTGTCGTAGTTCGAGAGCCGGAAATCGACCGTGACACCGATGGAACTGCGGTAGGTGACGTTGGTGCCAACGGAGAGATTGTAGCTGCCGAGGTAAGGCCGGTCGGGCCCCGGCGCGGGCAGGGCCGCGCTGCTCGCGACGACATTCGGAACCCAACCGGGTCGGGCGGCGTAGAGCCGGTTCGGCGTGCGCGTGCTCAGCCCGGAAACCGTGAAGCCGAAGCGTTTGTTTACGGGCACGATGGCGCTGAAATCGATGTTGCCGCCCAGCTTGTAGCTGGAATTCCTATACGGGCCGGCGGACTTCTTGACCGAGAAGTGGTCGATGTCGTTTTCGCGGAACGAGAGGTAGGTCTTGAGCGAATAGGAGGGTTTGGCGCGCTCAAAGGCGTTTTTGCTCACCAGATTGACCCAGCCGCCGATCGCGCTCGCAGGCGAGTCGGCATTGGGCGAACGCGAGACCTCGACCCGCGACATGTTGTTGATCGAGACCTGCTCGAGTTCGATTTCACGCGTGGGACTCGACGACGCGGCACTCGCGAGGAGATTTCCATCGATCATGACGGGCGTGCTGCTGGTCGGCACGCCGCCGACCGAGATGCCGCGGGCGCCACCGCCGCCGTAGTCGATCGTCACGCCGGGCAGAAACTTCGCGAAATCGCCGACGTTGCCTTCCGCGATTTCGCCGAACGAATCGGTGGAGATCACGCTCTTGATATTGGTCGCGAACCGCTGCTCGTTGATTGCCAGCGCGGCGGCGTTCATATCGCGCGTGGATTCGACCACGAAGGGATCGAGCGCGACCGGGCCGTTGTCTCCGTCGCCCGTGCCGAGATTGAAATCGCTCACGGCCCGCTGGCCGTCGGTGACCAGCAGCGGGCGCACCTGCGACCGGAGTCCGGTGTAGAAAACGCGCACCGTGCGCGGGCCCGCCGGCACCGCGAGCCGGTAGTAGCCCTGCTCGTCGGAAAACGCTTCGAGCGCCGTGCCCTCGACGGTGATGCGGGCGTTGTTGATATACCGGCCGTTGGTCGTGTTGAGCACGCGGCCCTCCACGCTGCCGTCCGCCCGCAATTCAGCCCCGGCGTGGGCGGCCAGCAGAACCGCGAGCGTGAAAAGCGACTGCAGGCGCGCGGAGCAAACCAATCGCGGGGTAGTGGTCATGGTTTTCATACGTTGGGGGGCGCGGCAGGAACGGGCGGGGGGATGCAAGAGCCCAGAGGGCGCTGCCGCGAAGCAAAGGGAGGCTTATATTTCCGCCGCTGAATGCAACGCATCACGACGTTCGCGAACTTGACGCTTTCGCTCATTCCGCGGGGTGGCGGTCTTCAGTTTTTCCCAAACACGATGGGCCGGGTCGTGCCCACTCCCGGAGGAAAGGCGGCCGTAACCGGAGCACCGACGGTCCGCACCGGGTTGGCCGGATCGCGGAAATCGAGGATAGCCGTTTCATTGCTTTTGCGCAGGTGGATCAGGCCGCTGCCCCAGTCGGAGCGGATGAAGGGCGAATCGTAGCCGCGTGACGCCGCGAGGTTGACCGGCTGGCCCGCGATCAGGCCGGGACGCGCCGGACCGTGAAATTCGATGGTCGCGAAGCGCAGCACGCCGCCGGTCCATGCCACCGGCTGCGCCTTCACGGCGGCCTTGAAGGCGGCGAAGTCGTTGCCGTAGTCGGACGCGTCGTTGGCGATCGTGATGACGGGCGACTCCTCCGACTTCAGCACGAGGAAGCTTTCGCCGCCGTTTTTCGGGGTGAGAAAATCCTTCTGGTTCGTGATCACCTCGTCGGAGTGCCGCCACGGAGCCATCCACGTGTAGCCGCCCGCGACCACCTTCACCGCGGCGAACGCGCTGCCGTCGCGCACGAAGATCCAGCCGCCGTCTTCCTGCACGTCGTCGAGCGTCGGGCTGAAATAGAGACGGAGGACGGCGCCTTTGCCCGACGGCGGGTTCGGCGGCATCGGGGCCCATTTCCGGGTCACGAGGAGGTTGCGGTCCTGCACACTGAAAAACGGATTGAACCCGTGCCAGCTCCGGGCGTTCGGCGGCAGCACTTCGAAGCCGATGCGGGCGTAACGGTCGCTGGCAAAAACGACGCCCTGCCAGCGGAAGCCCATACCCCCGTCGTCCAGCCACGAGGCATCGACGCCGGCGGAGCCGAGCACGTAGCCGGGGGTCGCGAACCCGTAGCGTAATACGGATTTCTCGGGATCGAGCGTGCGCCACAGCCGGTCGCTCTCACCGGGAGGACGCTTCCCGCCGCCGTCCGCGACCGGGCCGGGCCAGCGCTTGGCAAACGCATACGTGCCGCGCGCGGTCGTGTCGCGCGCCAGGCTCACGATCACCGGCGGCGGATAATAGCCGCTCGTGCGGCAGACTTTTTCGAGCACCGGCGCGAACTCGCGGCCCGGCGCATCAAAGAGCTGCGAGTAGAAACCGTCGCTGAACGCGCCGTCGTATTCGTGGCCGATCTTCACGCGGCTCTTGGGACCGCCGCGGGTGGTGAGCAGCGTTTCCTCGGCCACGTTGGCCAACACGAGATCGAGATAGAGATCGGCCTTCTTTCGCAGCACGGGATCCTCGGCGAAATCGCGGAGATTGAACAGCGCCAGCACGCTCCAGCCGTGATAGCTCGGCGAAGCGGCCTCGACAAACTGGCCGCGCTTGGCGCGTTCGTCATACCACCCGAGAAAGTGGCGGCGGCGCACGTCGTATTGTTCGGCCAGCGTCGAACCGTCGTCATATCTTTGATTCGCATACGCCGGGATGTGGCGCAGATACTGCGCGGCGAGGAAGTCGCCGGACTTGCTGGTCAGGTGGTGGTTTTCGGAACCCTCCATGTCCCAGAGGCCCCGCCGGGCCTCGGCCAGTTTGCTGTTCGCCTTAGCGATCCGCCAGATCTCCTTCTCGATATTCTCCTGCGCGCGCGGCGAGAGGAGGCCTTTCATCAGGCCGGTTCGGCTGTTGAAGAGCGCGTAGAGCCGCAGGTATTCGGTCGCGAACAAGCTGAAGCCGAACTTCGGGTTTTCGCCCCAGGCAAACTTGTCGGATTCGAAGAACCGGTTGATCTTCTCGACGTGGCGCCCCAGCACGAGCGCATCGATCCCAAACCGCGCCCAGGTGATCGAGTCCTCCTTCTTGCTCGTAGCGACCTCCATCGCATCCAGCCGGCGGGCGCCTGCCGTAAGGGTCAGGTGCAAGCGTGCGAGATAATCGGCCGGCAGATGCCGCATATGCGCAGGCGGCCACGCGTGCGGTTGGCCGCCGGCGGCCTGGGCCAACGCGGTCTGACCGGACAACAACAGCAGGCTGCTAAGGGTGAAACCGGCGGCGAACAGTATTATTTTCATAGTGGGAAGATGGGCAGGGGCTTTCGTCGGGGCACCGAACAGCGGCGGACGAACTCGTCGCGTCCCAGCACCGGGGCCTTATCATTTCTTTCTGTCTTTCGTTGCAAGTGGTAATTCCCGCGCATTTTTGCGGTCGGGCGTGATGTTGTTTGTATTTCAGTCGTCCCGCGCCACCGGCAACTCGCGTGCTTTGGCGGGCTGGGCGCGACGTGGTTTTGCTGTTCTCCGATATCGTGCGCCAGGGGCCGTGGAATCTGGTGTGGCGGCGAGAGGCGGCGCACCAAGGAGCAGGCAGACGATCGGGAGGGTGAGGTGTTGCTTCATGGCTTCCATATAACGCATCGGGGTAATCCGTTCACTTCGGGGCGCCGCGCGTGCCAGCTATCCATTGGGCGGTGAGCGTGGCGACCAGCACCTTGTTTTTTGGATCGCTGGCGATGTTCACATTTTCCTGCGGATCGGCTTGGTCGTCGTAAAGCTCGACCGCATCCACTTTCGCATGATCGTCGCGATGAACCCAGCGCGTGAGGCGGTAGCGATCCGTCCGCATCGTGTAACCCATGAGCGCGGTTCCGCCGGAGCTACGCGGATACTGGCTGAAGGCCGCGCTCTTCCCGCGGCGTTGCGGATCGGCGAGGACGGCGGCGAAGCTCGCGCCTTCCAGATGCGGCGGCAAGGGCAGACCGCACAGGTCGGCGAGTGTGGGATAGATGTCGACGAACTCGACGAGCGCGTCGGTGTGCCGGCCCGCGGTCTTCATGCCGGGCACGGCGATGAGCAGCGGCGCGTGGGTGTCGTTCTCGACGTTGGTGTGCTTGGCCCACGCACCGTGCTCGCCGAGCTTCCAGCCGTGGTCGCCCCAGAGGACGATGATGGTGTTCTCGCGCAGACCGAGCCGGTCAAGTTCGTCGAGCACGCGGCCGAGCTGCGCATCCATGTAACTGATCGCCGCATAGTAGCCGTGGCGGAGCTGGCGCGCGAAATCGTCGGGGATGCCGCGCTCACTCGGCACACCGCCATAGGAGCGTAATTCGCCGCCGGAGCTGACGGCGTAGTCGGGTCCGCCCTGCGGTGGAAACGGATTCGGCGCGAGTGCGATCTTCGCCGGGTCGTAGAGGTCCCAGTATTTTTTCGGTGATACGAACGGCAAATGCGGCCGGATGAAGCCGACCCCGAGCCAGAACGGTCGCTCCTTTTTCGCGCACTCGCGCAACGCCACCACCGCCATGTCCGCGAGCTGGCCGTCGTGGAAAGTGTTGTCCGGCACGTCGGAGCTCTCGAAGGCCGGGCCGCGCTCCATCTTACCGTTGTTCTGTCCCTTTCGCACCACCATCGCGGTGTGTTCCGGCCGACCGTAGGCGCCGTGATTGATCTTGGGTTTCGTCCAAGGAACGCTCGTGGACACC
>CAMBVX010000360.1 GCA_945871085.1 Opitutus sp. GAS368 | reverse complement strand
TTGCTGGCGCTCGCCGCTACGATGATTGGAGGTGCGTGGGTCAGATGTTGGCCAAGCGGCCGGTGGAATCGCCGAAGCGCTCGGGGAGTTGGGTGCCGCCCACGCGGTCCATCATGCTGAGGAAAAGATTCGAAACGGGTTTCGGGGGGTGCTGAACATAGCGGCCGGGGTTCAGCGTGCCGCCGCCGCCGCCGGCGAGAATGACCGGGAGGTTGTCGTGGCTGTGGCGGTTGCCGTCGGCATTGCCGCTGCCGTAGACGATTTGGGAATTATCGAGCAGGGATTTGCCGTCGATGTCCTTCGTCTGCTCCATTTTTTCGAGGAAGTAGCCGAGCTGCGACGCATACCACGTGTCGATCTGGGTGACCTTTTCGATGTAGTCGGGCTTGTTATTGTGGTGCGTGAGAAAGTGGTGTCCGTCGGCGATACCCAATTCCGGATACGTACGATCGCTGCCCTCGCCGCCGAGCATAAAGGTCGCGACACGGGTGCTGTCCGTTTGAAACGCGAGGTGGAGCATGTCGAACATCAGGCGGACATATTCCGTCGTGCTACGCGGAATGCCGGTGGGCGCATCGGCGTCAGGCTGGGGGCGGTGAGCGCGGGATTTTTCGGCCTCGTGAATGCGGACCTCGATGTCGCGGACGCTGGTGAAATATTCGTCGAGCTTCACGCGATCGCGCCCGGAAATCTGGCGCTGCAACGCGCGACTATCGTCGAGGATGAAATCGAGGATCGAGCGCTGTTGCTGCTGGCGCAGGAGCAGGTTTTGTTGACGCTCATTGCGCGGGCCGGCGCCGAAGAGACGCTCGAAGAGTAGACGCGGATCGATCTCAGGGGTGAGTGGCGTCGTCGGCGAACTCCAGGCGAGATTATGCTGATAGACGCACGAGTAACCCGTGTCGCAGGTGCCGGCGTTCTGAATCGAGTCACACGAGAGTTCGAGCGAGCGGAACGGGGTGAGCAGACCGATCTGGTGGGCGATGATTTGGTCGGCGGAGACGCCGGCGCGAAAATCGGAGCCGCCGGATTTTTTGATCCGCACACCGGTGAGAAACACGCCGTTGGCGCGCGCGTGATCGCCGCCGCCATCCGCACCGCCGACGGCCGAGAGAGCGGTGAGACCGCCGACAATCTGAATTTTATTTTTCACCTTCGCGAGCGGTTGGAGCGTGCGATTGAGTTCGAAGGCTTTTTCCGCGCCCTTGGGCCACCAGGCGGCGGGAATCGCGCCGTTCGGAAAATAAAGAAACGCGGTGCGCAGCGGGGCGCCGGTGGCGGTCGTCGCGGCGAGCCGCGGCGCGCCCGAGGCTGTGGCGGCGGCGAGACCGCGGGTGAGAGAGGATTCGAGCGCGGGCAGGGACAGGCAGAGGCCGACATTGCGGAGGAAGCGGCGGCGACTGAGGGCGGCGGGGGCGGGAGGATTCATGGCGGGAAATTAGAAATGGTCTGGAGGTAGGAGCCCGCTTGCGGGCGATGGGACGCGCGACGCCGGACCGAGTCCTGAATCGCTCGCAAGCGGGCTACTAACCAAGGCAGTGGTGAGTTCATGGCGTGAGGCGGCGTTGCTGAAAGGGCGCGGATTCGATGACGCCCATGAGGAGGTCGGAGAAGTGGCCACCGTTTTGTTCGAGGCGCGCGACGATTTTATCCAGCGCGGGGACATCGTAGTATTCGACCCCGCGTCCGAGGGCATAAATCATGATTTTTTCGGTGAGCGTCGCGTAGAACTCACGCGCGTGCTTCGTGGCGAGAATACGTTTCAAATCGCGAATATTTTGGAAGGGTTCGCCGGTGAAGAGTTCGCCGGCGGAATCGACCGGTTGGTCGAGCTCCTGCGTGCGGTAGAGACCGAGGGCGTTGAAGTTTTCGAGGGCAAGCCCGAGCGGGTCCATACGGTTGTGGCAGGAGGCGCACAGCGGGTCTTCGCGATGTTTCGCGAGCACTTCGCGCTGCGTAGGGGTCCGACCGCCGAGACTCTTTTCCGATTCTTCCAGCGACGGCACGGCGGGCGGCGGGAGCGGAGCAGGCGCACCAAGAATATTTTCGAGAATCCATTTGCCGCGCTTCACGGGCGAGGTGCGCGTGGGGTTGGAGGTGACGGCCAGCGTGCAGCCCATCGTGATGACGCCGCCGCCGCGGGGATCGTCGGCGGAGAGCGTCACGCGACGGAATTCGGGGCCCTGGGCGGTGTCGGCGGGCAGGCCGTAGTAGGTGGCGAGCGTTTGATTGAGAAAGGCGTAGTCGCTGTCGATCAGTTCGAGGACCGGACGGTTTTCGCGCAGGACGTGACCGAAGTAGGCCTCGACCTCGCCCTTGAGCGCGGCGCGTTCGTCGGGCGTCAGGTCGGTGGGCGCGGCAACCCGGGGGCCGAAGCCGCGGCGGACGGGTTCCGGGGGCTTGATGCCCTCGCGCGCGAGGACGAGTTGGCGATTGACGGCGAGATGGGCGACCTCGCGGGAGAGCAGCCACTGGCCGGAGAAGTTTTCGACGAAGGCTGCGGCTTTGGGCTCGGCCAACATGCGGCGGACCTCGGCGGCGAGATTTTTCCGGAGCGAGCCGGTGGAGGCGAGTTTGACGAGCGCATCGTCCGGCAAAGTCGACCACAAAAAATACGAGAGGCGCGACGCGAGGGAATATTCGTCGACGTTGGCGGTGCGGGCACCAGCGGCGTCGGCGGGCTCGACCTCTTCGAAACGAAAGAGGAAACGGGGCGAGGCGAGGATGGCGACAATGGCGCGGGAGATGCCGGTCTCGAAAGTGGTGCCCGGAGTGGAGTAAACATTTTCGGCCAGCGCGACCAAGCGGTCGAGTAACGTATCGGCAATTGGGCGACGGTAGGCTTTGACCGCGAAACCCCCGAGGACTTCGCGCGCGTAGTCGCGGCGCTCGGCAGCAGCCTCGGGCGGGCGGGCTCGCGAGAAGAAGCGGTCGTAGCCCGGGGCGGGCGCCCAATCTTTGCGCTCGAGCGGGCCGACGAGCTGCATCCAGACGAGTTTCAGGTCCATCTTGCCGCGCTGCTTCAGCGTCGGGTCGAGCGGCTTGAGGTGGAACTCCAGTTTGTGGTCGCCGGGCTCGAGGCGCACGGTGCGCTCGTTGGTGAAAAACATGCAGTCGGCCCACGCGTAGTTCTGCGTGTAGACGGCCTTGCCATCGCAGAGGACGGTGCCGGAACACGTGGCAGGATCGGGGTTGCCGGTGCCATCGACGGAGGTGGCCATGATGACGCGGTAGTCGCCGGCAATGGTCGTCGTGAAGGTGTGGGCAACGGTCTTCTCCTGATAAAACGTCATCGGGTCGCCGTTCTTGGTGCCGTCGGCGGTAAGGAAGGCTTTGCCGAGGGCGAAAAATTCCGAGATGGCGGTGGGCTCGGCGGGCACGCCCACGCGGGCGATGCTCTGGGCGGCGCCGATGAGCTTCTCCATCCGCATGGGCGAGAGGCTCAGCACATCGCCGATGTTGTCGAAGCCGTAGCCGATGTCGTCGGCGGCGAGGGCGTGCTCGGCGTCGAACTCCGTGCCGACAAGGTCGCGGATGGTGTTGCGATACTCGGTGCGATTGAGACGGCGGACGGTGATCTGACCGGGATCGGGCTGCACGGGATCGAGACCGAAGGCGCCGGTGATGATCCAGTTTTCCAACGCGGCTTGCTGCGCGGCGGTAGGCGTGGACTCGCCCGGCGGAGGCATGAGGTGGGAACGCGTGTTGCGGAGTACCTTCAGCCAGAACTCGGGTTTGCCCAGGAGATCGTCGCGAGTGGTGAGCTCGTCGAAAGCGAAGTCGGCTTTTTTCACGCCGTCGCCGTGGCAATCGTAGCAGTGCTCTTTGAGGATCGGCGCGACGGTGCGGTGGAATTCGGCGAGGGCGGGGGCGTCGGCTGGGACCGAGGCGGCGGACGCGGGGCGATTGATGGCCGACGCGATCAGGAGCGCGGCAAGGGCCGAGCCGAAAGCCAAAGGCGCGCCGACAAGCGGCGGTCTTACGGGGGCGGAATGAGGTGCGCTCACACGTTCGTGAGGCGGCCGGTGGAGTCGCCGAAGCGGTCGAGATTTTTTACGCCCACCTGGTCAGCGAGACTGAGGAAGAGATTGGTGAGGGGCTTGCCGCCGTGTTCCACGTAGCGACCCGGAGTGAGCAGACCGCCGCCACCGCCGGCGAGGACGAGCGGGAGGTTGTCATGGCTGTGGCGGTTGCCGTCGGCATTGCCGCTGCCGTAGAGGATGCGCGTGTTGTGCAGGAGGGATTTGCCGTCGACATCCGGAGTGGCTTCGAGGCGTTGGAGGAACGCGGCGAAGCGCTCGCCATACCAACGGTCGATGCGCGCGACCTTCTCGATCCGCTCGGGATTATTTTGGTGGTGGGTGAGATCATGATGCCCTTCCGGGATGCCCATGTGGCTGAACGAGCGGTTGTCGCCGTCGTGGCCGAGCATCATGGTGGCGATGCGGGTGGAGTCGGTTTTGAAGGCGAGCAGCATCATATCATACATCAGGTCCACATATTCCGCGTGGCTCTGGGGAATGCCGACGGGCGTGGCCAGGTCGGGATCGGGGCTGGCCCCGAATTGTTCGGCGCGCTGGATACGGGCTTCGACGTCGCGGACTCCGGTGAGATACTGGTCGAGTTTCTCGCGGTCGCTGCCGGACAGACGGCGCTGGGTGCGCTTCGCGTCGTCCAGCACGAAGTCGAGCACGGAGCGGCGCGCGAGGAGGCGGGCCTGCACCTGCTGGGAACGCTCACCGGGGCCACCCTGGCCGAAGAGGCGCTCGAAGACTTGACGCGGATTATTTTCGGGCGTCATCGGCGTCGTCGCGGATTTCCACGAAACGTTGAACTGGTAGGCGCAGGAATAGTTGGAATCGCAGCCGGATGATTTGCGGTTCAGATCGCAGGTGAGCTCGAGCGACGAAAAACGGGTGAGGTGGCCGATCTGGTTGGCCATTGCCTGGTCGATGGAAATGCCGGCACGGACGTCTGTAGCGCTCTTGTTGAGACGCACGCCGGTGAGAAAAACTCCGGTGCCGCGCGCGTGGTCGCCACCGCCATCAGCACCGGCGTTCGCATTGGCCTGGTCGAGACCGCCGAGGATCTGCACGTGGCGACGGAGCGGCTCGAGCGGGGCGAGCGTGGGATTTAATTTGAAGTCGGACGGCGTGGTGCCGGCGTCGGGCCAGAAACTGGCGGGGATGGCACCATTGGGAAAAAAGACGAACGCGGTGCGTAGCGGTGCGCCCGTCGCGGTGGTGGCGAGGCCGGGTCCGGCTGGCACACCGGCGGCACCGAGACGGCCGGCCCCGAGCGACGGGAAGGCGGGCAACGCGATGCAGGCCCCAAGGCCCTTGAGGAAATGTCGGCGGTCCATCGCGGCGAGTGACGGGGAGGCGGGAGCGGAGGTTTTCATAAATTACGGGGATTTTTGGGCGAGGCCGGTGGTGCTCGCGGCCGGGTGCGCACCGGAGTCAACCAACGAGAACACGGACTGGCGGCGCTGTTGGAACGGGGCGGAATTAATGATGCCGAAGATGAGGGTGGAAGGTTTTCCGCCGGACGTCTCCAACGCGGCGACGAGTTGATCGAGCGTCGTCGTATCCGTATGAACGATTGCGCGACCGAGCGCATAGGTGAGCAGCTTCTCGGCGAGGCAAAGGTAGAATTCACGTTGATGTTTGGTCGCGAGAATGTGTTTCAATTCGCGGATGTCGGTGAACGCTTCGCCGGAGGCAAGTTTGCCGGCCGGCTGCACGGGCTGGCCGGCATCGGTGGTGCGCCACTGCCCCATCGCATTGAAGTTTTCCAACGCGAGGCCCAGCGGATCCATCCGGGTGTGGCAGGAAGCGCAGAGAGCGTCGGTGGCGTGGAGCGCGAGCGTCTCGCGCAAGGAGAGCGTGCGGAGTTTCTCGGCGGGAGCGGCATCGTCGAGCGACGGGATATTCGGCGGAGGCGGCGCGGGCGGCGTGCCGAGGATGGCGTCGAGGATAAAGACGCCGCGCTTCACGGGGGAGGTGCGCGTGGGGTTGGACGTCACGGTGAGAATGGTGCCTTGCGTGAGGACACCGCCCCGGGGGCTGCCGGCGGCGAGCTGGACTTTGCGCATCTCCGGTCCGGATACGCCCTCGATGCCGTAGTGTTTGGCGAGGTCTTCGTTGAGGAACGTATAGTCGCTCTCCAGCAGTTCGAGAAAGCTGCGGTCTTCTTTGATGAGGTGCGCAAAAGTCAGTTGCGTCTCCTCGGCCATGGCGCGGCGGAGGCGATCATTGAGTTCGGGCTTGGGGGTGCGGAGAAACTCAAACGTCACCTGGCGCGCCGCGGAGGACTGTTCGTTTTCCTCGGGCGTGCGGGACTCGCGGGGTTTGTTTTGCAACCGCGCAATCGTGGCGCGCGCCTCGGCGAGGGCGGGATTCGGATGATCGCGCAAATAGATTTCCTCGGAGGTGATCGGGACGGTCGCGATGTCGCGGACCTGCAGCCACTGGCCGGTGAAGTTGCGCACGAATTCCTGGGCGCGCGGGTCGGCCAGCAGACGGTCGACCTGGGCCTTCAAGTTGGTGCGAAGTTGGCCGGTTGCGGCGAGTTGCGTGAGTTCGGCGTCGGGCATCGACGACCAAAGAAAATAGGAGAGGCGCGAAGCCAAAGCATATTCCGTCACGAACGGATGCGTCTGCCCCGGCTGGAGCGGCGCGGTGTCGTCTTCACGGAAAAGGAAACTCGATGAGGCGAGCGTCGCAACCATGGCCTGCGCGACGCCGACTTCGAAACTCGCACCGGGCAACGAGTAGATTTTTTCCGCCAACGCGACGAGCGCGTCGACCTTTTCGGCGTCGGCCGGCGAGCGAAACGCCCGCGTGGCAAAGGCCGCCAAGATCTCGCGGGCATACAGCCGACGTTGGTCGGCGGCGGCCGGCACCGCGCGGGGAAAATATTTGGCGTAACCCCGCGTGGGCACCCAAAATTCCGGAGCGAGCGGGCCGCGCACGGTCACGGAATTCAGGCGCAGGCGCAGCTTGCGATATTGGGGCGTGCCGGCGCCGAGCGGTTTGATCTCGAGTGAAAACTCGTACTCGCCGACGGGCAGTTCGCGTTCGTAACTGAATTCGAATTTCTTGCTGTAACCTTCGCGGACGAACTCCTGGTCGATAAGTTTTTCGCCGTTCAGGGAAAGGACGACCTGACATTTATGGTTCTTCGCTGTTTTCAGTGGGTAGCAGGTAAATCGAGGCGCCCGGCGGTGAAGTAAAGCATGGTGATAAGATTCTTGGTGGAGCGGAAGCCGCGGGCCTTCCGCTTGACCGCGGAGAAGACGCTGTTGAGCCCTTCGAGAAAGGCG
>CAMBVX010000359.1 GCA_945871085.1 Opitutus sp. GAS368 | reverse complement strand
TGGTGTGGCTGTGGTGGATTGGCGGAAGCGTGACCGAATGGGTCACAGGTGGCTTCACCGGCGGGCGGAGCGGATTCTTTCAAAAAGATGAAATTTATTTTTCGCCGCGTGCACTTTTTTGAAAGACCCGGTGTGGCCCCGCCGTGTTGTTCGGTAGCCAGCAGATGTCCCCGCCCACCGAGCCCACCCTCCACGCCCGTCCCACGCTCCGGTTTCGCGTGCACGACTGGCAGGATCGGGCGAATCGGGAAGAGTTTCGCTTGCTCTATCGGCGGCTCATCTACGGGCGGGCGCGACGGGCGGGGCTCGAACACACGGAGGCGGATGCCGTGGCCGAGGACGTGTTTAAGCGGGTGGCGGAGACAATCAAAGACTTCGACGCCAACCCGGAGCGCGAACCCTTTCGGAGCTGGCTGATGACGCTCACCTACTGGCGCATCGCGGACAAATTTGAAAGCAAGGGCAAGCTGCCGGTGCATTCCCCCTCGCCCGCCGGGCCCGATAGCACAGCGGGCGGCACGGGGACTTTGGAGCGGGTGCCATCGCCCGAAGACGAGGAAGACGACTGGGATCGCGAGTGGCAGCAACACGTGTTGGCGATGGCGCTGCAGCGGCTCGCGCGGCAGGTGAAGCCGCGGCATTTTCAGGTATTCGAACTTTACGTGCGCCAAGGCTGGACGGTGCTCAAAGTGTCCACGGAATTGGCGATCAATCCGGCGTCCGTCTATGTGGTCGGCCACCGGCTGACGAAACTACTGAAGGCCGAAGTGGAGAAATTGAAGGCGCAGGTCGGGTGACGCGGACGGCGGCGTTAAAAACCACCGCAAAGGCGCGTAGGCACTTACGCGAGTGATTCATCGGCACGGGATCGATTTTGCGGAACAACGGCGGAAAAACTTTCCAACCTGCGCCATGTCACCGCCCCAGGGCCGCGCTGCTCGCCGCGCGGCCCGCCCCGCCGCTGCCGGAAGACCGCGCCGTTTTGTTGCGCACGGTGTAGGTGCCCATCCACGACGCTTTCACGCGCTGGGCCAACCGCCGGTTGATCTCCGGGGCGCCAGTCACAGCCCACCGAGCACCACCGACCACCCCGCCGAAGAGCACGACGGGCGCGCGATCCGCGCCGTCTCCACCAAACGCTTACCTCCGGCCTCCGGGTAAATTTGACCGATGTGGAACGCTCATTGGAAGAGGCGCGGTGCTTCGCGGTTTTGTTGCGCTCAAGCCGCGAGCGGCAAAACCCGTCGGCGTTACTTTTTCGCCGGCTCGGGCTGCTTCGTTTTATCGGCCGCGTCGGGTACGACGACGGCGGTGCCGACTTCGACTTTGCCTTCTTTGGCGAGCGGGGCGGTGACGGATTCGGGGAGCCTCGTCTCGCGGCCGAAGCGCGGGCCACCGGCGGTGATCATCGCAGGGATCACTTCGGCCAGGGAGACGCGGTTCGACGGGGTGCTCATTTTTGCCTGCCAGAGGAGGACTTTCTTTTTTTCCTTTGCGGAATCGAAGTCGTAGGCGGAGACGATTACGAAGTAGCGGTCGTCGCGGATGTTTTGGAGGATGTCGTCACGGTCGGAGCCGAAGGCACCGACGTTCTTGACGGTGTTACCGGCGACGAGGGCGAGCATCTCTTTTTGATTCCAGAAAATCTGCTGGGGGTTTTCGTCGTCGCCGGTGTCGTCGATCTGTGGATTCATGTAGCCCCAGTGAAACACGAGAATGATCGTGGGAGGCGGCGTCTTCGTGCCCATGACGTAGTAGTGCTGCGCGGCGAGGGCTTTCGCGAGGAGCTTGGCGACGGGGGTGGACGGCGGGTTTTTTTCGCCGGCGACCAGAGAGCCGGACTCGCGATAGCCGGCGAGAACGGGGTAGTAGAAGGCGGGTTTTTCTTTGGTGGGTGGGACGATTTTTCGGCCGGCGTCGGTCAGGTCGACGACGACGTTGACGTCGGCTTCTTTCGGCGCGCCGAAGCCGAGGAAGCCGGCGGAGAGGGGGACTGCGGGCCCGAGCACAGCGAACACGAGCAAAGCCAAGGTGCGGACGCAGTGGGGACGGGAGGACATGATCAGAGAAGGACGCCCGGATGAGAACTGAAGTTTCGTGGCGTTGGTCCGTGGTTTAGCCTGCGGGCGGAATTTGGCGCGGGGTCGGAACGCGGGCTGAAGCCTCGCGCTACCACTGGGGCACCGGAGTGCGAAATAGGTAGGCAAGCGTGCGTCGCGGCGGCATCAGAAGTCGAACTGGTCGATGTTGCCCTTGTTAAAGATGAAGGGTTTTCCGAGGAGGATATTATCGCCGACGATGTTGAACGTGCCGAGGGAACCGGCCTTGAAGGTCTTCGCACCCTTCTTGAGTTCGTCCTTGGCCACAGCGACGCCGGCGTAAATGGCGAGGTAGCCGAGGTCGCCGGTATTCCACAGTATCACGCTATCGGTGACGCCAGCGTGGACGTAGCGTTTGTTTTCATTCGGGAGGCCGAGGCCCATGACTTTCACTTTGCCGGTCATCCCGGCTTGTTTGACGGCTTCGGCGGCACCGGGGACGCCGGGGGAGCAGATGGCCATAATGAGTTTCAGTTTCGGATTGGCGCTGAGGAGGGCGGTGGCTTCGGACTGGGCTTTATCCTTGAGGTCGTCGCAGGGGCGGACGGCGACGAGTTTCATTTTCGGATATTTTTCTTTGAGGCGGGCTTCGATGTGCTTCTGCCATTCGCGCTGGTTGGCGGCGGTCAGAGAGGCGACGATCATGGCGAACTCGCCTTCGCTGTTCGTGAGGCGGGCGGCTTCGTCCATGAGGCCGTGGCCGATGCCTTCGGGGGTGGCTTGATTGACGAAAAAGGAACGCGCGTCGGTCATGGCGTCGGCGTCGAAGGTGATGACTTTGATGCCGGATTTCCGGGCTTTGCGAAGGGCGGTGGAGATGCCCTCTTTGTTTTCGGCGGCGACGGCGATGACGTCGACCCCTAAGGTGATCCAGTTTTCCACGATCTCGTTTTGTTTGGCGGCGTTGGAATCCGTCGGGCCATCGAAGAGGAGTTGGATGCCGAGTTCCTTGGCGGCTTTGTCGGCGCCGGCCTTGCAGGAAATGAAGTAGGCGTTGCCCTTGGACTTCGGGAGCATCGCGACGACGAGCTTGGAGTCGGCGGCGGACGCCGTGACGAGGGAGGCGAGGAGCACGGCACCGGCGGTGCAGAGGTGGAGGAGGATTTTTTTCATGGGTAAGGGGGAAGGGGGAGTGAAAGTGAAAGTGAACGGGAAAGGGAAAGGGGACGCGAAAGCTAGGTGGCGGGAGCGTGGCGGCTGGCGCGGAAGTTAGACAAGATTTTTGGCAGGACGCTCGCGGTGAGGGCGAGGAGGAGCAAGGCGCCGGTGAGCAGGCCGGACATCTCTTCAGCGGCGTTCATCGCCATGACGACGGGGAGACACGCGAGGCCGTTCTTGAGGACAGCGATGGCGGCGACGCCGAGGAGGGTGCCGGGGATGGAACCGGTGCCGCCGAAAATGCTCGTGCCGCCGAGCACGACAGCGGTGATCGCGAAAAGTTCGTAGCCGGTGCCAGCGTCGGCTTTGGCCTGGCCGAGACGCGCGGTGTAAATGATGGCGGCGATGGCGGCGATGAGACCGGCGAGCACGTAGACGAGTGCGAGGCGACGGCCGACGGGGAGACCGGCGTAACGCGCGCCCTCGGGGGCGAGTCCGATGGTGCGGAAGGCCCGGCCGAAGGTGGTGCGGTGCACGAGGAGACCGACGGCGAGGGCGACAGCGAAGAAAATCCACGCTTGGGTGGGGAGGCCGAGCAGACGTTCTTGGCCGACGAAGAGAAATGATTCCGGAAAATCCGTGTACGTGATCGAACCGTGCGTGATGGCTTCGGCGAGTCCCCGGAACAGCGAATACGTGCCGAGCGTGACGATGAGCGGCGGGAGTCGCAGGGCGGTGATGAGGGTGGCGTTGAGGCCGCCGGCGACGGCACCGAGGACGAGCGTGAGTCCGGCGGCGGCGGGGATGGGGAGGCCGCCGTCGTGCCAGAGTTTGCCGAAGAGGATCGCGCACAGGCCGAGGAGCGAGCCGATGGAGAGATCGATCCCGGCGGTGATGATGACGGGGGTGAGGGCGAGGGCGAGGAGGCCGATTTCGCAGGAGTGGCGGAGGATGTCGAACTGCCGGTCGAGTGTGCCGAAGCCGACGATCACGCCGCGGCGGTTGGTGGTCGTGCCGGCGACATAAAAGAACAGCCACTCGGCCAGGAGCACGTAGAGGAGCAGCATCTCGTGGCGAAGGAGGAAAGATTTCCAGTCGCGTCGATTTTGATTGGTGGGAGAAGCAGACATGGTGAACCGCTAAGCTGCGTGAGCGTGAGCGAGACGAAGTGGTTTTGAACCACGGATGGACACGGATGGACACGGATGACGACAAACGCAGTCGGCCGAGGTGTCGGGGGGCTGGGGCCTGAATCCGTGTTTAGCCGTGTTCATCCGTGGTTAAAATTATTCAGCGTTTTGCTTTTCGACTGCGCAGGCCGTCGGCGACGACGGCGAGGAGGATGATCGCGCCTTGGATGGCTTTTTCCCAATAGGCTTCGATGTGGAGATGCGTCAAAGCGGGTGAAACGCAGGCGAGCAGGAGCAGGCCGGCGAAGGCACCCCAGAGATTTCCCCGTCCGCCGGAAATCGCGACGCCGCCGACGACCACGGCGGCGATTACTTTGAGTTCGAGGCCGGCGCCGCTGAGCGGTTGCACTTGCGGGGATTGGGCGAGGTTCATCATCGCGGCGAGGCCGGTCAACGCGCCGATAAAGACGAAGACGAGAAACGTGACGAGCTGCGGGCGGATGCCCGCGAGGCGGGCGGCTTCCGCATCGGTGCCGACCGCGTAAACGAAGCGGCCGGCGGCCAAGTGCCGCATCGCGAGCGCAAGGGCGACGAGGAAGGCAAGGGAGGCGCCGACGAGGACGAGTTGGCCGGACCTTTGGCTGAGACCGAACCATTGGAGGCTGTCGGGGAGATTTACGAATTCGCCCTGGCGCACGAGATTCAGGCCTTGGCGGAGCGTGACCATCGTCGCGAGGGTGACGACGATGGAGGGCAGGCGCAGACCGGCGATGAGGAGGCCGTTGATGGCACCGAGGCCTGCACCGAGCAGGATGGAGGCGGGTAGGACGAGGAGGAGCGGCCAGCCGCGGGCCGCGAGGAGGCCGGCGCACACGCTGCACACGGAAAACATTGAGCCGACGGAGATGTCGATTTGGCGCGTGATGATCACGCAGGCCATGCCGCAGGCGACGATCAGGGTCGGGGCTTCGCGCGTAAGGAGCGAGAGGAGCGGTTGGGGTGAGAAAAACGCCGGGGCGAAAATCGCCATACCGAAGAGGACGGCGGCGAGCGCCCCGAGGACGGAAAGTTCGCGGAAGTAGCGTTTCATGATCGAAACCGCAGGCGGGACGCCCGTGGCACTCGGACAATCTCACGGGCGGGACGCCCGTGCCACGGGGAGGCGGAAACACCGGAGATTGGAGGTGTCGACATCATGCGGCACTTTTTCCGGTGGTGCCGAGGGCGGCGGCCATGACGTCGTGCGGGTCGGAGCCGCCGGGGAGGATCGCGCGGAGCGTGCCGCCGCCCATTACGCCGATGCGGTCACTCATGCCGATCACTTCGGGGAGATCGCTGGAAATCAAAATCACGGCGAGGCCTTCTTTCGCGAGACGGCGGACAATCTTGTGGATCTCGCTCTTGGCGCCGACGTCCACGCCTTGGGTGGGCTCGTCGAGGATGAGGAGCTTGGGTTTGGTCGCGAGCCAGCGGGCGAGGGAAACTTTCTGCTGGTTACCGCCGGAGAGGCTGCTGCCGGGAGCGTCGGGGCCGGAGCATTTCACGGCGAGGTCGCGGATGAAATCAAGGGCGAGGGTGCGTTCGGCGCCGAAGCGCAGCCACGTCGTCGGGAAGAAGCGGCGGTGGATGGCCATCGTCATGTTGTGCGCGATGGGAAGCGCGAGCACGACGCCGTGACGGCGGCGGTCTTCGGGGACGTAGGCGATGCCGTGGGCGACGGCGTCTTGCGGCGAGCGGAGCGTGAGGGGTTGGCCGTGGAGAGTGATTTCGCCGGAGTCGGCCGGGGTGAGGCCGAACAGGATACGGGCGAGCTCGGTGCGACCGGCCCCGACCAAGCCGCCGAGACCGAAAATCTCGCCGGCGCGGACCTCAAAGGAAACGTTTCTTACCCCAGACACGTGGCAGCCGACGTCGCGGAGCGAAAGGGCCACCGCGTGACCGGGGGCAGACTCGGCGGCGGGGTAGATTTGGGCGACCTCGCGGCCGACCATGAGGCGGATGAGGCCGGCTTCGTCGATGTCACTCACGGCGTGCGTGCCGACGCTCTGCCCGTCGCGCAAGACGGTGACGCGGTCGGCGAGGGCGAAGATTTCTTCGAGGCGGTGGGAAATGTAGATGACGCCGACCCCATTTTTGCGGAGGTCGCGGACGACGGCGAAAAGGAGGTGTTGTTCCTTTTGGGTGAGCGACGCGGTGGGCTCATCCATAATCACGATCCGGGCGCCGGAGCCGAGGGCGCACGCGATTTCCACGAGCTGCTGTTCAGGCATGGAGAGGGAGCTGACTTCGGCTTCGGGGGAAATCTCGGCGCCGATGCGCGCGAGCAATTCCTTGGCGCGGGCGCGGCGCGCGGCCCAGTCGATGCGCGAGGCCGCGGAGGTCGATTCGAGGCGGAGCGCGAGATTTTCGGCGACGGTGAGATCGGGGAACAGGGCAGGCTGCTGGTAAATGCAGGCGATGCCGAGGGCGCGGGCGGTCGCCGGGGTGAGGTCGGCGACGCATTGGCCGGCGAGGGTGATCGTGCCGCCGTTGGGTTGGTGAGCTCCGGTGACGACCTTGATCAACGTGCTCTTGCCGGCGCCGTTTTCACCCAGCAAGGCGTGGACCTCGCCGGCGTGTAGATTAAAATCTACCCCACGAAGGGCGCGCACGCCGCCGTAATTTTTTACGAGCTGGTGGAGGGCGAGGAGCGGGGCGGGCGGCATACAGAAAGCGGCGGCGAAGGGCGATGGCGGATGAGGGGCGCGCAGCTGTCAAATAAATCAGTGGTGAGTCGGACCGTCCGGGTGATATTCAAACTGGGGCAGGGCCGCAGCCAAACGCGGTGACCGGGTGCGGGGTTGCGTTTGGCCCGGGCGGATCGCCCGCGAATGTCGCCCAGGGGGGACGTCCAGGTCGTGCAAAATCCCCGCGGCCCTGCCGGTGGCACGCAGCCGCATGACTGGGGCCGAAAGCCCGTGGGATTTCTGGTCGGCATTTTCGGCCAGGCAAAACACGGCAG
>CAMBVX010000358.1 GCA_945871085.1 Opitutus sp. GAS368 | reverse complement strand
GGTCGACGATGCCACGCTCGGAGCGCTGCGCCTGAGCGCGGCGTTTCGTTCGGACAACGTCGAGGGTTTCGTGCGCCTGATGGAGTCGGATTTCGGGATGCGCGCGGAGTGGCGGAGCGAGCGCGAAATCGTGCTGCGGCGGGCGAAGTAGTCGTCGGCGTGTCACGTTCCGGTGACGAACCTCGTAAGTGCGAAAAACGTTTAGCGGAATACGGGCGATCGCGGTTTGTTGGTTCGAATCCGTCTCACTCTTGTTCGCTTTTATTATGCACTCCCTCGCCTCCGTTTCGCTCCATCGCATCGCGCGATCTGCCCTCCCGCTGCTATTCGCGGCGTTTTCAATTCTCACGCTCCACGCGGCCGACGAGGCCAAGAAATCATTCAGCGTGCCCGCCGGGGCCGCGGCGCAAACACTCAAGCAGTTCGCCCAACAGGCGGGCCGGGAGATCGTGTTTTCACCCGAAGTGGTCGGCGATGTGAAAACGAGAGCCGTCGAAGGTGAGCTGACGCCGCGGGCCGCGCTCGATGCGATGCTGGCCGAGACGGGACTCGTCGGGGCGCAGGAGTCGAAGACCGGCGCGTTTGCCGTGCGGCGCCGGGCCGGAGCCGCCCCCGAAAAAAACGCCCCAAGCCCGGCAGCAGTTCGCAACGCGAACGCTGACGGGCCGGCCACCGAAATGGCGGCTTTCGAGGTGACGGGCTCACATATCAAACGCCTCGAAGGTGAGGGCCCGCAGCCCATCGCGGCGTATGCGAAGGACGACATCGATGCGCGCGGTTTTCAGAACACGGGCGATTTTCTCCAAAGTCTTTCCTTCAACAGCGGCACGACCAATTCTGTCGGGGTGCCCGCGGCAAATCCGGTGAGCAGCGTCCCTTTCGCCCGTGGCGCCGTGACCCTAAACCCGCGCGGTCTCGGGGCTGGGCGTTTTCTCGTGCTCCTCGATGGCAAACGCCCGGCGAGCTACGGCCTGCCCGACAACCGCGGCGGCGCGGTCTTCGACCTCAACAGCATTCCCACCGAAGCCATCGCGGGGATCGAGTATCTGAAGGACGGCGCGTCCGCGATCTACGGCACCGACGCGATCGCCGGGGTGATGAACATCAAGCTCCGCGCCAACTATAGCGGTTTTTCCACGACGGCGATGTATGGGAATACGAGCGGTCACGACACTTCGACCCGGACGCTCAGCCTGCTGATGGGCGACACCTCGGCGAAGGGTTCGTATTTGCTCAACGTGAATTGGTTCAAACAGAACTCCAACTTCGCCGGTGATTATGATCGTTCGAAGTCCACCGACTACCTCGCCGCCTTCGGTCCGGTGAAGGGACAGAACAACAACAGCCCCTCGAATTTCCCTTTCAACCTCACGCTGACCGCTGCGCAAGCGACCGCCGCCGGTTTCACCAACGGTGCGGGGTTTTATGTGATCACCGGCGGGACGCCCAATGCGAACCCGCGGCTCAATAATTTTTCTTATGCCGGCGCTAACCAAAACGCCGCGACCAATGCGAACCGCTACGACTTCGCTCCGACAACGCAGCTCACGCCCGACCAGGAGAATTTCTCGGTCATGTTCAGTGCGAAGCGCGACCTCAGCGACCTCGTCCGCGCGTCCGTGCAGATCCTTGCGAACAAGAACCAGACCGGGATCGTCTACACGCCGATCTCGATCAACAGCCAGGCGATCACCAATGCCGACGGCTCGTTTCTCACGATCCCGGCGAACAATCCCTACAATCCGTTCGGCGTCGCGCTGAACAATTTCCGCGGGCGCGGTAATTTTGGCCCGACGCGCCTTTTCGATATCGAGACGACGGGCACGACGACGATGCTTGGGCTCGACGGGAAACTCGCGGCGGACTGGACCTGGCGCGCCGGCTTTATCTACGGCACGAGCCTGTTCGACCAGGTTGCGGGCAACCAGATCCGCACTGCGGATATGCAGGCGGCGCTGAACGGCACGCTCGCGGGCTACAACGGACAATTCTTCAATCCCTTCGGTCCCTCGGCCAACCAAGCGCTCGTCAACGGACTCTTCGTGTCCTCCACGGCAAATTCGAAGAGCACGACGGTGGGTTACGATGCCTCGGCCACCGGACCCCTGTTTGAAATGCCCGCGCTGCTCGGCCAAAAATCCGCTGGCAAGGTCTCAATTGCGGTCGGCGTGGAGCGTCGCAAAGACAATCTCGACAATCACTCCGATCCGGTCGGCTACCTCGTGAACATCGGCGATCTGCCCTATGCGGGGAGTCGCACGGTTTCATCAGGCTATGCGGAACTGGATGTGCCGGTGCTGCCCAAATATCTCACGCTGCAAGTGGCCGGGCGCTACGACCGCTACGACACCTTCGGCTCGACGATGAATCCGAAATACGCGCTCGTGTCGCAGCCTTTGGATTTTCTGAAGATCCGTGGCTCGTATTCGACGTCGTTCAAGGCGCCGGACATCGGCCAGCTTTATCAGCCGGCCATCACGACCTTCACCGCCGCGTTGGCCGATCCGCGCAATCCTGCCGCCGGCCTGAACACCTACCCGTTTGTCGCCGCCGGCAATCGCAACCTGCAGCCCGAAAAAGGCCGCGTGTGGTATGGCGGCGTGGTGATCGATGCCGGCAAGCTCGTGAAAGGGCTGAGTTTCTCGGCCGACTACTTCGACATCGGACTGAAGAACGTGATCACCGCGTTCACGGCGCCGACGACGTTTTTCAATTTCTTCCCCGAGCGCGTGATTCGCACTGCCGCGGGAGCGATCCAATTTTTCGATGCCAAGACGATCAACGCTGCCGGTTACCAATGGAAGGGCCTCGATGTCGGCGTCGACTACCGTTTGCGCAAGACGCGGCTCGGTGACTTCAATTTCAACGGGCAGGTCACCTACACCGGCACGTTTGCGCTCAACGCCGGCAGCGGTGCCGGTTACGTCAACACCGCCGGTCGCTACAATAATCCGCGCGTGGCCGGATCGGGACAGATCGGTTGGAAGCGGGACAAGCTTGCGGCGACGATCGGCACGCAGTTCAAGGGGCACTACTTGATGAATCAGTTTGCTCCCGCTTGGGAGGAGAACGCGCAGTTCCTGCTGAACGGCACCTTTTCCGTCGATGCTCCGTGGGGCACACGCGTGACTCTCGGCTGCAACAATCTGCTCGACGCCGAGCCGCCCCGGAACGGCAAAGCGATCCCGAGTTATGGCTTCGACATCGCAACCTACTCGGCGTGGTCGCTTGGACGCTTCGTCTATCTGAAGGTGAAAAAGGAATTCTGACACGCGCGCTGCCGTCTGGTAGCGCAGAGTCATGTCACGATATGCCCAAGTCCTGCCAGTCGCCCTGCTCGTCCTCGCGCTGCACTCGCTCTCGGGTGCCGCCGAGCCACTCGCGGTGCGGCTCATCGGCGTCCAAACGCTCCCCGTGCGCCAGGCGTTCGAGGGCACGCGGGTCGGGGGATTTTCGGGAATCGACTACGACGCGGCGGCAGACCGGTGGCTCGCCATCAGCGATGATCGTTCGGAGCACAGTCCGGCGCGCTTCTACACCGTGAAAATCGACTACGACGAACTGGCGGTGCGCACCGTCGAGGTGACCGACGTCACCGTGCTGCGTCAGCCCGACGGCACCGGGTATCCCGACCGACCGGCGCAGGCGCAGCGCGGCGGCGAGGTGCCGGACTTCGAATCTCTGCGCCTCGATCCGCAGGACGGCACGGTGTGGTATGCGAGCGAGGGCGACGGCCGGTTGGGGCTGAGTCCGTTCGTGCGGCGGGCGGATCGAAACGGGAAATTCTTGGCGGCGGTGACTTTGCCGGAGCAATTCGCATTCGCGTCGGGCACCAACGCGGGGCCGCGCAACAACCTTACGTTGGAATCACTCACGTTTTCGCCCGACGGTAAATCGTTGTGGACGGCGCTCGAGGCTCCGTTGCTGCAGGACGGTGCGGCTTCGACGCAAACGACCGGTGGCACGACGCGCCTCACGCGGCTCGGTCGCGACGGAGAAATTCTCGCGCAATACGCCTACGCCCTGGACGCGTGGCAGCGCGCACCGGCGCCGGGTCGCACCGGCGACAACGGCCTCAGCGAACTGCTCGCGCTGCCCGATGGGCGTTTGCTCGCGCTGGAGCGCTCGGGCGCGGAAGTGAGTGCGGGACGGTGGGCATTTGCCGCCCGGTTGTATGAAATCGATGTGACGCGCGCCACGGATGTGCGTGCGTGCACGGCGCTGCCGGATGGGGGAGGAAAACCGGAGCCGGCTTCGAAGCGCCTGGTGTTTGACTTCGCCCGCGGCGGACAGCGGCACTTGGACAATCTCGAGGGAATTGCGTGGGGCCGGCGGCTGCCGAATGGCCACGCCACGCTGGTCGCCGTGTCCGACGATAATTTTCTGCCCAATCAAGAAACCCAATTCTGGGTCTTTGAAGTGCTTTCCAAACTATGAAAACCATCCGCATCCGGTTCACTGTTCTGCTCGCGTTGTTGTTCGGTGCCGTCGTTTGGGCGCAAACGCCCTCGGCCGCCCCGGCGGCGAAGAAGCCCAACTGGGACGAGAAATTCGACGGTGTCGTCCACGATGCGAAAATGATCGCCGGGTTTGTCGGCGAGTATCGGTGGCTGAGTAATTTTTTCATGTGCCCCGTCAAGTGGGAGGGACGCAGCTACACCTCATCGGAGGCCGCCTACCAATCGGGGAAATATCCGCCAGCTGAGCGCGATGTGTTTATGACCCTCGATCCCGACCCGGCGAAAAAACTATCGCGCACGAAGCCCTACGACACGGCGGTGTGGGAGGCGCGCAAGGAGCGCACGATGCGTGAGGTGGTGACGGCGAAGTTTGCGCAGAACCGAGAACTCGCCGAAAAACTGATCGCGACCGGCGACAGGGTGCTCGAAGAGACCAACTGGTGGGGCGACAAAATCTGGGGCACCTACCAAGGCGTGGGTGAGAATAAGCTGGGAATACTGTTGATGGACGTGCGGGCGCAACTGTTGAAAGAGCGGGCGGCGGGGAAGAAGGCCAAGTGACCGGCCGAACTGCCTGCGCATGAAGTCGCGCCGCGAGATCGTGGAAAACTGGCTGCCGCGTTACACCGGAGTGCCGCTGGCGGAGTTTGGCGGCTACATTTTGCTGACGAATTTTGACCGTTACGTGCAGCTCTTCGCGGAGTGGCATCGCGTGCCGGTGCGCGGGGCGGACAAGCCGATGCCGAGTGCAACGGCGGGCGACATCACGATCATCAACTTCGGGATGGGTAGCGCGACGGCGGCAACGGTGATGGATTTGCTGAGCGCGATTCACCCGAAGGCGGTGCTCTTTCTCGGCAAGTGCGGCGGGCTCAAGCATCGCGCGGAATTGGGCGATTTGATTTTGCCCATCGCGGCGATCCGCGGCGAGGGCACGAGCAACGACTATTTTCCGCCCGAGGTGCCGGCGCTGCCGGCGTTTGCCCTGCAAAAAGCAATTTCAACGACGATCCGCGATCATGCACGCGACTATTGGACCGGCACGGTCTACACGACGAATCGGCGCGTGTGGGAGCACGACGAAGAGTTTAAAAAACATCTGCGGAAAATTCGGGCGCTGGCGGTCGATATGGAGACGGCGACGATTTTCATGACGGGTTTCTACAACGAGATTCCGACGGGAGCGCTGCTGCTGGTGTCGGACCAGCCGATGACGCCCGAAGGCGTGAAGACGGCGGAGAGCGACCGGCGGATCGACGCGAAGTTTGTCGACGACCACATCCGCATCGGGATCGCTTCGCTAAAGCAGCTCATCAACCGGGGTGTCACGGTGAAGCATCTCCAATTTTGAACGCGCCATCGAATCGCATGCTCACCCGGATTTCCGCTGCGCTCCGCGCCCAACCGCCGCAGCCTGTTACGGCCGGCGCGGACGAGGTCGACCGGCTCTACCGGCATTGGCGGGTGCGGGTGATGTATGCGACGATCACGGGTTACGCGTTGTTCTATTTCGTGCGGAAAAATCTCTCGATGGCGGCGAAGGCCATCACCGACGAATTTCACTTTTCCAACACGCAATGGGGCGCCGTGCTGAGCGTCGCGACGGTCGTCTACGCACTTTCGAAGTTTCTGAGCGGCGTGGTCGGTGACCGGGCGAATCCGCGCTATCTTTTCGCGCTGGGGCTGCTGTTCTCGGCGATCGTGAACCTATTCTTCGGCTTCGGCGCGAGCCTCGGTTTCTTCATCACGATGTGGGCACTCAACAATCTGTTTCAGGGCACGGGCGTGCCACCGTGTGTGCGGTTGCTCACGAGTTGGTTTAGTCCGCGCGAGATTGGCCGGGCGTGGGGTTTGTGGAACGCGTCGCACCAAATCGGTGGCGCGATCATCGCGGTGTGGGCGGGTTGGCTCGTGACGCACTACGGGTGGCGCTCGGCGTTCTGGGTGCCGGCGATCGTCTGCGTGGTCGGGGCGTTTTGGCTGCTGAACCGGCTGACGGATTCGCCCGAGTCGATGGGCCTTCCGGCGGTCGAGGTCTATCGCGAGCGCGCTGCGGCCGGCTCGGTGGCGGATGCAGCGGCGCCATTCTGGGGTGTATTTCGCCAGCACATTTTGGGCAACAAGTGGGTGTGGGTCGTGAGCGCCGCGAATTTCTTCGTCTACATCGTGCGCATCGGACTCCTCGACTGGACGCCGAAATATTTGCAGGAGGCGAAGGGCTTCAATCTGAAGGAGGCGGGGTGGTCGCTCTCGGGGTTTGAACTGGCGGGGATTTTTGGGGCCTATGCGGCCGGATGGATTTCGGACACCGTGTTCAAAGGTCGGCGCGGACCGGTTTCGGTGGGCTTTATGCTGCTGCTCATCGCGTGCGTGGCGTCGCTATTTTTCGTGCCGCGCGGTCAGGTGTGGACGATGGCCGGGGTGTTTGTGGCGCTGGGGTTCTTTGTCTACGGGCCGCAACTGTTGATTGCGGTGGCCGCAGCGGATTTCGCGACCAAGGCGGCCGCGTCCAGTGCGGTGGGGCTCACGGGCCTGTTTGGCTACCTCGGTGCGTCGGTGTGCGGAGTGGCGACGGGGATGCTCGCCGACCGTTATGGTTGGGACGGCGTGTTGTGGTTCTATGCAGGATCGGCGGTGATCGGCGCGGGATTGCTGGCGACGACGTGGGGAGCGCGAACGCCCGAGCGGTGAGGCGTAAATGGCGGAGCGCTTACGAGGCCGGCGGCTCCGCGAAGAGCTTCGTGGAGTAGTAGCGTTCGGCGCGGTCGCAGAGGATGGTGACGATTTTGGCGGTGGGGGAAGTCGTCGGGAGCTTCCGAGCTATGAATCCTTATGGTTGCTAGGTCGGCGAAAAGGTTACTCGGTAAAGAAAGGTAACTTGCTACACATGTGAATAAAAGC
>CAMBVX010000357.1 GCA_945871085.1 Opitutus sp. GAS368 | reverse complement strand
CGGAATCGGCGTCTACTTTCTGGGGCGCATCCGCGCTGCGAAGGCTGAGCGTGGCGCCCAGCAATAGACCGATGAGAAACTGAATGCCGAGCTTCAAGGCGGCGACAATCACTCGTGATCTTTGGCTTTTTTCTGCTTCCCGAGACCTTCCGCGCGGGCGGCGTTCTTGGGCGTTTTGACGATGGCGAACTCGCGGGGCTTCACGTCGTCGGCCAGCATCGCGGCGACGAGGGGGTCGCGGGTTTCCACTCCCCATTTCCGCAGGCGTTCGCGCATGGCGAGCAGCGTCTCACGGTGCGCGGGATCGCGGGCGAGATTGTTCATCTCGCCGGGATCTTTTTCGAGGTCGACGAGGGACTCGCGATATTGGCCGTGGACGTAGACGCAATATTTGTAGCGGGCCGCGCGAATCATGCGGCCTTCGGTCGTCGGTACGTTGCCGGCGACGGGAAAGGTTTGGGACATGTTGTTCTGCACCACAACATCGTCGCGCCACGAGGCGACGGGCTGGCCCAACGCGAGTGGACGGAGGCTGACGCCGGGGAGTTTTGCGGGACGGGGGAGGCTGGCGAAATCGAGCATCGTCGGCAAAATGTCGATACCGGTGTTGGTGAATTTTTCCGACACGCGGCCGGCGCGTTGGCCCGGGGCGCTGACGATAAAGGGCACGCGTGCGGACTCCTCATTGAAGACGGTTTTCTGGTTGAAGCCGTGGGCGCCGGCGCACTCGCCGTGGTCGGCAGTGAAGACGATCAGCGTGTTCTCCTCGAGGCCGGCGGCCTTCAGCGCATCGAGGACCTTGCCGATCTCGGCGTCGACTTTTTCGATGAGGCGATAGTAGCCCCAGCGGAGCGCCTGCCACATTTGCGGATTAAAATTGCCGACGGGGAACTGCGGGTTGGCGTGATAGCCCGCACGGATTTGGGCCATGGTGTCGGGCTCATTGCGCGGTGGGGCCAGATTCGCCGGCGCGGGCGGGAGTTTTTCGACAGACGGCGGTTTGCCGATGGGGCCGTTGTTCAAACTCTGATCGCGCGCGAGTTCACAGACGTTGTGGGGGTTCAGAAAACTGACGACGAGGAGGAAGGGCTGGTCGTGTTTGCGGGCGAGAAACTTCGTGGCCAGTGCGGCGTTTTCGGCATCGATGTGGCCGGTCTTGAGCGTCTCGAAGCCGTGGGTCTTGGTGGCCGCTTCATCGTAGGCGAGATGCCACTTGCCGAAGTAGGCGGTCTGGTAGCCGGCTTGGCGGAAATGCGTCCCCATTGTGACGAACGCGGAGGCATCGAGCGTCGTCTTGGTGTTGTCGGTGATGCCGGTCTCGTGCGGATAGCGGCCCGTGAAGATCGAGTTCCGCGCGGGCATGCAGAGCGGATTCGGCGTGTAGGCTCGGCTGAAAAATGTGCCGCGGGCGGCGAGACGATCGAGCGCGGGCGTCTTCAAGTAGCGGTCACCCATCCGGCAGCTCAGCGCATCGGCCGAGTGCTGGTCGGTCATGATGAAGAGAATATTGGGCTGCGCGGCAGAGGCTGCGGCGGCGAGCAGGGAGGCCGCGAGCGCGGTCCGGAGTTTATTTAGCATGGAAAGGGAGTCTTATGGGCCGACAACGGCAAAGGCGCCGACCCTCAGGGTTCGTCATCGGCCAAACCTAATTTTTTCTTTCGTTTGGCATCTTTCTTGGGCGTGCCTTTGGGGAGGGCCTTGATCAGCTCGAGTCGGTTACCCAGATGGCTGGCCTCTGCGGCCGGGCGAGTCAGCGGGCCACGGTCGCCGATGAGATACATGTGATGATACAGATGCTCTTGGTTGGCCAATTGTCCGCCCACCAGCATGCGCGCGTCCGGGTGGGCGTTGCGCACGAGGGTCGTCATTTCAAAGCCGGCGCCGTTGAGCGAAAAGACATTGTCACCCTTTGCCCACGTGCGCCCGCCGTCGGTGGTGTTCCACCAGTCGATGGAACCGGTGCCGTCATGGTTTCGATCCAGCAGCATCCGAACCCTCAGTGGTGAATCGATGATGAAGTCGCCGTCGTGCCCACCGCCGCTGGCATCGGCGACCTTTGTTGGAGGGAGCCAAGCCTTCCCGTCCCAACGGAAGTAGCGTACCTCGCCGTGGGGAAAGCGGAAATAGACGTGCGGCCGGCCGTCGGCATCGACACGGCAGGTGCCATGGTTGGTTCTCTCGGTGCCGGTCGCCTGGATCAGCGTGAGTTTGTCGGCGGACGCCTTGGTCACGGGCAGGGTCAACGTCGCACCCTGCACATTCGTCCACGCACCATCGCGGCAATCCATGAGCATGTAATAGGTTTCGTTGCGAAGGTTGGTGTGACCCGGGTTGGCGCACGGGTGATAGACATAGGACGCAGTGATCGTGTCGCCCCGGCCGTTGTCGAACCAGGCATACCAGGAGTCGTGGACCGTCAGCTTGCCCGCGCTGCGCTGGTGTTTCAGCACCGATACCTGCGGGGCGAAAGTGACGCCGTCGTCGGTCGACTTCTGGTAAACCCAATCGCTGCGGTGCGAGCCGTGTCGGTAGAATAAATACAGGTCCCCGTTGGCGGTCTTCACCCACTGGCTGTAGGTGCCGAAGGGGGAAATGTTGTTCACTATTTTCCACGCGGAGATGTCGCCGGGTTTTTCGGAGACGACGTGGATGAACCGGCCTTTGCCCGGCGTGCCAAATTTGTTTTCACCCAAGGACGAATCGCCGCCGTGCCCGCCGAAAACGAGGTGAATGTAACCCCGCCGATCGACGACGAGCGAGGGGCGGCCGTGGTTGTCGAGTTCGCCGGGGTCGATTTGGTCGGGCGACTTGCCCATCGGATTTACGCCGGCCTGCACGGGGCCAATCCATTGGCCCGTGGCGTGCACGTAGGCGGCGACGTAGGGATCCTCGTGCGGCCCCGAGTAGGCGACATAGGTCACGCCGTTGAAGTGTTCAGCGGCTGGATGATGCATCGTGCTGACCGTGTTTCCGTAGCCGTTGTCGGTGAAGTAATCGACGTTGGCGGCAGCGCCGACCAAGCACACGGAGAGGGCGGAGAGGAACCCGCAGAGGCGTCGAGTTGTGGCGGAGAAAGCGATCATGAGTTTGTTGTGATGTAACGACTCAGGCGGCCTCGCGCGGCGGCCAACCGCGATCATAGAGGTGGTAACACGCTCCGCGCTGAAGACGGAACGACAGGAAGATTCACGACAGAAAAATGGCATGAGAGGAATAGAGAGGCCGGTTTTAAATTTTTCTGTCTCAAATTTTTCTGTCGGTGGCTTGTTTGTGCGGTGCCTGAGCAGTTACGTTGTGATTAGAGATCGAAGGTCGTGCTCAGGATGAACTGGCGCGGGTCAACGATGCGATACGCGAAGGGCCGGCCGTCGGGGTTGACGCCGACCGCCTGCAGGCTGCCGTTTTCCTGCACGTTGCGCACGTTCAGCTGGAATTTCGCGCGCACCCGGTCGCCGAAGAGGCGCAGGCGATAACTGGCCGAGAGATCAACCGCGAGGCGCGCTTTGTCGTAGACGGGTTTGTTCGCGTCGAGCTCGCGCACCACGCCGTCGGGGTCGGGGGCCGCGGCGAGAAAGCCGATGCCGCCCTGGTCCTGCCAGCGCAGCGCGCCGCCGACCGAGAAATGCTTTAGCCGCCCCTCGGTGAAGTCGTAGTTCGTGACCGCGTTCCAGCGCCACTCGCGGACTTGCGAGCGGGGTTTTCCATTGTTGGCGGTGGCGAGCTTGATCGGGGCGAGGATGGTGCCTTCGTAGGTTTGCTTCGGAGTGGCCCCGCCACCGATCGAGCGCGTCCACCACGCGACGCCGTTTTCATCCTTGGCCGTGGTCCAGATGGGCAACCGCGCGGTAATATACCGCTGCAAGCCCTCGCCAATATTACTGTCAATGGCGACCTGTTGAGCGGCGGTGAACTTGAGCCGCCAATTGCGGGTGGGATTGTAGATCGCCTCAAACTCGTAGCCGCGCGACGTCACGTCGGCGGTGGTGCCACGGTCAAAGGATTGAATACCGGCGAGGAACTCCTGGGTAAGCCCCATATACTGCGCGACCGCGGCACTGCTCTGAGCGGCGGTGGGTGTGACGCCCTGCTTGGCGAAACGCTGGGCCACGGTGACCTGAGCGAAGGTTTGGAAATCGGTCGCGGTGTCGGCGATGCCATTGGAGCCGCGGCCGTCCAGCGTCCAGGCGCGGGCGACGACGGTGTCCAGGTCTCCGCCGCGGGCACCCTGGTCGTTGGTTTCGTAGCGGTTGATTTTAAGGTGCAGACGATCGTTCAGCAGGGAAATGCCGACGCCGTAGTCCTTACCTTTGCCCTTCGGGTTCGGCAGCAGGTCGAGGAGCGCGTCGTAGGCGATGCCGGCCGGGGTAAAGCTGTCCGATTGATTGTAGAAAAGATTGAGCCAGCGCGTGGGCTTGAGGACGGCGCCCTGCGTCAGGGTTTTTCCCTCGTTGAGGATCCAGGGCAGTTTGGTTTTGAGCGGTTCATTCTGAAACCATCCGGTGGCCGGATCGATCGCGGGCGGCAGAGACTCGCGCACGCGCTGGCGATCGTTGCGCCAGCCAAAGGTCGTCACGAGACGATCCTGGAAGAAGTAATTCTGCACGGTGGCATTGAGCGTGCGGACCTCCGTGCGGTTGTTGCTGAACACGCCGGCGTTGAAGAAATTCTCCCCGACGTCGACGGCTTCGCTCACCCACTGGTTGGTGAGCGCGTTGAACCAACGGAGCGTATGCTGGCCGTCGGTCGGCCGCGTGGCGGGTGCGTGGTCGATGTTCTGGCCCTGATTGTCACCGACATAAAACTTGTCGTAAACCCACACGCCGGTGGCGCTGCGATTGGTTTTCACACTCCAAGGGTGATCGCTTTGAATCAGGTCGCGCCGGCGAAAGCTGGCGAAATCGATGCGGCTGGTCTCTCCGTGGAGCCCGAGTTTCTGCTGGCCGATCCAACCCAGCCCGCGTGGGAGCTTCGCGGGCGACCACTGGTAGGCGAGATCGGCGCTCTGGATATCGCGCGTTTCCGGCTGGTAGGTTGAGACCGGCGCCGACGATCCGAAGTAGGGGCGCAGGAAGAAGGGGTTGGGTGTGCCGTCCAGCAGCTTCTCATTCACGTCGACCCGGAGAGTGGATTCGGTGTTGTCGACCTTGTTGCGCCGGGTGCTCTTGAAATCTTGCCCGAACCAGGCGGCGCGCGCCGCGAGCAGGTGCTGCGGCGTTTTCATCACGATCTGCTCAGCCTCGACCGTAAACGTTTTCGCGCGGTCGGTGTAGGTGTTCGGCGACATGTAATTGACCTTCGACCAATCGTAGAGGGCCTTGTCGGTCGTCGTCGGGAGAATATAGAGCGGAAACAGCGCGCCGAATTCCCGCTCGAGCCGGGAGCTGCCCTCGAGGAAGCGGAGGTCAGTGTTCGAAATCGTCGGCGTGGGAATTCGACTGGCCGGCAAGGTGCCGGTGCGATTGACCGACATGAGTTGCTCGGGCGATGCATAGTCGATGAAGACGCTGTTGCGGCTGTAGAATCCTCCGCCTTGGGAAATCAGTCCGAACGGCAGCGAGCCATCCTGATTGGCCCGGAAAGGGCCGGACTTCGTGCCGTTGGCGAGGGTCACGGTTTGCGTCGTCGGATCCCAAGTCGGTTTGCCGGCGGCGGCCCAGCCGGTGACGGTTTCACGCGGCGTGAGGGAATTCGTGCGACGCGCGAAGTTGTCGTAGTCTTCTGCGCTCGCGCGAAGCGTGGTGTTCGTGAACGGCTTGAACAGCACGAGACCTTCGAGGCGGCTGATCTTTTCGGACGACGGCTTGCGCACGAAGCCCTTCGCCTCTTCCACGGCGGCGACGCGCAAGGCGAGTTTTCGGGCGATGAGGGAGCGGTTGAAATCGAAGGTGCCGCGGACCCCGCCGTAGCTGTCGGCGCGGAAAGTGACCTGCGAAATCGAACGCGTGGCGTTGGCGCGAATCGGGACGTAGTTGACCGAGCCGGCGCTGCCGCCGAGGCCGAAGATAGTGGAGTTAGGGCCGCGGGAAATCTCGACGCCGTCGACGTTGTAGGGGTCGAGCGGGATGCGGGGATTCACGGCGAAGCCGCCGACCGCGATGTTGGCGCGGCCGACGCCGCGGATGCGGTTGGCCTGGGCGGGGCTGTTTTGGATGTTGTCGACCACGCCACCGTTACGGTTGGTGGAAAAGTCGGTGAAATTGCCCGTGCCCTCGGTGTTGGCCTCGTAGAGAAACACGTCGTTGAGATCGAGGACGGCGGTGTCGTCCATCTGCTGCTTGGTCACGACCGTGATCGAGGAGCCGAGGTCTTCGAGCTTCGAGTTGAGCCGCGTGCCGGAGAGGGTGTTCAGGGCCTGATAGCCTCGGTCGGTCGCGGCGCCCACGACGAACGGCGAGAGTTCGATCACGCCGTCGCTGGTGGACGTGGATTTGGCAACGTCAGCGGGGCCGATCGGGCGAGCCGCCCGGCTCGGATCGGCCTCGCCGTTTTTTGCGGCTGGCTCCTTCGCGCCCGCCCGCAGGCTCAAGGCACCGGTCTTTTCATCCTGCACGGCGACGAGGCCCGTCCCGGCGAGCATCTGCGTGAGGGCCTCCCGCGGTGGAAGATCGCCCGACACGGATTGGGTGCGCACACCGGTCACAAGCGCCGTTGGGAACAGCACCTCGAGGCGCGCCTGCTCGGAAAAAACCTTGAGGGCCTTCTCGGCGTCGGCGGCCGGCACGTTGAACGAACGCTTCGCGGGCTCGGCCGCGGGCGCGATCGATGCCAGTATGAGGGTGAGCGCGACGATAAGCGCGCGCGAAGCACATCGCTGTTCAGTCGGCAGGGGAGAGGAGTTGGTGGGGTTCATCAAGGATAGTGACGAGACAGCCGTAGAAATCTGTTACGCAAGGCGGACGATTTTTTCGGGAAGCAAGCAAGGGTCTGCGTGAGCCGGGGCGGCGGCGGATGCATCTCCGAGTGGGTGTCGAAAGTGACGCCGGCGTAACAGCCAAGAATGTGGAAGGGACTGAAGTCCCTGCCACTTTCTCGACGGCGCCAACTCGGAGATCCACTCGGCGGCGGCTAGCGGCAGCGTGCCGGTGGAGGATGTGAGGAGATTGACGCACTCCACGCGCGGACGAATCCATGACCGCCGCACTGGTGCGGCACCATCGTTCTCGGCGACACTCCCCATGAAATCCGCGGAGAAACAAGCCTCGGGTCCGGCTTCACAGATCGTTTGCCGCCGGTGGCGAGGCTCGGTCGCGATCACACCGGCACCCGGAAGCGACCGCTCACTTCAAAGCCTGTAGTCGTTTTCCCAACTCAGCCAAGCCGAGCACCTCGGTTTCTGCATCCAGCGGGAATCGGTCGGCGCCCGGATAAACGACAAAG
>CAMBVX010000356.1 GCA_945871085.1 Opitutus sp. GAS368 | reverse complement strand
ACCACGCTCACTGACGACACCGGCAACTTCCTTTTGCCCAACCTCCCGGCCGGCCCCCACGAAATCGTCGCCACCTACCTCGGGCTCGATCCCGCCCGCACCACCGTCGTGATCGGCGCCGGCCAGCGCGCCGTCCGCAATTTCGAACTCACCACCGGCATCTACCAACTCCAGGCATTCACCGTCACGGGCGAGCGCGAGGGTGACGCGGCGGCCATCACCGCGCAACGCAATGCACCAAATCTGAAAAACGTCACCGCCACCGACTCCTTCGGCAACCTCCCCAACTTCACCGCCGGCGAACTCGCCGTGCGTCTGCCCGGCGTCGTCTCCGATGCCGATGCCGGCGGCGGTCTCACGGTCGGCTCCATCCGCGGCGGCGGGCTCAATACGGTCACCATGGACGGCGGCCAAATCACCAGCCAAGGCGCCCTCGGTCGTGGGTCCTCATTAAACACCCTTTCCGCCACCATGTTCGAGTCCGTCGAACTCATCAAAGGCCACACCCCCGAGGGCGGCGCCGATTCACTGGGCGCCACGATGAATTTTAAGACGCGCACGCCGCTCACCATGAAGGAAAAACGCCGCGTGACCTACGCGATTTCCGGCCGCTTTGTCCCCGACTTCACCGAGCAGATTCCGCTCCGTCACCAACACCGCGCTCACGAACTCATCAACGTCGCCTACCAGGAACGTTTCGATATCCTCGGTGGTTCGCGCAACCTCGGCGTCTCGCTCAACTTGTTTCACAGCGAAGAAGCCCGCGGCTGGTTCAATACCGTGCGCGACGAGCAAAACACCGCGAACAAGCCCCGCTATCTCTGGGATTACCGCACACAGAACACCTACAACCACCGCCGCCAACACAGCGGCAACCTGAAGTTCGACTTCCGCGCTTCACCCACGACGAAGTTTAATTTTGCTCTCATGGGCGTCGATCACTCCGAAGTTTTCCGCCGCCAATACGACGTCCGCGCCTTCACCACTCAAACCGTCGGGACCACAGGCACCGCCGGTATCCTCCCCGGCTACACGGATCGCGTCACGCAGGTGCGCGCCTCCACCGGCTCCAATATCGACATCACTTCGACCGGCCCGCGCAATTTCTTCAACCGCCAGCGCCGTTTTAGTTTCGGTGGCGAACACGAATTCAGGCGCTGGTCGCTCGACTACTCCGCCGTCTACAACCAAACCCACATCAACATCGGCGAGGGCGAGGGCGCGATCCTCACCAACCGTATTTCCAATGTCGGCTGGATTCTCGACCGCACGCAGTCCGACCTCTACCCGCGTTTTACCCAGACCGAAGGTGCCGATTTCACCAATCCCGCGAACTACCGCCCCAACGGCAACATGTCCAATGGCGACAACAACAACGACCACGAGATCACCGAACTTCGGGGCAACGCCCGCTACACCTTCGCCACCGCTTTTCCGCTCTCACTCAAAACCGGTTTTCACCGCCGCGATCAATTCGTCGACGAGGGCAGTATTTCACGCCGCTGGTCCTATCTCGGCACCACCGCGCTCCCCGCCAACACGAATACCGTGATGTCGGATACCCTCCGCACCGGCCGCAATCTTCCCGTCTGGGAGGCCTCTGATTTCATCCGCAACCGCCGCCCGATCACTCCTTCGCTCTGGCGCGAAGACGCCTATTTTTTCGAATCCAACAAGTTCATCGCCGAGCGCTCCGTCAACGAAATCGTTACTTCTGGATACGCCCAAATCCAGGGCAGGTTCGGCGACTCCGGTCTCCTCGGGCGCACCGGTTTTCTCACCGGCGTCCGCACGGAAAAAACCGCGACCGAAGCCACCGGCTACGTGCGTTCCCGCACGCCCAGCAACACCGCCCTCCAACTCGCCGATCCCGTCCGCGCCGCCCAAATCGACTACGCCGGCACGCAGCGCACCCGCACCGGCGGCTACACCAAATCGTTTCCCAGCGCCCATCTCACGCATGACATCACCGCCAACGTGAAAGCCCGCGCCGCGTGGTCGACCAGCTACGGCAAACCCTCGATGGCCAATCTCCTCCCCAATGAAACCGTCTCCCGCGACGCCGACGGCAACGACATCCTCACCATCAACAATCCCAGCCTCCTCCCCCAAACCAGCGAGAATTGGGACTTCGATCTCGACTGGTATTTCGAACCCGTCGGCAATCTCTCCCTCGGTTGGTTTCGCAAGAGCATCCAAGACTATCTCATCACCGGTCAGGACGGCGGCACCGTGACCACCGGACCAGACAACGGCTACGGCGGCGACTACGGCGGCTACTTAATCCGCACCAGCAGCAATGGCGGCTCCGCCTACGTGCAGGGCTGGGAGTTCAACTACCGCCAACAATTTAATTTCCTCCCCGGCATTTTCCGCGGTTTGAGCGGCCTCGTGAACTACACCTATCTCACCAGCCACGGTAACCGTGGCGGCACCACGGTGCGCTACACGGGTGAAATCCCCGGCTTCACGCCGCACTCCGGCAATGCAAGCGTCACATGGCGCTGGCGCAAATTCAGCACGCGCTACCTCGTCAACTACTCCGGCGAACGCATCACCGCGTTCAACGCCAACGCGCCGTGGCGAAACACCTATCGGGTCGCGCGCACCGTCATGAACCTCGGCTTCGCCTATCAACTCCGCCCGAACGTCAGCCTCACCTGCGACATCGATAATCTCACCAACGAACCGCAAGTCGTCTATCGCGGCTCGCGCGATCAACTCCAAAGCGTCAGCTACCACGGCCTCGCCGTCACCCTCGGCGTGAGCGGTCGCTTCTGAAAATTCCTGCGCCCACCCGTCGTTCACGATCATGCAAACCACCCAGCACTTCCTCGGCTATCCGATCGTGCTCCGGCTGATTTTCCCGCTGCTCCTGGGCACCGCCACCCTCGGCGCCCAATCCATTGCTTCCGTCCCCCCGCCCGCCAGAGCCTCGCTCGCCGCCACCGCCGCCGAAGACGTCATCGAGCTCAGCCCTTTTTCGGTGAGCTCGTCCAAGGATGTCGGTTACCTCGCCCAAAATACCCTCGCGGGCAGTCGTCTCAATTCTTCGCTCAAGGACACCCCCGGCGTCCTCGATGTGCTCACGAAAGAGTTCCTCGACGACATCGGTGCCACGACCCTCGAGCAGGCCTTGGCCTTCTCCGCCAACTTCGCCGAAGACAACGGCGACTTCGACAGCCAGGGCGTCATCAACACCGTCTTCCCCGGCTCGCAAGCCGGCGTGAGTTTCCGCACCCGCGGCCTCGGCGGCACCGTCGCACGCAATTACCTTGAGACCGATTTTCGTCCCACGTTCTACACCGTCGAACGCATCGACAACTCCAGCGGGCCCAACTCCATTCTCTTCGGCCTCGGCAGCGCCGGCGGCGTCGCCAATATCTCCACCAAGACCGCCAAGCTCTATCGCCATTCCTACGGTCTCGACTTTCACACCGACAGCTACTCCAGCCGCCGCGTCGCCCTCGATGTGAACCAAGTGCTGATTCCCCAAACCCTCGGCCTCCGCGTCAACGCCCTCGCCCATCGCGGTAAAAAATATCGCGCGAACTTCACCGACAACACCGACGGCGTCCAACTCTCGACCAGGTGGCGCGTGAACGACCGCACCGAGGTCCGCGTGGAGTATGAACGAGAGAAAAGCTCCGGCAGCGTCGCCTACCCCGGTCCCCACCTCGAACAGGTCAGCACGTGGATCGCCCGTGGCGCCCAGGTCGTCAGCCTGCCTGCCAACTGGGAGTCACTCACCGCCGCCGCCCGCACCGCTTTCGCCACGCCCGTCGGCTTGTCCGTCGCCGGCACCGGCGTCGCTCCCGTCATCGTGCAAAACGGCGCTCAGTCTTACATTATCAACTCCGCGAACCATCTCACCACGAGCACCACCGTGGGCGGGACGAACCGCCAGTCCATCGATCCGGCTTTCTTCACTCCCCGCGGCAACATCAACGGCCCCGGTGGTCGCAAAGGCGTCGCGCGCCAGATCCTCGCCGTCGCCGTCGATCACAAACTGCGCGAAAATCTCTACCTGAATCTTTCCGCGGCCCGCGAAAGCGGCGACGCCGACACGTATCAGGCTTTCGCCAACGGCGCCGCCGCCGGTGCCGTGATCCAAGTCGACGCCAATGGCATGATCCCCAACGCCGCCCAAATCACCAAACTCGGCACCGCCTCGCTCACCACCAACGCCGCCGGTCAGGTGCTCAATCCTTTCGCGGGTCAATACTACACTCAAACCCGCTGGCTCCATCGCACCCAGCACAACGAACGCGAAGTCGTGCAAGCCACCGTCGCTTACCAGTTGGACCTCGGCCGCTGGTTCGGTTCGCACCGCATGATGGGCACCACCTCCTACACCGAGCGCGTCATCGGCAGCGAAAGTTTCCGCGACTCCTGGATCGGCGCGCCGTTCAACAACGACCCCGTCAACACCAACAACGGCGTCACCCGTCGTCGCTACGCTTCCCCGCTCGACGCCGACTATTTTCACGTGCCCGACTGGCGCGACTTCCCCGTGCTCACGTGGAATCATCCCACCCGCGGCCCCCTCACCACCGGCTGGATCACCGAGGGCGAAAGCCTCCGTCACGCCCGTCAATTCGCCTACCTCACCGCCCTCCAAAGCTACTTTTTCAAACGCCGCCTCGTCGTCACCGCCGGCTACCGCGTCGATGAAGCCATCGACTACGTCTACGCCCGCAAGCGCATTTTCCCCGTCGGCTACGAAACCAGCGCGGGCATCAATGTCCTCGATCCCACGGCCGTGGCCAAGAGCTCCTCGCGCGGCCCGACCCGCACAATTGGCGGCGTCTTCCACCTCACCGACTGGCTGTCCGCGTATGCCAACCGCAGCACCAACTTCGGCTCGCCCCGCGGCACCGTCGTCGGCCCCGATGGCCTCATCGGCCCCACCACCAAAGGCCTCGGCCTCGACACCGGACTGAAGTTCAATCTCTTCGCCAACCAAGTCTCCCTCGACGTCGGCTACTTCGACACCTCCAGCAACAACGTCACCGAGGTGCTGAATCTCAACCTGCGCACGGCCGACAGTATCGGCGGTGCTTATAACGCCGTCTTCAGCGCCCTGTCGAATCCCGCTGGCACCGTGCGCCTGTTCAATCCCGCCGATGCCGCCGCCGTCACCGCGCTGCGCGACGCCTACTCGTTCCTGCGCCCCACCTTTAATGCCCAGGGCGACCTCCTCGACCAAGCCAGTCGCGGTTACGAAGTCCGCCTCACCGCCAATCCCATGAAAGGCATGCGCCTTCGCGCCACGTATTCAAAAACCCAACGCGAGCGCGAAAACCTCTACCAACTCACGCTGCCCACCGCCGCACAGCTCCGCACCTACATCGGCGAGCTCCAAAAGAAAAACCCCGGCATCACCGTCGGCGCGCTGTATTCCGCCACCGATGCCTCACGCACCACCATCGCCGAGAGCCTGAACAATCTCGACGAACGTCTCGATCTCACGGCCGACAACAACAGCAGTAATTTTGGTGCCGGAAAAGGCAGCTTCAACCTCGTCGCCAGTTACGATTTTCAACGTTACCTCAAGGGCGTCGGCGTCACCCTCACTACCGTCTACCGCTCCGGTGCCTACACCGGCACCTACGAGGTACGCGAAGGCGGCGCGGCCACCGGCCAGCTGCTCGCTACCCAGCCGCTCTTCGGTCAGAGCACGACCGACTTCGGCCTCGGCGTCCGCTACCGGACCAAGTTTACTTGGCTCCGCCAGACGGGCGTCACGTGGCAACTCAACGTCAGCAATCTGCTCGACGAAACTGAGCCACTCGTCCGCCGCGCGAACCGGAGTATCATCGCTCCCGGCGGCACCCCGCCGACCGTCGCCACCTCCACCGTCGGCTCCTACTTCCTCCGCAATCCGCGCGCCTGGAATCTCTCTGCCAAGTTCGACTTCTAAACCCCCGCTCCCTCCTCCCGGACCGCGGCACTCCTGTCGCCCATTTCAATCCCGCGCCGCGCCCCCGTCACTTCCCCTCCCCGCCCATGTGCTCCGCCCGCCTGCTCCTCTTGTCCCTCACCCTCGCCGCCGCCCCACTCACGCCGGCCGCCCCCGCCGCCGACGACGGTATTCTGCTCGACCGCGTCTGGTCCGGCCACCCCGTGCCCTTTGCCCTCCTCGTCGAACGCGGCCATCAGTTTGTCGCCTACTACGACGCCGACCGCCGCATCGTCGTCACTGGCCGCAAGCTCCCCGACGGCGCGTGGTCCCGCGTCCGCCCCGAGGGTCGACCCGTGCCGAACCGCGGCCATCCCTCTAACGCCGTCGGCTGGGACAGCCACAACTCCCTCCAACTCGCCCTCGACCGCGATGGTCACCTCCACCTCTCCGGCAATATGCACGCCGATCCGCTCGTGTATTACCGCACCCGCGCGCCCTTCGACGTCACCACTCTCGAACGCCTCGACCGCATGACCGGCGAACGCGAAGCCAAGGCGACCTATCCGAATTTTTTCAAAAATGCCACCGGCGATCTCCTCTTCCGCTATCGTGACGGCGGCAGCGGCAACGGCAGCGACTACTACAACCTCTACGATACCCCGACGCGCACGTGGCGTCGCTTCTTGGATACGCCGCTCCACGACGGCGAAGGTGCACGCAACGCCTACGCCACCTCGCCGCTCCTCGGACCCGACGGCCGCTTTCACGTCCTCTGGGTCTGGCGCGAGACCCCCGATGCCGCCACGAACCACTCGCTCTCCTACGCCCGCAGCCGCGACCTCCTCCACTGGGAAACCAGCGCCGGCCAACCCATCGCCCTGCCGATCACGCTCGCGAAAAGCGATGTCGTCGACGCCGCCAAACCCGGCGGCGGCCTCATCAACATGGTCCGCGAACTCGGTTTCGACCCTCAGGGCCGCCCGCTCGCCGTCTTCCACCGCTACGACGCGCAGGGTAACTCCCAAGCCTATGTCGCCCGCCCCAACACCACCGGCGGCTGGGACACCCACCGACTCAGCGACTGGAAATTCCGCTGGGCCTTTTCCGGCGGAGGCAGCATCGACGCCGACGTTACCCTCGGCCGACCCGCGCCGCAGAAAGACGGCACCGTGCTGATCGACTACACCGCCAAGAGCGTCGGCTCGGGCCGCTTTCAACTCGCAGGCGAGACCCTCGCCGTGCTCGCGAAACTCCCGCCCGCCCCCTCGGTGATTCCCCCCGCCCTTCGCAAAGTGCGAGCCACCGCTCCCGGCCTCTCCGTGCAAATACAAATGCAACGCGCCGACGGCCGCACGTGGGTCCTCCGCTGGGAAACCCAAGGTAAGCACCGCGACAAACCCCAGGCCACCACCCCGCCGCCCTCCGAACTCCGCCTCTACGAATTTCCCGACGCCCCCTAACGCCCCGCCCCGGACGGACGGC
>CAMBVX010000355.1 GCA_945871085.1 Opitutus sp. GAS368 | reverse complement strand
CGCCGAGCCACGCACCTCGCCGCCGCGCTGCAACGCGTGCAAGCCCACCCGCTCAAGCAACCACCCCCGTCAATCGCCGGCCAGGCAATCACGAAACAACTCGCCGACGAAGCCGCGAACAACCGCGTCTGTCTGGAGTGGATGCACCGACACCTCGCGTAAACTGCGCCGGGTGATCGCGCCCTCAGCCGCCACAATGCCACCACCCCAAACGGCCGGACGCTGAGCGCAGAACCCAACGGCGAACCCGGCGCGCAGCGGCCAACGCGCTTCCTCGCAACCAGGAGGAAGCCGATCAACCTTCAGCTCTCACCGGACTTTGCGGCTAATACCAACGTCCTTTGAACGCTGGACTTTGCGGTAGCCGCGAGCGCCAGCGAGTGGACGGATCACCACGCGCTGGCGCTCGCGGCTACCCGGCAAATCAAAGTCTGAATCATTTGGGCGATTGATATAACCTCTAAGATAAGCCTAACCGGCTGGGAGGTAGGAGCCCGCTTGCGGGCGATTTCCTCCCCCTGAATCGCCTGCAAACCTGTCTCCGACCAAAGACGGATCTGAGGCTCATCTTGAACGCAACTCAGCTTAAGGCCGCGGCGACTCGGCGGCATCGCGATGATGCACCGGCCGCGATGTGGCCCTGCATCGTGCCGACCGCGTCCTCGTGGAAGGCGAGCTCGCCGCGCTCATTCGTGCCGTCCGCTTCAGCCGCCCGGCACGGAACAACCTTACGCGTCTGCGCCTCCGCCCGAGCGCACCCCCGTTTTTTCCGCCACCATCACAGCAGAATCCCGCTCGACCCGGCGATTTTCCGAGAGCAACGTCCGCTCCGAATCGCCCACCCCCACCGCTCAATGCACTCCCACTCCCTCGTCAGCCTCCTTTGGCTCTACACCTTTCCCAACTGGCTCTTTTGCTCCGTCGTCGTGGGAGTCTTCATCGGCTTTGCCCTGCTGGGTCAGATCGTCGTGCGTCGCTTTTTACCCCGCTGGTTTGGCGACAAAGACTACAACGATATCGTCGGCCAGTTCCTCTCCGCCTCCGGCGTATTCTTCGGTATTACGCTGGGTTTGCTGTCCGTCGGCGCGTGGGAGAATTTCGCGGCGGTCGATGCGGCGGTGACCAAAGAAGCCACCGCCATCGGCGTCCTCTACCGCACGGTGGAGAACTACCCGGAGCCTCATCGGACGGCCTTGACCGACCGCTTGCGGAACTACACGCGTGACGAAATCGACCACGCGTGGCCCTTGCAGCGCCAAGGTCTGAATGCGCAGTCAGTCGGCACCGCCTCGATCAAAGGGTTCAGTGCTTATCTGACCCACGTCGAGCCCCAGAGCGAAGGGCAGAAGGCGCTGCACGGCGAGGCCCTCCGCCAGTTCAGCAACATGATCGAATCTCGCCGCGAACGGCTGGCGAGCGTTTCGACTCAACTTCCGTCCATCATCTGGGGTGTTGTCGTGGGCGGCTCCGTGCTGAATTTATCGCTCATGTGGTTGTTCGTCGTGGAAAATAAACGGCTGCACGACCTGCTCACCGCCATTCTAGCGTGTCTGTTGGGCCTGTTGGTTTTCCTACTCGCGGTGATGGACTTCCCTTTTCGAGGCGAGTTCAGCGTGGGCCCCGACTCCTTTGAGATGACCTATGACCAAGTGATGAAGAAGTAGGACCGGGCAGCCGCCCGCGCGGCGAGTTCGGCCAGCGTCGCGGGCACGCCCAACCTTTAACCCTGACCGTTAATTTCCTCCTCGTGGCTGCCGCGTCGTCGGGCATGCCACCGTCTCGGCAACCCCAGCTCCATTACGGCCCGGCGCGCCTGCGCCCGTGTCTTCCCTTCGGGTGCTCGTTCGCGCTCACCCCTTCTCCCCTACTCCCTTCGGATCGTTCTGGCGCCAACCACAGCCCAGCCGACCGGTCGCCCAGCTTTGACCGCGTGAGTGCCGTGACCGCTTTGCCGCTTACGATAGTACGCTTCGCCCCTTGCCAGCAGGTTCGCCCGCCGGCCGGACCGTATCGCGTTCACTTTCGTTCGGGATGGCCCCGCCCGTCTCGGGCTGCTCCCCACCCCGCCTGGCGGCGACGCCGTTCCCTCCCTCTGACCCGCGCCGTACATCCGATTCGGCACTCCATCAAAATGAGGCCACGCCGGCCAACACCCTTCCGCGCACCGGGCCTCCCGCAGCCCACAAGACCCGCCCTCCCCCATCGAGGTCGTGTTCGATGGCGAGGCGGGGCGGCGTTTCTCGTCGTCCAAGGTTTACTCTTCCCGTTTAGCGCCCACCGCAGCGGCTAAAGCATTGGCCGACCATGCGGTGACCAACGCGATTTCACCCCGTCGTCAAAGTGCAAGAGGTCGCCGCGCGAGCGCCAGCCACGGGGTCCGAACATGTTCCGCCAAGGAGCGCGACCGCCGTCGGTCGGAACTCCGAAAACTTCGCCTCGCCCAAGGAAAGCTGCGACCGGGGTCGGTCGCCCTACCGCCAAACCTACTGCACCGCCGCCGCCGCGCTGACGAGTTCCACGAAGCTCCGCGCCTCGAGCGCTGCGCCGCCGATGAGGCCGCCATCGATATCTTTTTGGGCGAGCAACTCGGGGGCATTCGCCGGTTTCATCGAACCACCGTAAAGAATGCGCACCTTCTGCGCCACCGGCTCCGTGAAGAGCTTCGTGAGCAGGCTGCGGATGAACGCATGCACCTCTTGCGCCTGCTCGGTCGTGGCAACCTTGCCGGTGCCGATCGCCCACACGGGCTCGTAAGCGATCACGACACTCGGCGCCAATTCTTTGCTCACGCCGTCCAGACCCGCTTCGAGCTGCGTTTGGACGATCTTAAGCGTTGAACCAGACTCACGCTCACCGAGCGATTCGCCGACGCAGAGGATGGGTTTCAGTTGGTTCTTCAGCGCTGCGAGCACTTTCTTGTTCACAAACACATCCGTCTCGCCGAAGAGCGCACGACGCTCGCTATGACCGAGGATGACGTGGGTCGTAAAGAGCGCGCGCAACATCGGCGCGGACACTTCACCCGTGTAGGCACCGTTCGCCTCGGGGTGCATGTTTTGTGCGCCGAGCTTCAGCGTGGAGCCTTCGATGGCCTTGCCGACCGTCTCGATCGACGTGAAGGGCGGGCACACGACGACTTCGACGTCGGTCTGGCGTCCGACGGAGGCGACGAGGTCGGCCACGAGCGTGAGCGCGTCGGCCGACGTTTTGTTCATCTTCCAATTGCCGGCGATGAGTTTCTTGCGGGAGATCATGATGGTTAGATTTTAGTTTTCGAGGAACGCCACACCGGGAAGCACTTTACCCTCGAGGAACTCGAGGCTGGCGCCGCCACCGGTGGAGCAATGGGTCACTTTTTTCGCGACGCCAAACTTCTTGGCCGCCGTCGCCGTGTCGCCGCCGCCGACGATCGTCGTCGCTCCGGCCGCCGTCGCTTCGGCGATCGCCTCGGCCATGGCTTTGGTCGCACCCGCAAACTTTTCAAATTCGAAGACGCCGGCCGGACCGTTCCAGATGATCGTCTTCGACGAGAGAATCGCCGCGCGATAGAGCGCGATCGATTTTGGACCCGCGTCGAGGCCGCCCCAACCGTCCGGGATGCCCGTCGCAATTTCTGCCGTCTGGGTGTTCGCATCCGGCGCAAAACGATCGGCACAGAGGAAGTCGACCGGGAAGATCAATTCTACGCCGCGGGCCTTGGCCTTCGCGACGAGCTCGGCGACAATTTTGGCCCCCTCGGCATCGAAGAGACTCGTGCCAATCGGCATGCCGTGAAGCTGCTTGTAGAACGTGTAAGCCATGCCGCCGCCGATGATGATTTTGTCGGCCTTTTCGATCAGATTGTGAATCAGCGGAATCTTGTCTGCGATCTTCGCGCCGCCGAGAATCGCCAGCAGCGGCCGGTCGGGCGTTTCGAGCACTTTGGCGAAGGCCTTGAGTTCAGCTTCCATCAGAAAGCCGGCGGCCTTCACCGGCAGCGCCACGCCGACCATCGACGAGTGCGCGCGGTGCGCGGTGCCGAAGGCATCGTTCACAAAGACGTCGCCGAGCTTCGTCAGCGAAGCGCGAAACGCCGCGACCGCCGCAGGATCAGCCTTCTTCGACGTGCCGTCCTCGAGTTTCACTTTGCCCTCTTCCTCGATGTGGAAGCGGAGATTTTCCAATAACACCACGCTGCCAGGCGCGAGTTTCGCGCAGGCCGCTTCGACCGCCGGGCCCACGCAGTCATCGCGAAACGTCACGGATTTTCCGAGCAGTTTTTCGAGTTCCACGGCCACAGGCTGGAGGGAAAATTTCGCGATCTTTTGGCCGTCGGGACGGCCGAGGTGCGACATGAGGACGACGGACGCGCCGCGCTCGAGCGCGAACCTGATCGACGGCAACGCGGCCGCGATGCGCGCCGTATTGGTGATGGCGCCGGTCTGTTTGTCCTGCGGGACGTTGAAATCGACGCGCATGAGCACGCGTTTACCGGCGAGGTCGAGATCGCGGATGGATTGAAATTTGGGCATGGTCGGAAGTCTAAAAAGTTTTAACCACGGATCACACGGATGAACCCGGATAGAGGTTGAGTCATCCGGGCCGATCCGTGCTATCCGTGGTTAAGATAGTGCAGGCGCTTGATGAGTTAGATCCCGGCGGCGACCTTCTTGGTGAGATCGACGACGCGGTTGGAATAGCCCCACTCGTTGTCATACCACGAGATGAGTTTGAAGAACTTGCTGTTGAGCTCGACGCCCGAGCCCGCGTCAAAGATCGACGAATGTTTGTCGTGGATAAAGTCGCTGGAGACCACTTCGTCGGTCGTGTAAGCGAGAATGCCCTTCAAGTAGGTCTCGCTGGCGTTCTTCATCGCCGCGCAAATCTCCTTGTAGGAAGTCTCCTTGGTGGTGCGCACCGTGAGATCGACGACTGAGACGGTCGGGGTCGGCACGCGGAAAGCCATGCCGGTGAGCTTGCCCTTCACCTCGGGGCACACGAGAGCAGTAGCCTTGGCGGCACCGGTCGTGGACGGGATGATGTTCTGCGCCGCCGTGCGGCCGCCCTTCCAATCCTTCTTCGACGGACCGTCGACGGTCTTTTGCGTCGCGGTGTAGGAGTGGACCGTGGTCATGAGTCCTTCGTCGATGCCGAAGCCTTCCTTGAGGAGGACGTGCACGATCGGCGCGAGACAGTTCGTGGTGCAGGACGCATTGGAAATGATGTGGTGCACCGCCAAGTCGAGTTTCTGATCGTTCACGCCCATGACGACCGTGATATCTTCACCCTTCGCCGGAGCGGAGATGATGACCTTCTTGGCCCCGGCGGCGATGTGGCCCTTGGCCTTCTCGGCCTCGGTGAAGAGCCCCGTCGACTCGATCACGAGTTCGACGCCCAGTTTGGCCCAAGGCAGCTCAGCGGGAGACCGGGCGGAAACCACGAGGATTTCCCGGCCGTTGACGATGAGTACGTCGTCTTCGATCTTCTCGGGCGAAGATTTTTTCGAACTCACCGTGCCGGAAAACTTGCCCTGCGTAGAGTCATACTTGAGCAGGTAAGCGAGGTTGTCGGCGGGGACGATGTCTCCGACGGCGACGACGTCGAGCGTCGTTCCGAGCAGGCCCTGTTCCACGAGTGCGCGGAACACGAGGCGACCAATGCGACCGAAACCGTTGATTGCGACTTTTACTGCCATGTTAGAGCTTTCCGATTGTGACTAGCGTTGTTGTCTATGTTGGTTGAACCGCGTGAACGCGGGGAGAAGAAAAAAGACACGCCGACCGGACCGAAGCAAGGGTTTTGGCGTCGGATGACATTGGCCAGTTCCCCACACCCGCAGGCTTGCAGGCGGAACCAATTTCCCGCCCACTGCGCTTTGCCCATGTCATCCACCGAGCCCATCCGCCTGCAAAAATACCTCGCCGACTCCGGCCTCTGTTCGAGGCGAGCCGCCGAGGCCCTGATCGCGCAGGGCGAAGTGTGGGTCAACAGCGTCGTGGCCACCCTCGGTCAGAAGGTAACGCCGGGTGTCGACCGGGTCACCGCGAGCGGAAAAAATGTCCGTTCCACCGTGCAGCCGCGTTTGACCCTAGCAATGAACAAGCCCCGGGGCCTCGCGTGCACCAACGACGACCCCCACAATCCCGATACGGTTTTCACCGTATTGCCGCGGGAATTTGCCAAGTATCGTTTTTTTTGCGCCGGCCGCCTCGACAAGGATAGCGAAGGCCTCGTCATCCTCACCACCGATGGAGACCTCGCCCAACGCCTGACGCACCCGTCAAACCTCGTCACGAAACGCTATCACGTCATCCTGAAAAACCCCTTTCCAGCGAAACGCCTTCCGTTACTTATCACAGGCATCACGTTTGAGGGCGAACGGCTAAAAGTCGAACGGGCCGCGCTCATCCATCCCGGTGCAGGCAATGAGGCCACGAATCTCGACGTGCATATGCATCACGGCAAGAAGCGCGAAATTCGGCTCCTCTTCACCACCCTCGGCTACGATGTAAAACGCCTCCGTCGCTATCAGATTGGAGCCTTTCCCTTGAAGGGCATTCCTACCCGCGCGATGAAAAAGCTTTCCGAGAAGGAAATAGGTCTGCTGTTTCAAAATCCCCGCACACCGCGCGCGAGCCTCGAAGCCACGACCATCGAATCCAGCGATTCTCCTCTTATCCATGAAGATTAAACTGTTCCTGCTCGCCGCCGCGATCGCGACCGCCGCAGCGTTCGCCGCACCACTGACCAAGACCACGGCCGTCCACACTCAGCCGGACCAGTCCTCCCCGGCCTTCACGTTCCTGAAGGCCGGCACGGAGCCCGCCGCAACCCCCGATTCAGTCGCTGGCACCCCCGCAGGTTGGCTCGCCATCGAGTTGCCGGGCCCATTCGAGGCCTATGTGCAGAACAAAGACCTCACGAAGGGCCTCGATGTGAAACCAGGGGCCAATATCTACTTGGCGCCCAGACTCGATGGCGGGGTGCTGACCGTCGCCGTCAAAGACGACCAGAGCACCCTCACGGGGCTGCAGGGGAAATGGACCCAGATCCGCCTCGAGCGAAAACTCACTGCGTACATCTACATCGGTGGCACCCCCGACTTCATCCCCGCGGTCGCGACGACCCAGGCGAGTGCGGCGTCAACGGCGACTCCACCAGCGAGCGCGCCGATGTCAGCCCCGCCCGTTTCACCCGGAGTTTACGGCGTTGCGACGCCCGGCCACGCGGCCCCCACCGTCAATCTCGGCGACGGCGGCGCGAGCACGCTCCCGCGCCAATTCGCCGGCAAGTTTGTTTCCACGCGGCGGCCCTTCACCCCGCGCCGCCCCTACGATTGGGCACTCACCGATGATGCCGGCAAGCGCTACGCTTACTTGGACGTCTCGAAGCTCCTCCAGACCGACCAAATTGAGAA
>CAMBVX010000354.1 GCA_945871085.1 Opitutus sp. GAS368 | reverse complement strand
CTATCCGAGCGCGGTGATGGTGCGGGGCTTCGAGCCGTTTGTGGTGATGACGAAAAGCGGCGAAGCGCACAGTGGCATCATGCGCAAAGACGCGGCGGACGAAGTGGTGTTGGCCACGGGACCGGACACGGAGCAGCGGATCGCCCGGGCCGACATCGCCGATATCCAGCCTGGCACGATGTCGCCGATGCCGCCGGGGATGGGCGCGGTGCTGTCGCAGCAGGAGCTCGCCGACTTGGTGGCGTTTTTGAAATCACGGCAATGACCCGCCTGCGCTGGAGCTTGTCGGCTGTCCTCGCCGTTTGGCTCGCGCGGATACTCAGTCCGCTGTGTGCGCAAGGCCTCGCGACGGGAGGCATCGAGGGACGCATCTCCAGTCTCGCCAGCGGTGCTTTTCTGGAGAACGCACGGGTCACGATCGAGGGCGCATCGCTGGAAACATTTTCAGACGCCGCAGGGTTCTATCGCTTTACTGGCATTGCGGCGGGTGCGGTGAACGTTCGCGCGTTCTTCACGGGTATGGAACTGCAGGCGACGCGGGTGACGGTGCCGCTCGGCGGAACGGCACAACACGACATCCGACTCTCAGCCTACACGGATACTCCTGGAGTGGATAAGAACAGCAGGACTCCGATCAAACTGGCCAGCTACGTGGTCTCAGAGTCGCAGCAAATGGAGGGAGCGGCCATCGCGATTAACGAGCAGCGCTTTGCCGTTAATCTAAAAACCGTCGTGGCGGCGGACGAATTTGGCGCGGCGTCCGAGGGCGACATCGGTGAATTCTTGAAGTATCTGCCGGGCGTATCGATGGACTATCTGGCCGGTGATGCGCGGCAGGTTTCGCTGGGCGGCGTGGAGTTTAACTACACTCCCGTGACGTTCGGTGGTTTTGGGATGACGAATGGGAATCAGGGCGGCACGAACCGCGGCGTGTCGCTGGAATACGTCTCACTGAACAGCGTGTCCCGCGTCGAGGTGATCAACTCGCCGACGCCGGAGTCTCCCGGAGCCGCGCTCGCCGGCTCGATCAACTTCGTCCCACGCACCGCGTTTGAGCGGGCCAAGCCACTCTTCACTTTCAGCACGTATGTGACGATGCGCGACGATGCCCGCGATTTTCACGCGAGCGTCGGACCGCGCGAGAATCCCACGCGGAAGGTGCTGCCCGGGGTCGATTTTTCCTATGTCGTGCCGATCAACCGGCGCTTTGGCTTCACGATCGCGGGCTCCGCTTCGACGTCCTACAGTGCCCGCGATTCGTTCGTGAACACGTGGCGTGGCGCCAACGCCGTGACCAATAACGGCACCTTTCCTGACACGACTCCGGACCGACCTTATCTTTCCGGTTTCGTCTACCGGGATGGGTTTCTGCTGCGGCGACGCTCGTCCGCTTCGCTCACGTTTGATTACAAATTTAGTGCCAACGATCGCCTGTCACTGTCGTTCACGCGCTCCACCTACAACACCCATTACGACATCCGCGGCCTGACGTTTTCACTTGATCGCGTGGTGCCGGGTTTCACGACGGCGGCGGTGCGCAGCGTGGCGGGGCAGGGCCCGTTCAACGTCTCCACGGAAGTCCGCGACCGGAACACGCTGACGCTGATGCCCACGCTGGTTTACCTGCACGATGGTCCGCTCTGGAAGGCCGAGGCGGGGGCCGGTTACTCGGCCTCGCGGGATAGCACGCAGAGCGGAGACCGCGGTTGGTTCGCCATCGTCCTCGCCCGCCGCACCGGTGTGACGGTCGGGTTCGACGACATCACGGCGCTGCGGCCCGGTCGGATCACGGTGAGCGATGGAGCCACGGGCGCGATGGTCGACCCCTTCGATCTTCGGAGCTACGTGATGCAGACCGCCAACCTGGCCATTCCGCAGAACACCGACACGAAGCGCAGTGCTTACGCGAACCTGCGACGCGATTTCGCGTGGCGTGGAATTCCCCTCTCGCTCAAAGCTGGCCTCGACGTGCAGAACGCGATTCGCGACGACACGCGCGGGGTGAATCCGTCGAACGTGCTGTTTGATTTTGTGGGCAAGGATGGACGGACGAGCACGGCGCCAATCGGCAGCGATGACCTCGCGGCGCCGTTTTTCTACTCGGCCATCGCCACCCGTCCGACGAAGTTCGGGTTTCCGGCCATCCCGATTGTGAGCAACACGAAGGTGTGGGACGCCTACCAGGCGAATCCGGCTTATTTCCTCGCCGACGGCAATGCCACCTACCGCGCCGCCGTGACGCCCTCGAAGCGGGCGGAGGAAGTGGTGTCCGCTTTTTTTTTGAGGGGCGATGTGCAGCTTTTGCAACATCGGCTCAAGCTGGTCGGTGGCATCCGCGCCGAGCAGACGAATATCAACGCCGAGGGACCGCTGACGGATCCGACGGGGAATTTTCAACGCCGCGCCGACGGGAGTTTTGTCCTCGGCACGAACGGGCGTCCGCTGCTGATCGTGCCGACGAGCGACGCGCTGGGAGTGAGCAAGCTGACCTTCATCAGCCGAGGAGCGCACGTCGCGAAAGAGTATTTGCGGTGGTTTCCGAGTCTCAATGCCGCCTTCAATCTGCGCGAAAATCTCATCGCGCGCGCCGCCCACTACACGTCGATTGGGCGACCCAATTTTAACCAGTATTCCGGCGGGATGACGTTGCCCGACAGCGAAGCCGAACCGAGCGCGTCGAACCGCATCACGGTGAACAACGCCGGCATCAAACCGTGGAGCGCGCGCTCGACGAACGTCGCATTGGAATACTACTTCGCGCGAGTCGGTGTGGTCTCGGTGAGTGTGTTTCGGCGGGATTTCAAAAACTTCTTCGGTGCAGCCGTCCGGCCGGTGACACCTGAATTTCTCATGCTCTACTCGCTCGATCCGGCGACTTACGGCGACTACGCGGTCTCCACGCAGTATAACCTCGACGGTATGGTTCGCATGGAAGGCCTTACGTTTAACTACAAGCAGGCGCTGACGTTTTTGCCCGCATGGGCGCGGGGCGTGCAGGTCTTCGCCAACGGCAGCACCCAGCACGCAACGGGTGCCGCGACCGGCGAATTTCAATACAGCCCACGTCTCGCCAATGCGGGCGTCAGCTTGACGCGTGCGGCCTACAGTTTGCGCGCGGACGTGAACCATCGCGGCCGGCAGACGGTGAGCACGCTCGCCGGTCGGAGTATCGAGCCCGGCACGACCCGGTGGGCGGCGGCCCGGACCTCCGTCGACTTGACCGCTGAACATAAATTGTGGCGGCAGTTCACGCTCTTCGCGAAATTTCGCAATGTGACGGATGTCGGCGTGGACTTTGAGTTTTACGGGCCCAGCACGCCGACGGTAGCACGCTTTCAGCAGCGCGAACGCTACGGCGCGTTGTGGACCCTTGGCCTGAAGGGCGGCTTTTGAGCGGCGGTGCGCGTGCAGGTGGAGCGTGACGTATTCATGTGCCCGAGGGCTGCGTAAAGCGTCACCTGCACGTTGGCCAGGAATTGCGTCGACCTCTCGGCACCGGCTTGCAGCCGAGTATCTCTGTTTCAACAAGCGGGCCCAGTCGGGATAAATTCCCTAGCTCCGGCGTGATCACCGCGCCGAGCCGTTTCCGAAGGGGTTGGTATTGAAACGCGCCAAGTTGGCGCAGGGCGCGCACGAGTTACCCCATAATTTGGGTATAGCACGCCCTTGGCCGCGGCGGCGGCACGCCCAGCGTGACCCGTTCCCCAGATGGTCTGCGTCCGCTACCGCCCCCGCCAGCCCCGCGCCTCCGGCGTCTGGCAGGTACTCCACGATCACGCCGCGAATCTGCCGTCCCTTCACCCGGAGGCTGCCGCCGCTCTCAGCGCCTTCCTCGATTGCGGCGACCTCCACGCCGGCTTCACCCGCTTCAATTGCCCCGACTGCGACCACGAATTCCTCCTCGCATTTTCCTGCAAGTAACGCGGCCTCTGCGCCTCTTGCCACCAGCGCCGCACGCTCATCGAACGTGCCTTCATCGTCGACACTATCTGCGCAGCCGTGCCCCATCGACATCTTGTCCTCACCGTGCCCCGGCTCATCCGCACGCTCTTTCTCCGCGACCGCTCGTTGCTTGACCAACTCTACCACGCCGCCCATTTCGCCCAACCGCCTTGCTCCGCGCTTCCGCACCAGATCCATCCTATCGGCCACTCACGCAGGAGAATGCCCGCTTGCGCGCCGAACTCATCCGGATGCGCGAAAGGGAGAGGGTGCTAAAAAAATCGTTGGGCATCCTCTCCGAAACGCCCGAGAGCGGTATGCCCAGGTTGAAGCGATGAAGGGCGAACACCCAGTCCGATTGCTGTGCGCACTGCTGGGCGTGGCGCCCAGCGGTTATTACCGTTGGCGACGGGGCGGCCCGAGCCAGCGGCAGCGTGAGGATGCGGCCATCGCCGCGCAAATCGCGGTCGCGCACGAGGCCAGTCGCGGCACCTATGGGGTGCCACGCAACCTCGATGATCTGCGTGACGCGGGCACCCGCACGAGCAAACGTCGGTGTGGTCGGCTCATGCGGGCGGTGCGCCTACGCGGCCGCAAGAAGCACGCTCGTCAGCCTCGGACCACCGACAGCCGCCATGCTCAACCTGTCGCGCCCAATCTCATCGCCGACCGTCCTGCTCCCACCGGCCCCAATCGGTGTTGGCTGACCGACATCACCTACCTGAAAACGGCCGAAGGCTGGCTTTATCTGGCGGCCATCCTCGATCTGTGGAGCCGCAAAATCGTCGGCTGGGCCTGTGCGCCCACCTTACATACCAGTCTCGTCTTGGCCTCCCTCACCAATGCCCTGCAACGTCGGCAACCCACCGCAGGACTCCTCCATCACTCGGATCGTGGCAGCCAGTATGTCGACGGCGACTATATCGAGGCGCTTCTCGCTGCCGGTATCGAACGGAGCATGAGCCGCGCCGGCAATTGCTACGACAATGCCGCGATGGAATCGTTCTGGAGCACCCTGAAGACCGAGACCGGACTGGATGAGGCGATTCCAGACAGCCGCCGTCACACTGAGCTTGCCGTCTTCGACTACATCAAGACGTTCTACAACCCGACGAGGCGCCACAGCTCGCTCGGCAATGTATCCCCTGTGGTATTCGAAAAACAATATACACTAAACAAAAGTAAAGCCTCCTAAATCAGTGTCCATTTTTTCGAGGTAAGCCCAAACTCCTCGTCATTGAGGCCATCGTGATTCAAAACATCTCGCTCACGAATAACCCAATAACATGAAGAAAACTATCATCCTGCTCTGCCTCGTTGCTCTAAACTGCTCGATCGCGCCCAACAGTTCGGCCCAAGTCTTTTTCGGCTCCGATGACTTTGATTCCGGTTCCAGTTCAAAGTGGGCCTACAGCTTCAGAATCAACGGGAGCGGCGCCATCAACGGCGCGTTGTCGTTCACGAACTCCCAGCTTGATTTTTCCAAATTCGCGGGTGCGGGCAGCCAATTTCGAGGCTGGGACGGCGACGGAGCCGGCAGCGCAAGCCGCACCTCGGCCAGCTTTACGACGAGCTGGGTGGCGGAACTCACCACCACCAATTCGCTGGCTCAAACCGGAGCAGATTTCGGCACCATCGGTTTCCAAATAGCCGGTTCTAGCAGCCAGTATTCAGCCATCATGCTCGGGTCCAACAATTCGGGATTTTTCCTGCGCGCCGAGGGCTCGGGTTTCTCTGCTGTGAACGCGCCGACGAGCGACTCGACCGATGTCCGACTCCGGCTCTTTTGGGACGCCACTACCCAGGCGTTGGGCGCTTCATACAGCTTCGACAGCGGGAGCACCTTCATCGGCCTTGCAACGTTTAATCCCGTTTCAAACTGGAGCGCGGGAGCGGCGACCAGCGGCTTCTTCTTTGAGTTGTTTGGCAACAGCAACGCGGCCCTCGCGATCACCAGCGGTTCCATGTTTTCGGACAACTTCTCGGTCTCGGCTATTCCCGAGCCGTCAACCTACGCCGCCATCGCCGGCCTGGGTGCGCTGGGAGTTGCTTTCTGGAGTCGCCGGAAAATCCGGACTGCAGCAAAAGGCTGACCGCCCCGGTTGCCGCGGGGTTGCCCCGGTTACTCGCGGCGCCGCTCGATTGCTCGCCTCGCCCGAGAATCGCGGCGTCAGTTCACTTACCGGTCCCGGAGGTGCCATTTCGCATCCGTCGGTTTGCCCTTCGCCTGCGTGATGATCCCTTGCGGCATCAAGGTGCCCCCGCAGGCATGCACGTTCACCCGCAGCCACCCAAGTAGCGGGGCGTAGTCGCATTTCTCCAGCGCCGCGGCGACTTTCGGCTGCTTCTCCGCCGCCGCGAATAACTGCGCCGCATTCAGATTTCCAAGGGTGTAGGTGGCAAAATAGCCGAACGCGCCCATGCTCCAGTGAATGTCTTGCAGGCATCCGCGGCGGTCATCCGGCGGCGTCACTCCGAAGAGCTCCCGGTATTCTTCCCGACTCCGTTTCCACGCGGAACCCTCCCCTTAAACCCCTCCCAGATCCGATCCCCCTGAAAATCCAGTTTCCTTGGCGCCTGATTTCGTGTGTTTCAAATAGGAACCTATTTGAGACGACGATCAGCCAAGACCTAGGTAGCCCCGAATACCGCGCTGAATCTGTTGGCGGCGATGAACGGTTACTAACCATCGGGAGCTAACCGAGACCTTTCAGGACCGCTCCTTTGAGCAAGGCGACAAATCGCTCCAAATCGGCCGGGGTCGTGTACAGGTTCGGGGTCACGCGAATGCCTTGGAATTCCGGGTGGATGACCGGCCGGACCAGCGTCCGATGACGTTCCCAGAGCCACGCAGCGAGCTTGGTCGGGGGCAGGCCCGCGCACTCCACGGTCGCCAAAGCGCCGGCCAATTCCGGCTGGCGCGGGGTGTGGATCTTTAACCACGGTTCGGCGGCCAACGGCGCCAGCCAACGTTCTCGGAGCCAACGCAACCGGGCGGCTTTGCGTTCGGCACCGATGCTCGCCCAAAAAACCAACGCCTCACGGATCGCCAGATAGGGCGCCGCCGGGGCGGTGCCGATGCTCTCAAACTTCCGGATATTGCCCCGCAGTTCAGCCGGCGCCGGGTAGAGAGGCCAGATCTCCGCAATCCGCTCCCGTCGTACATAAAGAAAGCCCGTGCCGTGCGGGGCACCAAGCCACTTGTGCAGCGACGTCGCATAGATATCGCACTCCAACGCATCGCGGTCGAGCGGCACATGAGCGAACCCGTGGGCGCCATCCACCACGACCAGCACCCCACGGGCCCTCGCCATCAGCACGATTTCGCGCACGGGCAGGAATTGACCGGTCAGGTTGATCACGTGGCTGATCAGGAGCGCACGCGTGCGAGGCGTGATCGCCGCGGCGAAACGCGCCACGATCTCGTCAACCGACGCCGGCACGGGCAGCGTGATGGG
>CAMBVX010000353.1 GCA_945871085.1 Opitutus sp. GAS368 | reverse complement strand
ACTCACCGACGGGCGGAACTGATACGCGGCCCCGACATTTACCACGGTGCGTTGCAGGGTGTATTGGTTGCGGCCGGAACCGGTGGCCGTGTAGGCGTTGATAAACTCTCCCGTGCGGTTGATGTTGATCCGCGTGCCCAGCTTACGGTAGCGCCAGCTCACACTGAGGTTCGAGGTCCGTGGCACGAAGCCAGGAACTTCCCCTGTCTTGCGCGTGGTCGTGGTGGAACCAAAATTGCCGTGCGTATCGAGAATCGTGGTGTTGGCCGAAACGCCCAAACCCTTCAGCAGTCCTGGGAGAAAGGTGAACTGCTGCTGATAGCTCAGCTCCCAGCCTTGCACGATCGCCGTGCCGAGATTCGCCGAAGTCAGAATGGTATAGCCGCTATACTCGCCGTTATAGCCGTTGTCGGAGCCACTGCCGACGGTCCCGGAGAGCACGCCGTTGACGAAGTAGTCCTTGATCGTCTTGTGAAACCAACTCGCGGAGAAGCTGCCGACGGGCTCGAAATAATACTCCAGCGCGGTGTCCCAGCTTTCTGCGGTCTGCGGCTTCAAACTGGGGTTGCTGATCGTCAGCGTCTGCGCGAGGTCGTTACTGGTCTCGCTCGGATACGAGTTGGAAAGAGGCGGCCGCCCAAAACTGTTCGACCAGCTGAGCCGCGCCTTGAGGTTCGGCAAAAGGTCACGCGTGAGGTGCATGCTGGGAAACGCCTTGGTGTAGTTGCCCGAGCGTTCGCGTCGGGTGTTCGCATAGTCTTTGCGCGCGGCGCCGACAGGATCGGCGAGTTGTTCCGCAGCGCTGCTCGGGACGCGGGCGCGAACCCAACCCGAGCTGTCGTCGTCGGTTTCCTCCACCCGCACACCGGTAATGAATCCCGTTTTCCCCACCATACCCTGAGTCATCAAGTAGCCGGCTTTAACGGTCTCGATCACCTGCCGCGTGCCGGTGTATTTGGCCGACTCCGCAAAGTAGATGTCGTCCCGCCAGAGGGCAGGATTGACGGGGGTGCGGCCCACGCTGATGGCGTTGGCGCTCCAAGCAGGAATTTTCAGCCCCGTCTTGTGATCCCCAAACGTCGCGATCGTCGAGTCCGTCGGCAGCTGCGCCGAATTGGTGCCGAGAAAGATCGAGCGACGGTTCTTGCTCCCGTCAGCTGCTTTTTCCTCACGCAGACGGAATCCGGTTTTGAGAAAAATGGACGCTTCGGTCGGCAACCGGTAGCGGGCGTTGCCCCGCACCTCGCGGATCTCGTGGGCGCTTTTGCCGTCGTTAAACCCGAGACTAGTTGGGCGGTAGCTGGCCGGATCACGGATGTCGGGGCCGCCGACTTGGGTGAAACGCGGATAAAGGTCGGATTGGGTGCGATCGAGCGTCCAACCCACCCCGGTCACCCGGTTGACGAGCACGCCACCCTCGCCGTCGGTGCTGGTGATGTGATCGAGGCTGACGACGGCGTTGTAGTCCAGTTCGAGCGGCCCGAACTGTTGTTCGGCGCCGAAATCAACGTGCCGTTGACGGTGGTTAAATTTGAACATTTGCGAGGTGATATCGATCGTGGAGGCCGCGACCGGGCGAACCTGCGTAATGCGGCTGGTAAACCCAGGGACGACCCCTGAAGTGGTGGCATTCGGGACCGTGGTCTGGCTGCCGGTGAAGGCGCGAAAGATGTATTTTTGGCGGAATCGCTCGAAGGCGTCGTTGTAGATCAGGTTGAGCGAAAGCTTGGTGTTCGCGGAGAGTCGGTAGTCGACCTTGGTGTTCACGCTCGCTTGCTTCCGGTTGTTGTAGTTGTCGGTCGTGCGATAGTCCCAGACGTAGGCGGACGCGGCAGCGGTGTCCTGGAAATCGCGCGTCGTGCTGAAAAATCCGATGGCTTGTTCGCTATAGAAAACATTGACCGACACGCCGAGATTACGCTCGGCGCCGAAGACATCGAAGATCTCCTGGTAGCCCACGTTGAACAAAGGATGAGCCCGGTGTTCCTCACGCAGCGGAATCTGCTGGGTGCCCGGGGGCGCGACGCGGGTGGAAAAATTGTAGGTGACGCGGCGCTTTTCCTTCATGCTCAGAGTCGAGCGGCTCTTGAGGTTCACGGTGCCGCCGAGTGAGCCCGCCTCCTTGTCGGGCGTGTGGCCCTTGGTGACTTCGAGCGCCTCGAACATCGAACCGGTCATCGTGTGGATGCGCGTGGCCCGGGCGGCGCCGCCTTGGCTCCCCATCAGCGCACCGTCGATGGTGATCGTGTTCATCGCCGGCGGCATGCCGCGCACGGTGAAGCCGACGATATTCCCCTCGTCACTGAGATTGCCGGCGACACCGGGCAGGAGCACGGCGAGCTCGCTCGCGTTCATGTTGGGCAGATTACCGTAGGCATCGAGTGCCACGACGTCCTTTTTGTTCGTCGCATTGCGCTGGGCGGTGAGCGCCGCGGCGTTACCCTCGCGTTCGCCGGTGACCGTGAAAGCCTGAAGCTGGTAAACGCCCGTGGTGAGATCGAAGTCCCGGATCGCGCGCTGGCCGGCCGTGACATTGACCGTGAATTTCTGGGTATCGAGCCCGAGGTAAGTCACGACGATCTCGTGCGCTCCCGCGGGCACATCATTCAACACGAAGCGGCCCGTCTCGTCCGTGAGCGTATCGAGCCGCAGCGCCGGCAGTGCAATGCGCGCGCCTTCGAGCAGATTACCCGTGCCGGCATTGCTGACATTGCCGGCGATCGAGCCGGTCGCGGCGAAAACTGTCGGCGCGAGGGCGCCCAGCAGGAATACGAACAGGGCAAACACGGAGGTGCGTTTCATAGGTAAAGGAGGGTTGAGGGGCTCGGCTGCAGTCGACAGATCTCGCCGCGGAACCAAAAGGGGATGACGTGAGCAATGAAAAGAGGGGAGCAAATTTTGTTGTCCATTTTATTTCATTTTCGGGCCGGCTGCATATTTCGCGTGCGCACCGGCACGCCTATCGCTTCGATCCGAGCCTCCCTCCAAAAAATGCGCTTTCATCTCATGATCCGCCTCGCCGGCGTTTTCACGGCGCTCATCACCTCAATTGCAGCCGCCGAGCGCGCCCCGAACCTCATCGTGATCCTCGCCGACGATCTCGGCTGGGCCGACCTCGGGCATGATGGTTCGAAGATCGACACGCCGAACATCGACCGCCTCGCCAAAGAGGGCGTAAAGCTCACGCACTACCGCTCCTCCGCGCCGATGTGTTCGCCCACCCGCGCCGCACTCATGACCGGCCGCTACCCGCACAGTGTCGGCGTGCCCGAACTCGCCAGTCCCGATGTGCGCGGCAACGTCCCCATCCTCGCGCTCGACCACGCCGCGATCACCATCCCAGAAGCGCTGAAACCCGCCGGCTACCGCAGCAGCCTCGTCGGCAAATGGCATATTGGTCACGCCAAGGAAAACTGGCCGCGCACGCACGGCTTCGACGAATTCTGGGGTTCCCTCATCGGCACACCCCGCTTTTGGGAAGTAAAAGAGACCTTCCACAACGAAACGCCGATCACGGTCACGGGCCAAGGCTACTACACCGACCAACTCGCCGCCAAAGCCGTCGAGTTCATCCGGCGCGATGCCGCGACCGAAAAGCCGTTCTTCCTCTACCTCGCTTTCAATGCCCCGCACTACCCGCTCGAGGCCCCATTCGAGCTCGTCCAAAAATACCGCCGCGTCTTTCCCGACCGCGGTCTCTTCGCCCTCTACGCCGCGATGGTCGAGCGCCTCGACACCGGCATCGGCCAAGTCCTCACGACACTCGATCAACTGAAAATCGCGCAAAACACCCTCGTCATTTTCACCTCCGACAACGGCCCGAGCGCCGAACTCAATCACTACGGTCCCGAGGGCGCCGACTTTTCCAACGGTCCGCACCGCGGCTACAAATTCGGCCTGACCGAGGGCGGCCTCCGCGTCCCGTTTCTCGCCCGCTGGCCCGGCAAACTCCCCGCCGGCACCGTGCAAAACGGCCCCGCCATCACGATGGATATTCTCCCCACGCTCCTCGACGCCGCCCGTGTAAAGCCCGCTGCCCACCACGAAATCCACGGCCAATCACTCCTGCCGCTGCTCCGCGGCGAACCCTTCACGCGCACCGGTGCCCTCCACTGGGAAAACCAACAAAACTACGCCGTGCACTACGGCGACTGGAAGCTCGTGAAGCGCGCGTGGGAACCGAAGGCCCGCCTCTATCGCCCCGCCGACGACATTGGCGAGGACCGCAATCTCGCCGCGCAGAATCCCGCCAAAGTCACCGAGCTCACCGCGAAACATGAAGCGTGGCGCAAGCGATACTACCCGAATACCGTCCCACCCGTCGCCAAGCGCACGACCGGAAACTTCCCGATCACCGCGCAGGATCCGTGAACGCTCGTCGCCCGGTTGGTTTCCGGCCCAAGCCTTGACCGACCTCACCCGCATAATACCGTCAGACCATGCCGACCCTCACCTTCAAAGTTTCACCAGCGGAAGCCCGGGCGATTCGCACCAAAGCCCGGGCTGAAAAAACCAGCGTGTCCGCCTTCCTCCGCACCCGCGTGCTCGACACCACGCCCGCGCGCCGCCGCCGTATCATCAAGCGCCACCCCGTCTCCGGCCTGCTCTACGACGCAACCGATGAAGGTGGCCCGATCGTAACCCACGACCAGATCAAAGCCGCACTCGCCGACTTCCCGTGAAATATCTGCTCGACGTGAATGCCTTGCTCGCGTGGCGGCACGCCACCGCCCACGGCCACAGCCAATTTCACGTCTGGGCGAAAACAGAGGGGTTCGACGCGCTATGGACCTGTGCCCACGTCGAACTCGGCTTCCTGCGGCTTTCGATGCAGATTTTTCACCTCACGCTTGCTGATGCCCAAACCGGTCTGGCCGATATCAAGCGCCAAGCCGGCGGCTTCATCACCGCCGCGCCCCCGCCAAAACTCCCGCCGTGGAGCACGAAAGCCGCCAAGACATCCGACGCCTATCTCGCCCAAGTCGCGTCCTCGGCGGGCCTCACCCTCGCCACGTTCGACACGGGCATTCCCGGCGCGCACCTCATTCGCTGAAGCACGATTCGTCGGTTGTCCCACATACCGACGTCACCTCTCATCGGCCGCGACGTCCTGCCGACACAAAGAAACTTATTTCCCATGATCCCCCTCCGCCACCTCCTCGTCCCCTTCGCGTTCGTCCTCTCCGTCTCCGCCCTGCAGGCCGAAAATTGGTCCAACTGGCGCGGGCCGCTCCATAACGGCTCCAGCCCGGAAAAAAACCTTCCCGCTACGTTCAGCAAAACCGAAGGCGTCAAGTGGTCCGTCGAAATGCCCGGCGCCTCCGCCGCCACACCCGTAATCTGGGGCGACCGCGTGTTTGCCACCGCCGCCGACGCCAAAACGAAAAAACAATCTGCCCTCTGCCTCGATCGCCGCACTGGCGCAGTGCTCTGGCGAGCGGAGATCAGCGAGTTCACCACCGACGGCCAATACAGCAACTCGTGCTCCCCTTCGCCCGTGACCGACGGCAAGCTCGCCGTGTTCTTCTTCGGCACCGGTGACCTCGTCGCCTTCGACGTCGCCGGAAAAAAACTCTGGGAGCGTAATATCGGTCCCTTCGCCTTCCAGTGGACCTTCTCCGCCAGCCCGCTCTTGCACGAGGGCCGTCTCATCATGCAGGTGTTGCAACGCGACGTCGCCGTGCGCGGCAACGGCAAGCCTACCGGCAATGAATCCTTCCTCCTCGCGATCGACCCGACCACCGGAAAAGACCTCTGGCGCCACGTGCGCCCGTCGGACGCCGTCGCCGAATCCCGCGAGGCCTTCAGCACTCCTCTGCCTTTCGTCCACAACGGCCGCGCGGAACTCCTCGTGGTTGGCGGCGATGCCATCAGCGGCCACGAACCCACCACCGGCCGCGAGCTCTGGCGCTGGGGCACGTGGAACCCGACGCGCATCGGCCACTGGCGCCTCGTCCCTTCGCCGGCCGTCGGCGGCGGCGTCATCCTCGCCTGCGGACCGAAGGACGCTCCCGTTTACGCCGTGAAAGCCGGCGGCACCGGCACCCTCTCCCACAAATCTCTCACCTGGCAGAGCCACGTGCAAGCGACTGAGGATGCCGCCGAAGCCGCACCGTCGCAGAATATCCGCGAACTCACCACGGACGTGCCGACCCCGCTCTTCTACGAGGGAAAATTCTATATTCTCAACGGCCGGAAACGGAAACTCTACTGCGTGAACCCCACCGACGGCGCGGTCGTGTGGAGCGGCGACCTCGGCAGCAAGTCCGACTACCAGTGCTCCCCCACCGCCGCCGACGGAAAAATCTACGTGATGAATTTCAACGCCGACGTGTCTGTGATCCAGGCCGGCGGCAGCGAATTCAAGCTGCTCCACACGGCGAATTTCAAAGACGACGGCGACGCCACGCGCCACCGCTCCAGCGTCGCCATCTCGCAAGGCAACCTCTTCGTCCGCACCGGCACGAAGCTGTTTGCCTTGGGAAAATGACGCGGCGGAAAACGACTAGCCGTGATTTGGCGTTCGGTGCACGAGAAGGCAGCCGAAGGAAATCAGGGCACGCGTTCATCGCTGACCCCAAACCCCAAAGGTGGACCCGGTTCGACTAGCCCTTATCGGGCGGCGGCGACTTCGCGAGGCTTCACTTCCCGCGCGATACGGGCGCCAAGTTCCCGCTGGGCTTTGCGCAGGTCGCAGTCCGACTGGAGCCGGACCCACCAACCGTCAGAGAGGCCGAAGTAGCGGTCGAGACGGAGTCCGGTGTCGGCCGTGATGGTGCGCTCGCCCGCCAAGATGGCCGAAATCCGCGTTTGGGGCACGTGGATATCTTTCGCCAGTTGATAGGGCGTGATGCCCAGCGGATTCAGGAATTCCTCGCGCAGCATTTCACCCGACGTGGGAAGTGGCAGTTTCTTGGTCATGAGATTAGTGATAGTCTACGATTTCAACGTCCTCGACTCCGCTTTCGGTCCAGACGAAACACACGCGGTATTTGTCATTGATGCGGATGGAATGCTGACCTTGGCGGTCGCGCTTGAGCGGTTCCAGCCGATTGCCAGGAGGGACCCGTAGGTCGTCGATTTTTTTGGCGAGGTCGAGTTGTTGGAGTTTACGGAGGGCAACCTTCTGAATGTTAGCTGGCAGGTCCGGCGTCGTTTCACCCCGGTGGATTTGCTCGGTGGCTTCGCAGCGGAACGAAAGGATCATCTCCTGCGATGCTTACGCCGCGCATCACTAACGTCAAGCGTCAGTAGTGGACCATGCAGCGGTGCCCGGGCCAGCACCCGCTGCGATTTACTTCGGGACCAGGGATCCCTGCCAGACGGGTCGCGGCGAGTTGCGCGGAAGCGCGAGCGAGGGGCTAAAGGAAGGCCTGTGCACGTTCACCACGTGACCCCAAACCCCAAAGCCAGACCCCGTTCGGCT
>CAMBVX010000352.1 GCA_945871085.1 Opitutus sp. GAS368 | reverse complement strand
TGACGAAGCCTCGGGCGTCGGTGGCATAGGCGGCATCGACCGGGTTTTTTCGAGAGAGCTGATTATAACTGATGCCGACGAGTGAGTTCAGGCGGCCGCCAAAGTATTCTCCTGAGGCTGAGGCGGTATAGTTGCGGGTGTAACGAACGTCGATGAACGGACCGGTATTCAAGTAACTCTCGAACACCGTTGGCTGAAAGGTGGCGGTGCGGGGAAGGTTACCGAGGAGAAAACGATTCCAACCGCCATTGCTCAGGGCGCGGGGATCGTCGAGGTAGGCGCGAAACTGCAGGAGGTTGTTGGCCGCGAGCCCCGGTTCGGCCGTGTTGGCCAACCCGAAACGGCGGTTGACCGCGTAGTCGCGGCTGCGCGTGGCGGTTACCACGAAAGATTGTTTCATCCAACGGCCGAACGCGAAGGGGTAGGCGGCGGAGAGGCGGCCGGCTTTCATGGTGTTGGCAAAGACTTTGTAGGTCGCGATATTCCCCGGCATGTCGATGTAGGGGCGCCCGGTGCCATCGACGTCGATCACCGGAGCCGTGGTCACGCCAGCGCCGAAGGCGACATCGTTGCGATCCTGATGCTGAAACTGCTGGTTGTAGGATGCCTGGAGGGAGAGCTTGCCGATGTTCTGCTCGACCATGGCGGTGACGACATTGTAGGGCCGGTCGAGGTAGTCGCCGATGCCGCGGAGATTGAAGGTGCGGTCGAGGCCGTGAAATAGCTTCTGCGAGCCGTCCGGCATGCGCACGCCGACGGTCTGGCCTTCGAGCAGCGACATGACGTTGCCGCCCGTGCCGGTGCGGTCGATCGCGGCGGGGCTGGTGCCGGTGCGGTGGATAATCTCGCCGTCCGAGGTGTAGACCCAGCGGTTGTTGGTGGCAAAGGAGCGCCCGGGGGCGGCGACATCGCGGATGGCAGCATAGTTATCGGCGCGGCGGCGCTGAAACTGGCCGCGCTCCGCTTCGAGACTGATGACGGTGTTCGCAAACGGCCGGTAGGTGACGGCGATGTCGCCCGCGCGAAAGCGTTGATAGTTGCCCTCGACATAACTCTTGTCGGAGCGGTTGACGACGTTGAGGCGGATCGCCAACTGGCGATTGATCTTGCGGTTCAAATCCAACTGCACCCGATAGGAGCCGAAGCTGTCGTAGAAGGCGAGGCCCTCATTCGAGGTGATAAAGCGCGCGCGTTTCGTGGTCGTGGTCGCCTGGCCACCCGGCGCGGAGTCACCAAACATGAGGGAGTTGGAGCCCTTGCCGAAGTCGAAGCGCTCGACGTTATAGGTGTCGGACGGCACCATCCACGGGAAAAAATTGCGCGAGGAGAGAGGGGTAAAAACGTTGCCGCTGCCCCCGCTGGTGAGGCCGCGAAAGGTCAGCCGGTCGTTGTCACTCTTGGCCTCGATGCGCGGGACCGCGGTTACTCCCGAGACGAAGGCGGCGGCATCCTCCAGATTGAACACGCCGATGTCGTTCATGAAATCGCGGGTGAGCACATCCACCGTCACCGGCACTTTCACCAGTTCCTGTCCGGTGCGGTTGCCGAGGAGCGTGGAGGTGGCGCTCCACTTGTCGTCGACGGATTCCGTTATTTCGAAGGGAGAGAGCTCAACCACCTCAGTCAACTGTTCCGCCGCCGTCCGCGTGGAGGACGTATCAACGCGCGGGGCGGCGCTCGCTTTTTGGGGCAAAATGGCTCCTCGCCGGATAGTGATCGCCCCGGTCCTGGCATCCTCGACCCCCATCAAGGTCGTACCCGCGAGCATCGCGTCGAGCGCCGCGCGGGGCGTCATCTCGCCCTTCACGGCTTGGGTCCGCACGTTCTCCACCGCGTCCGCTGGGAAGAGAACCTCGCGGCCCGACTGCTCGGAAAGCCGCTTGAGCGACTTCTCAGCGGTGTCCGCCGGGAGATCGAACAGCTTCTTGACCGCCTCCGCGGCGAGCAGCGCGGACCACGAAACACAGGTCAGCAGCAAGGCGCAGGCGCAGACTCGTCGAAAGAGGGAAGCTGGCTGAGTTAGTCGCATCCTAAGGAGTCGGATGACGCACCCGAATCTGTTACCGGAAAGTTTAAAATCTTCCCCTTTCCATCAATCCGACCGCGAAAGAGGAGACCGCTGTCAATTCGCCTGGCGCAGGACAATTTTGCCGTCAGCCCGCGGTGCGGCGTCGATCCCAAATCCGCTTTTGAGCACACCCATAAACGCAGTCATCCGATCGACCCGGAACAGACCGCTCACGCGAATCTCGGCGAGCGCGGGATCCTCAATGATGAACTGGGCGCTGTCTTCACCGGCGGTCCGGCGAGATGCGGAATAGCTGTTCAGCACGGCGACAGCTTCGGCAAGGGGCGTCCGGGTGAACTCGACCCGTGGAGCACGCCACGCGAGACGCTCGTCGAGTTCATCCGATAGCACCGCAGTGATCTGCGGCTGCATGGCCGAAGCAGGGACGAGATCCACCACCATCCTCTTTCCCGCATCGAGCACCGCGAGCGACTTCCGCGCTGACTCGCCCCTCGTCGCCGGCGCTGCGGCCGCGGGCGGAAGCTCGACGGCCTGATTCACCGTTACGCGGCCCTCGGTCACAAGCACCTCGACGGCGGTTGCTGAGAGCAGCACAAAAAACGCCGTGCCCACGGCCCGCGTTTCGACGCCACCGGACGCGACCACAAAAGGACGCTGCAGGTCCTTCGTCACCTGAAAATGCACCTCCCCGCGGCGGAGCACGACGCGCCGCACCTCCGGGGAAAACTCCACGGCGATCTCTGCGCCCGCTTTCAGTTCCGCGACCGATCCGTCTGGCAACACCTGGCGGGCGGGGCGCAGCAACAATGCGCTGGCCGTCCTTACCCGAGTCGCGTCGGCAACTGGCCGCGCAGCGAGGACCGCACCGCTCGGGCGTTCGTCTCCCGCGAATCGCCACATCGACGCCACGACCAACACCCCGAGCACACCAACCACAGTCGCGGCAAAACGCCGGCGCCGATGCCTGGAGCGCACCGCCAGTGCCTGCAACAGGGCATCCGCGGCGCCGGCTTGAAACGGGCGGTCGAACTTGCCCCAGATAAAGTCGAAACGTTCCAGCGCGGCGCGGTGGCGCGGATCGGCGTCGAGCCAGACGCGCAATTGGACTTCGTCCCTCGGACTCAGACTGGCGTCGGCCCGCGCCTTCCACGCCGCCGCTTGATCCCGGATCGCGGCGGGAAATTCCTTGTCCGCGGGCCGTCGATCGGAGGTCGAAATCTCGGGTTTCATGGCGCGCTGAAGCTCAAAGACCGCGCTGGGCGAGAAACTTCTCGCAGCGTTTCATGCCGCGTTGGACCTGCACCTGGACGGTTTGTGGGGAGAGGCCGAGTGTCCGGGCGATCTCCTTTTGGGGGACGCGCTTGATCTTGCGAAGGATGAAGATTTCACGGCAACGCGCGGGCAGTGCGGCAATCGCATCGGCCAGCAGTTCGATCTCCTCGCACGTGCAGGCCGCTGCGGCGCTGTCCGGGCTCAGATCGTAGATGCACAACACGTCCAGGTCGGATGCCGATACGAACGGTGACGCGCGCTCGTGCCGGATGAAATCGAGCGCCACATGCCGGGCGATTTGGTAGAGCAGACCGCGCGCGGAGGCGATCGATTTACCGGCGCGCACGCGCCAGATTCGCAGAAACGACTCCTGCACCACGTCGTCGACGTCGCGGACAGACGGATACGAGTTGCGCAGGTAGGACTTGAGTTGCGAAGCGTGGGGATGCACCTCCTCGGCGAACCAACGGGTGTGATCGGATGTTGGCTCGGGGGTGTTCACGACGACGATTCACGCACACGAGGCGAACCACGCTCGGTCGTCAATGCTCTCCGATTCGCCGAGGGGCTCCGGCTTCGAGCATTCCTCTTTTTTCAGTGCCCGTATGGTCAAAGAACTCATGCAGCCACTCGGTGGTAAATCAGCCGATCGGGGTCAGGTCGTGGGGCTTGGGGTGAGCGCGGAAATCGGCTTTTTTGCGAGCCAAGCGAAGGGGCAAAATTTGCACTTTGCACTCACGACGTTTTCAGTGACCCCGGCGGCACAGCTCGCGCCGCCGGAAGCGGAGGATCAGCCGAACGGGCTCATAACCTCTTTCCTTTTACGGCTGCGGAGGGGTGCGCAGGATGTCGGCATGGCGCGCGAGCTCAGGCTCGAATTCCCCGGGGCGTATTATCACGTCATCAATCGCGGCAACTATCGGCACCACGTCTCCGGGCCCGCGGGGCACAGATCGCGTTCGAGACCTGCCTTTTCGAGGCGTGTGCGAGGTCGGGTTGGGTGCTGCACACGTTTGTGGTCATGGGCAAACACGACCAGCTCGCGGTGCAAACGCGGACGACCGATCCTCGGATCCCCATGCTATTTTTGATCCAATATCGGCCCACCCCGCCGGCTAGCCGACCACTCCGACCAACAGATTCCAGCCGGATTCCCCAAAGCCGATTCTTGGGAGAGGGTCTAATCACCGCGCAGAGGATTTTTTCAACGCGTTCAGCGGGTCGTCCCAACCACACACGCACGGGCCGGCTACACAGCTGCCTGTCACCAACGGCCCCACTCACCCTCACCCTGGCCCGCAGCGCACAGAATCCGTCTTGTCCTGCCCCACACTACCCGCACCCGATTTTCTTTGCGCCTACCGCGCCTTCTTGCGGCCATCTCCTCCCGCCTACATGGATTTTCCCCTCGACGCACCGCTCCCTCACACCTTCTCCGGTGTCCCGCCCATCGACTTCCGCGCGTCCCTCAACGACGAACAGTATCACGCCGTCACCGCCGAGCCCGGTCCGCTCCTCGTCCTCGCCGGGGCCGGCTCCGGCAAGACCCGCACGCTCACCTACCGCGTCGCCTACCTCCTCTCGCAAGGCGTCCGCCCCGGCGAAATCCTGCTGCTCACCTTCACCAATAAGGCTGCCAAAGAAATGCTCCACCGCGTGCACGAGCTCACCGGCTTCGAGCCGGGTCGTTTCTGGGGCGGCACGTTTCACAGCATCGGCCATCGCTCACTCCGGATGCACGGCGAAGCGATCGGCCTCCCGCGCACGTTTACGATCCTCGATGCGGAGGAGTCCGAAGGCATCCTCCGCGACGCCGTCGAGGCGTCCGACCGCACCTTTTTCAAGGACAAGACCCACCCGAAGGCCGGCCCGCTGCACTCCCTGCTCTCGATGGCGCGCAACACTCAGCTCCCGCTCTCCGAGACGATCACGCGTTTCTACCCCCAGCACGAGGCGATCATCGAACGCGTCCCGCTCTTCGCCAAAAAATACGCCGAGGCCAAACGCGCCGCCAACGTCCTCGACTACGACGATCTCCTCGAAAACTGGCTCGAACTCCTCCAGAAATCCGAATCGACGCGCGAGTATTTCGTCCACCGTTTCCGCCACGTCCTCGTCGACGAGTATCAGGATACCAACGTCGTCCAGTCTCAAATCGTCGATCTCATCGGCTCGCACCACCGTGTGATGGCCGTCGGCGACGATGCGCAATGCATCTACACGTGGCGCGGCGCCAACGTCGAAAACATCCTCACGTTCCCCGACCGCCACCCCGGCACCGTCATCCACCGTATCGAGACCAACTACCGCTCGACGCCCCAGATCCTCGCCCTCGCCAACGGCGTCCTCCTCGCCCAGCCCAAGGGCCGCGCCTTCGAAAAAGAACTCCGCCCCCACCGCGCCAACTCCGAAAAACCCTACCTCGTGCAGTCCATCGACGGACGTGAGCAGGCTCAATTCATCGTCCAACGCATCCGCGGCCTCCTCGACGAGGGCTGTGCGCTCGCCGACATCGCCGTCCTCTACCGCGCGCACTTTCACGCTCTGGACATCCAGCTCGAACTCTCGCGTCTCCAGATTCCGTATCAGATCACGAGCGGCGTCCGCTTCTTCGAACAGGCGCACATCCGCGACCTCATCGCGTTACTGCGTTTCGTTTACAACCCGTCCGACACCGCCGCCTGGAATCGCGTCGCCGTCCTCCTCCCGAAAGTCGGCGACAAGAACGCCCAGAAGCTCCACGCCGCCGCCGCGGATCATGCGCGTCTGATGCAGAAGGATTTTCTCGAAGCGCTCGGCACCGACGACGTTGCCACCAAGGTCCCCAAAGACGCCAAGGAAGAGTGGCCCCAGTTCATCGCCTCGCTCCAGCAGGTCGGCGACGTCATGAAAAACATGAAGCCGCACAACGCCGTCGAGATCGCGATCGACGGCTGGTATGGTGACTACCTGAAGGGCGCCTACTCAAATTACATCTCCCGCCTCGATGATCTGAAATCCATGATCGGTTTTGCGAGCCGCTACGACGACATGCACCAACTCCTCGTCGAGGTGATGTTGCTCAACAGCGAGACGAGTGACCGCTCCGCCAATCCCGATGCCGACGCCCTCCGCCTCACGACGGTGCACCAGTCCAAAGGCCTCGAATACGCGGCCGTCTTCCTGATCGGACTCGCCGACGGCATGTTCCCCATCCGGCGCTCGATCGAAGCCGGAGATGTCGAGGAAGAGCGCCGCCTCTTTTACGTCGCGGTGACGCGCGCGCGCGACGAACTCTACCTCTGCTACCCCAAGGTAAACACGAAAGGCGGCCCCGCGATGCTCCTCACCCCGAGTCGTTTCCTCACCGAACTCTCGCCCGATCTCTACCAACCGTTGAAGATCAAGCGGAGCTATGGGTGGTAAAACGCTCGGCGGCTTGTTGGCAGAGCCCAGGGCATGGCTACCCAGTAACGGCTCTCGGCGTTCACGTTTATCAGAGGCAACTTCTTTGAAAAATTGCCTGATTTTTTCGCGAAAAGGCTGAACTCCATTCGCGCCGCTCCTTGGCATTTGTTAAAATTCGCGTCACGATTCTTTGGAAAGGGAGCGATTGGCGAGGGGCTCTACAGTTTGTTTAGCTCAGTGAAGTGCGCATCCGTCGATTCGATCTCGACCCCATGATGGCGGGCGCAAGCGGCAATCAGCAGATCGGTAGCCGGGATCGTCAGGCCCGCCGTCCGGGCATTACGCGCGAGTTCGCAAGCGATCTCCCACACTTCGGCGGGCATCTCCAATTCGGGCAGAACCTGTTCAAATTCTCGCAGCGCTTTCTTTTCCTTGATGCCGCGCGCTCCATTCCACAATTCCAGTCGAACGACCGGCGACCAACACGCCTGTCCGCTTCGGACCAGATCATTCATCCGTCGGCAAACGGCCGTATCGCCCCGCTCCCGCAGCACCTCGATCCAGCAGCTTGTATCGACGAGAATCATATCGTGTGCCGACCCGACTCGCGCATCCGCTTGAGGTCGTCCTGTGTCATGAAATCTTTAAACGTTCCAAAATGCCGCGTCAGCGCCGCCATCCGATGCCGCTGATTGAATTCCGCGAGCGCCCGTGCCACCACCTCGGTTTTAGTCTTCGCTTTCGCATGTTTCATCGCCTCC
>CAMBVX010000351.1 GCA_945871085.1 Opitutus sp. GAS368 | reverse complement strand
GGCTGCACGTGAAAGTTCGTGAAGCGGAGGCTCTCCGCGTGCAGCCGGTCCATCTCCGGCGTGATGATGTTCACGTCCCCGTGGGCCCGCAGGGGGCCGTAGCCTTGGTCGTCCGTCAGGATGAAGACGACGTTGGGCCGCGGTGCCGCGGACAGCGGCAGCGCGAACAGGATGAACCAGGCGAGGGCGGCTTTCATGAACAGGGTGAGATCTCTTGCAGAGGGAACGGTGGAGGTGCTTCCGGAGTTCTCCCCGACGGCAAGGGCCCGGGGAGAATCGGAACCTAGAAGCTAAACGTATTCGTGAGATACCAGCGTTGTTCGGGTGGCGTGCGCACAATGGCGACTTCGCCCCAGGGTTGGACGGTGACCCCGATGGGCGAATCGTCAGCGATGAGATTGCGCACATTCAACTGCACTTTCCAGTCGATGCGTTTTTGCCAGAGCTTGCGCTCATAGCTCACCCACGCGTCCACGTTCGTCTCGGGGGGAGCGTAGTAGGGGTGCTTGATGTCGATGTTGACGCTGCTATTGGGGTTGCGCGTGGTCGGATAACCGATGCCCAGTTTATCCTGCCACCGCAGGCCAGCGCCGACGCTCCAGCCCTGCAGACGGCTGCCGAAGACAGAGTCGGAGCCGAAGGAATAATTGCTCACGAGGTTTACGCGCCATTTGCGCTGCTCGGCGCTTGCGGTGCCGTCGGTGGCGAGAGCGGTGGCGAACGGCACGAACACGCTCTGGTCGAGAAAAGTGCCGTAGCTGCTCGTGAGCGGGCTGGGATTGGCCGGGCCGTTGCCGACAGGATAGGTGCCGCGCGGGATATCGGTCATCTTGACCGAGACGCCGGTCACGGGATCGGTGATGCTCGAGTTCCACACCGGCATCATCCTGGCGACAAACTCCCGCGTTATCGGATAGGAGTTGATTTGGACCGTCTGCTGTTTGGCCACGTTGGCCAGAATCCGCCACTTCTTCGTCGGGTTGTAGAGGAGGTCGATTTCGGTGCCCGTCGCCGAGTAGTCGGCGGTATCGACCGTGCCGGCGAGATTGGCGGAGAACGAAGCCGAGATGTTCGGCGTCTGGCCGATGACTGAGAAGCTGCGCAGACTGAGGTAGTCGGGTGGCAGGGCGCTGCGCAGGCGCTCCATGGCGAGATTCATGAAGGGAACGTTGCTTGGATTGACGTTTCCTTCGACGGCCCAGAGCGCAGTCTGCTGCACGATGGCGTTGTTCGTGGCGTTGCCGAACGCGGGATGGTTGCTCGTCTGGCCCTTGACGTTTGTTTGGAAGCGGTTGAAGCGCACGCCCAGTTTTCCGTCGAAGAGCGAGAGGTTGAACCCGTGCTCCTTCGTTTCGCCCTCGGGCGAGGCCAACGGATTGTTATAGGGATCGATGCGACCGCCGGCAGGCGTGAAGTTTTCCGAGCTGTTGTAGAAGGCGCTGAAGTCCGTTCCGCGCGGCAGACGCACGAGCTTCCTGGGCCATTTTAGCACGGCACTGTAGCTCTTGATCTCCTTCGCGACATTGGGCGGCGGCGTGTTGGCAAAGCTGAGGTCGTTAAACCCGTAGTGGACCTTGCCGGGATCGTTTTGATTGACGATGGGGTTGGTGAAGAACGGCGAGCCGCTCGCGATCGACCGCCTGACAAAATAGTCTTCGTCGCGCCGCCAGCCGAACATCGTGACGAGGTGCTCCTTCAGCCAATAGCTCTGCAGCACGGCCGCCTCGGAGCGGATCACTTCGCGCTGCGCTGAGCCGCCGAGGTTGATTTCGACGAGTCTAAGCGGAGTGGAGACGATCTGGCCGGGATCGGTGGCGTCCGCTTGGCGGGAGAAGTAGCTCGCCGTCAGCGTCGACGTCGCGTTGAGAGCGGGCAGGCGGATGGGTTCGAGCTGCAGCGGGCGGTTGTTTCCGATGATCGACGGGCCGACATAGACGATGATGGCGGGCTGGCGGTTAAACGTGATGATGCTGGGATTGATCGCCAACGCCGCCGGGCCGTCGGTCACGAGGCGGTTGAGGTAGTTGATCGATTCGACCGCGTCTTCCTCATGCAGGCCGGTCAGCACATGGCGCCCGAGCCAGCGCATCCATGTCGGGCCGGAATCTTTGAAGTCGTGTCGGGCAAACGCCGTGGCGCGCCACGCCTTGCGTTCATCCATATTTACGCTCCACCAGCTTTGCCCGTAGAGGGCGTAGGGGCGCCCGAGGTTCGGGTTTGGCTGCCCGGTCGGCAGGCGGGTATTAACGTCGACGTAGATGTGGTTTGCGTTGGACCCGGAGAAGAACGAGTTCTTGGCGCGGCGGTCGTAGCGCTGCGTGTCGTAGGCGACTTCGATGCCGACGCGGTCGTTCAGCGCCCGCTGTTCGAGCGAGACATTGAACGCGCGCAACGAGTCGCCCTGACGCGACGATTCGTCGAGCATGCGGTTCCGGAAATCGAAAGCGCGGTAGTCGGTGAAGCCCTGCGCCTTCAGGCCGGCAGGGACGAAGTTCGGCTGCTGGCCGGGGAGCACGCGGCTGCCGGTCCAGAAGGCGGGCGCGAGAACACTGATGTTCACCGTGCTGAGGAAGTTGATCGTGTCGGCGTTGAGGTCGCGGTTGAGCGTGGGGTGAAACACCCCGTTGCGCAGTGCGTTGGCGGTGTTCGTTCCGGCCGAGTTCACTTGGGTCCGGAAAGCGTTGTCGGGTGTGGAGGCACGGGGATCGGAGTAAACGATGGCGATATTGTCGAAGATCTGCCCGTTGCTGTAGGTAAAGCTGCGGAAATTGCCCGCGTTTTGGGATGCCGCGAGCGGATTGCGCGCCGGATCGTCGTAGAAACCCCAATCGCTCACCGGTTGCCCCTCCTGTTCCCAATACGTTGAGATGCTCTTGAAGGGCAGCACGGTGATCGGGCGGTTGGCCGTGGCATGGCCGCTCTCGAAGTTGGCGCGGAGGGTCGTCGACTTGAATGGCTCGAACGTCAGCGCGCCGTAGATGCGGCGTTTCTCCTCGAACGCCGGACGTTGGTTATACTCCTCGCGGTCGTGCAGCGCAGCGATCCGGAGGGCGAGTTTGCCCGGGATCAGAGCGCGATTCACATCGAGGGTGCCGCGATAGGCGGCGTTGTTGCCGACGCGCGCCTGCACCTGCGACTGGTTGCGGCGGAGATCCGGTCGGATGAGCGTCGTGTCGACGACGCCCGCCGGACTGCCGACGCCGAACAGGATGGCATTGGGCCCGCGGTTCACCGTGACGGTGTCGGTGTTGTAGGAGTCGAACGGGATGCTTGATGCGAAAAAGCTGCGCGTGAAATTGGGCGAAGCGAGCCCGCGAGTGCGCGTCGTGCCCAGAGGATTGATGCGTGGATTATCGCCCACGACCGTGGCGTCGGAGGTGCTGCCCGCGGCGGCGGAGTAGTTGCCGCCCGGACCGGCCGCCTCCATCCCGGTGGCGAAGACCAGGAGGTCGCCGGCGTTGTTCGCGCCGATGTCGTTGAGAAAGTTTTTAGTGTAGATCGAGAGCGAAGCGCCCACGTCGATGACCGGGGTGTTGAGGCGCGTTCCGGCCAGGGTGTTGGCGGCGGCGTAGCCGGTGTCCTTGTCCGAATTCACGGTGAACGGACTGAGCACGATCGCGGCGTCCAAGGCGGAGGCGGCCGGGGCGGGCGCGGTCTGGGCTGCGAGGTCGGCGGTGGAAAAGAGGGCGAGCACGCCGAGGAGACGGGCGGGGAGGGATTTTTTCATGAGGGGCGGGGGTCTAGGACTCAATGATCTGTGTACGTCACGGTTAAGGGGACACTCCCTGAAACCGGAAAATTGCCCGGGCAACTTTTCTTATTTCCCCAAAAAACTCCGTGATTTAGCGATCAGCGATGCGCTTCATTTCGCCCGACTGGTCGGACGGTTGAAAACGTCCCGCGCCCACTGCTCATGGAGGCTTTGCAGCCGCGCAACCACCGCCGGTTGCCCGACGGCGTGATTCGTACGTTCCGGTTCCGCGCCATCCAGGCTGAACAATTCCTGCGTCAGGCCGAGTTCCGGTTTCTTGCGGTTCTTCGGCTTGACGATCAATTTCCAGTTGCCCTCGCGCACCGCCCACTGCTCCTCCCACTGAAAATGTAGCACCGGGTGGCGAGACGGCGTTTCGCCGGAAGCGATCACGGGCTGGAGGTTGTGACCGTCGAGCTTTACGGCCGGCAGCGCCACGCCGCAGTAGGCCAGCACGGTGGGATACCAGTCCATGATGGTGACCGCCTGGTCCCGCGTGGCGCCCCGGGGGATTTTGGCGGGGTAGCTCATGATCGCCGGCGTGCGCACGCCGCCTTCGAGGAAGGTGCCCTTGTGGCCAATCCATTTGCCGGTGTTGCCGGCGCCGCCATTGGCGCCGTAGTTATGTCCCTTGGGATAGCCGCTGGCATGGTTGTCCACCTTGATTTGGTAATCCTCGGCCGAATGCCCGTTGTCGCTCTGAAAGATGACGATCGTATTCTCGCGCAGGCCGAGTGTCTCCAGCTTATCCAGCACCCTGCCGATATAGTAATCAGTCGTCGTCACGATCGCGGCGTAGGAACGGCGCGGCATCGGCAGTTTCGCATATCGCTCTGCATGTTCCCGGAGGGCCTCCTCCGGGTAATGCGGGATATTCAACGATAGATAGAGGAAGAACGCCCGATCGCGATTCTGCTCCATAAATGTGAGCGACCGCTCGACGACCAGCTCGGGAAAATATTTGCCCTCGGCCCAAACTTCCCGCGTGCCCTCGTAGAGATCGTGGTAACCCGCCCCGTGCAGTTGAAAGTGCCGAAAGTTGTCGATGAAGCCGTTGCGAATGCCAAAGAACTCATCAAACCCCTGCTTCTCCGCCCCAAAGTCGCGGTGCGCGCCGAGGTGCCATTTGCCAAACAAAGCCGTGCGGTAGCCTGCGCCCTTGAGGGCCTCGGCCAGCGTGACTTCCTCGAGCGCCATGTTGATGCCGTCCGGCCCGCGCATATCGCCCTGCGTCCAGGAATTGATGCCGCTTCGCTGGGGATGCCGTCCCGTCATCAACGCGGCGCGGGACGGACAGCAGACCGTGTGCGCGTACGCCTGCGTGAACTTCACGCCGGTGGCGGCCAGCTTGTCCAGATTAGGCGTGAACAGATCGGTGGACCCGAAGCAATTGGCGTCCAGCGTTCCCTGATCGTCCGTGAGGATGAAGACGACATTAGGCGGCGCCGCGAGCGCGGAAAGGCCAAGTGCGAGCGGGATGATCGCTTTCCAGAAAGCAAGCACTCCATGCCTCCCGAAAATCCCGGTTGATTTGTGATCTTGTGAATTCAAAATGGGAGCAGTGGCCACGGCGGCGTCCGTTCCCGTCGCAGTGAAGACAGATGATTCGCCGGATCCCGGTTTCGGTCGCATATGTGCGCGGTTTAGGGAGTGCTATCTACGGCTAAGGTTTTCCTGATCCATAAAGGGCTTGAATTTCGTCCGGGGTCAGAGCCTGCCCATAAATCGCCAGGTCATCCATTCGACCATTGAAGTTGCGGATCTGGTTGGCGGAATGGGCTGGCGGACTCCAGTTGCCGATCAGAGCGTCGCCGATCTGCAACGGAACCACCGGGCGCACCGCAAAGACTCCGATCGCATTCGCATTGTGGTAATATCGCACCGTTCCACTTTCGCCGTCGTAGACCGCCGCCAGATGCATCCAGCGCCCAAAATCCGAGGGCTCGATGATGAATTTTGCCCTCGCCGCAATGCGGCTTCTCTCATCCGGGCCGTTCCAAACCGCCAAGGCGATGTATCCATTTTTTGAGATCTGCCAATGCACCGCGCCGGTGCGGTCCCACCCATCACTCAGGAGCAGCGAGCAGAAATCGTAATCGAATCCATCCACCCGCACCCAGGCGGCGAAAGTCATCGAAATGTATTCTCCGGGAACGGTGATGCGAACACGGTCGCTCGGACGCTTGAAGTCGAGCGCCTGCTTTCCCGGCCAGCGGCCTTCGCTCCAGCGCGCCCCCACGATGGAACCGACCAAACCAGGCTCTTGGTTGGACGAAAAATTCCTCAATAGGCGGGTATCCTCCAACTCCGGTTCGAAACCGTATCGCGCGACCAGCCGCGCAGCGCGCAAGGACCGCTCAAATTCATTTCGCCACGAGTTGTGTTTGAGTTGGAGGTGTTCCTTCGACTGCCGGTTCAATTCGGTTGGACTGAGAAAGTCGGATGGTGCCAAGGCGATAAAGGATGAGCCGCCTGTAAGGCTCACCCGCCGCCCTTGGCCGGCGACAAGTTCGCGGCCTTCATTGTGCGCCAGGCCCGGCTTGAGCTCGAAAAGATGCACCTTGCCCTCGAAGACCTGCACGTCCGTTCCGTTGGCTGCACCAACCTCCATGCCGAAGGCCGTTCCCAAATCGACCAGCTTCACGTCTGGACTCGTGATCGTGAAACCGTGCGCATGCTCCGGAACCTGGGCGCGCAACTTTCCCGCATGGAGAATACCGCCGTCGGCGGACGTGATCTCCAGGTCGGCAGGTCCTTGCAGAATGACCGAGGCTCCATTGTAGAACTCCAGTTCCGCAATTCCGCTGGCGAGCTTCCACCGTCCCGGCGGGATGGAATCGCCCGCCTGCGGCCCCCTCCCTCCCTCCCATTCCACCGCGAGCGTCCGGCTCAGCACCGCAACACCGCGGTCGAACGGGGTGTTTTGCACATTCTGAGATTGAGGTGCACCCCGCCAGACCACCGTCGCCCCGGCAGCCAACAGAAGGGCGATCGAAGCCGCGAGGGCATAGCTCTGGGTCCGCCAATTCCCCAAGAAACCGGTCGGCGCGGGGGGCGGATGCTGCGCGGTCTCCGCCGCCGCGGTCACGCGCAGCGCCGATTCCAAGGCGCGGTACTCCAGCAGGCGCGTGCGCAGCGCGGGATTCTCCCGCAGGGCCGCCTCCAGCTCCGCGAACTCCGCTTCGCTCAGGGTTCCCGAGCAGTACCCGTCGACCAGCTCTTGGTGCCGCGGGTTCATGCGTGTCCTTTCAGGCGGGCCTCGGCGAGGCTGTGACTCACGCACCGATGGAGCGCCGACCTGATCCGGGCCAGCGCCTTGTAGAGACCGGTCGGTGAACGACCGGCGTGCTCCGCCGCCGCCTTGATCGAGACGCCGTCGGAATAGATGGTCTGAATCAGGTTGCGCTGGGGCGATTTCAGTTTGTTCAGGCAGCGGCGCATCGCCTCCTGGCGATCTGTCTGGTCCGCGGCAACCGCCACGGCTTCGGCCGCCAGCAGTTCGTAGACATCCTCGCTGAAAACCAGATGCTCCGTCGCGTGCCGGCGGCGGTACTTGAGCACTTCGTAGCGGGCGATGGTGAAGGCCCACGCCAGGAAGCTCGACCCCGGAGCCTCCGGGTCGAACTGCTCGAGTTTCCGCCACAGCACCAGGCTGGTTTCCTGCATCACATCGTCCACGCCTTCCCAGTTGGGCAGGAGGGA
>CAMBVX010000350.1 GCA_945871085.1 Opitutus sp. GAS368 | reverse complement strand
TAGACGGCGCGGCGGACGTTGTCGTCGGTGAGCGGAGCGCTGCGGCCGCCGAGGCGCGTGTCGAGGCGACCGGCGACGCGGAGGAGGCTGTCGCGGAGGGCTTCGAACTCGAGGCGGCGCGGAGTCTGGTGGGAGAGCCAGCGGTTGGCGGGGTCGCGTTCGCGGGCGGCGGGCGACGCGGCGCTGCTCTGCTGCCACGTGGCGGAGGCCATGATGTAACGGTGGAGGGATTTCAGCGACCAGCCGTGGGCGATGAACCACGAGGCGAGGTGGTCAAGGAGTTCGGGGTGCGAGGGGCGCTCGCCGGTGGCCCCGAAGTTGTCGGGCGTGGCGACGAGACCGGAGCCGAAGTGTTGTTGCCAGACGCGGTTGACGATGACGCGGGCGGTAAGGGGATTTTTTTCGCTGGCGAGGGCCTGGGCGAGGGCGAGGCGGCCGTCGTCGGGGAACGAGCGGGCGTCGAGGGCGGCGAGCAGTTGCGGGAGGCGGCGCGGGACGGCGTCGCCGGGTTTCAGGCGGTCGCCGCGAATGAGAATGTGCGGATCGACAGGCGGGCCGGCGACGGTGATGGCTTGGGCGCGGTCGATGGGCGCGGCGGCTTCGAGGATGGTGAGTTGCTCACGAACCTTGGCGGCGGCCTCGATATCTTTGCGCGCGACGATTTGGGCCTCGGTGATGAAGCGTAGCAGATCTTCGGCGACGGCTTCGCGGGAGAATTCGAGCGGGGACGTGGGAGCGTTGAGGACGGTGGTGAGCGCGGGGAACTCGACGGTTTCGATGGCCTCGGTGAGGGCGCGACCGAAGGCCGCGGCGACGTCGAGCATCGAGGTGAGGGGTTTTTCGGCGAGGGTGGCGAGGATGTAGGGATCGTGGCCCGCGGCGTCGCGTTGCGCGGAGGCGAGGAGCGCGGCGGCGGAAACGGCGAAATCGGTGCGCGGAAGGCGGAGGAATTCGGGCCAGAGGCGGAAGACGTTTTCGCCGCGCGCGTTGCTCTCGGCCATGAGGCGCGCCCAAGCGGGAGCGCCGCCGAGCACGAGTAGACCACGCGGGGTGTCGAGCGGGATAAAACCCTCGACGGTGCGGTGGTGGAGCGATTCCTCGACGAGGTAGCGGAGGTATTCGGGGCCGAGTTCACGCACGAGTCGGCGGGCGCGGGCGGTGCTGGTGTCGATTTGTTTTTCGTAGGCGACGAAACGCGCGGCGCGGTCGACGCGGTATTTCGCGATGGCGGCGGTGGCGGTGGGGCTGGTGGATGGCGTGCCGACCTCGGGTAGATCGAGCGGATCGCTGCTGCTGGCGAAAATGCCGTAGAGTGAGTAGTAGTCGGCGGTGGGGATGGCGTCGAACTTGTGGTCGTGGCATCGCGCGCAGGCGAGCGTGAGACCGAGCACGCCGCGGCCGAGGGTGTCGATGCGGTCGTCGATGATGAGCTGCGGGGCCTCCATGTTTCCCTCGAAACGGCGGCCGACGGTGAGGAAGCCGAGGGCGCGGAGGTCGGGTTGCTCGGAGGTGGGGAGCCGGTCGGCGGCGATTTGTTCGAGGACAAAACGGTTGAAGGGACGATCGGTGTTGAAGGACTCGACCACGTAATCGCGATAAGTGTGGGCGAAGGGAATGCGGCGCTCGCCGTCGGTGGATTTTTCCGTGGTGTCGGAGTAGCGCGCGACGTCTAGCCAGTGGCGGCCCCAGCGCTGGCCGTATTCGGGGCGGGCGAGCAGTTGATCGACGAGGGTGGCGAACGCGGCGGGGCTCGGGGCGGCGGCGAAGGCCTCGACGCGGTCGTAGGACGGAGGGAGGCCGAGGAGCGTGAGGTAGGCGCGGCGCACCAGCGTGTGCGGATCGGCGGGGAGATTGGGCGGGAGATTTTCGGCGGCGAGGCGGGCGTGGATGAAGCGGTCGATGGGGTGTTGGCTGGGAGAAGGAGGGAGGGAGAGAGGGGGAGAGGGGGAGATGGAGGATGGGCGGGCGGGGGCGGTGATGGGTTGGAAGGACCAGTGCGTGCGGGCTTGCGCGAGGGTCATGGGGGCGATCTTCGGAGTGGACGCGGTCGGGGCGGTGGTGCGGGGATCGGGCGCGCCGCGTTGGACCCATTCGGTGAGGATGGCGACTTCGGCGGCGCTGAGCGGCTCTTTCGGCGGCATCTGGAGGTCTTCGTTTTTGCGACCGATGGCTTCGACGAGGAGGCTTTTCGCGGGGTCGCCGGGGATGATCACAACGCCGGTGTCGCCGCCGGCTTGCCAACCGGGGAGAGAGTCGAGGCGAAGGCCACCCTTTTGTTTTTTGTCACTGTGACACTCGTAGCAGCGCTCAATGAGGAGCGGGCGGACCTTGCCTTCGAAAAAAGCGAGATCGGCCGCGTTTACGGCAGACAACGTGCGCGGGGCCAGAAGGGAGAGGACGAGGGCGATGAAGGGGCGAATCATCGGATGCGGTGTTGAGGTAATACGCCTCGCGGGCGAAGGGACAGGAGAAAGTCTGGAAACCGGACTGCCGCGACGGAGCTAGTCGGAGAATCGGAGCGCACAGCCCACCCGCCAGCTGATTGCGAGAGCTTCGATAGACGGACAGACATTTTATGGGAAGTATCGTCCGTTCGAAATCGCGGTGGAAGAGCGTCGAAAAGGGTCTGTGGTAGGAGCGCGCTTGCGCGCGATGGGACGGGGCGTCGCCAAGCGAAGCGGCGGCGAAATCGCCCGGAGCCGCTGGCAGGGGCAGGGTGAACAATTGACCCTCGCCGCGACTCACGCCCGCTCCTGAATCACGAACAGAATCGTCTGACACGGGCAGCGACGATAGCGCCGGATATCGTCATCGACTCTGATGAAACCCGCGCACCTTGACACAGGCCTACGTGTGCTACAGCTGTGCCTCATGGCCGCCACCACCACTACCACCATCCGGCTCGCGCCCGCCGCCAAGCGCCGCATTGTCGCCGCTGCCCGCCGCGCAGGAGAAAGTCCCGCCAAATTTATTTCTTCCGCCGCGCTCGCCCGTGCCATGGCGTCGTCGGACACACCCGACGCCCGGCTCATCCTGCTCGAACGCCGGGCCGCCGCCCTCCGGGAGGCGGTGGAGGACGAGATTGATGCCCGCGTCGGCGACGCCGCGTGGGAACGTCATCTCGCCACCGGCTCCCGCTTGCGGACCGGAGAGGAGGTCTGGCGTGAGTTGGGACTACCGGATTGAACCGACCGCGCAACGCCACCTGCGCGACCTTGGCCCGGCAGCGGCGCTGGTCATCCGCGGCTACCTCGATCAACGCATCCGGGGCGCAACCGATCCTGCTGCGTTTGGTAAACCGCTGCGCGGCTCCAAGCACGGTCTCTGGCGCTACCGCGTGCAAGATTACCGCCTCATCTGCCGGCTGGAAAACTCGGTGCTGATTGTCGTGGTCGTCGCGGTCGGTCACCGCTCTTCCGTTGATGAACCGTGACTCTACCGGACCGGCTGAAGCCGGAACTACGAACACGGCAGAGCGCATCCGCTGTTATTTCAGCAAAGATCTGATCACACCCGGCGCCGGGCGTTGGCTCCATCGTTGATTGCTGAAACGGAAAATTCGGGTGGTTGGCGCGTCGAGCCGTGTTCTGCTTTGCTCTCGTCGTGGTGAGGAGCGCGAGTGACGCTGCGATACCCCAATGAACCAGCGGATTTCCCGCAGATTCAGGGCACCGCAGATCGAGGAGACGGATTGGGGAGGATCGCGCGGGATAGCGATTCGTTGGATCGATGTGGATGGATATCTGCCCGGTCCTGAATCTGTGGGAAAATTTCGGTGGAGTTCCTGCCATGGGTTTTTAGCCCATTACGGATCGGATTTTTCCCGCAGATTCAGGGCACCGCAGATCGTGGAGACGGATTGGGCAATGCTTCAATGGGCAGACCCAATAGTTTTGTAGGTCAGAAATTTGGCGAAAGAGCGCTCGTGAGCACGAGTGGCGATTCCTGAAAGAGTGAAAGGGCACCTTGCGTGGGTAGGGCAGGTTGGAATCGGGCGGTGGCGATCGCAGCGGCCTTCTCGACTGGCTTCGATTTGAAGCTTTACGCGACATTTTCAGGCGGAGACGGTGGTTGGCGCGTGACCTGCAATGGGTGGAGCATGGCAGCGCTTCCTGCAACTTCGCCGCACGGCAACCGACGCTCTCCGCAGCCTCGGCCTTGTTCGACCGCGGGCGCCGTCGTGGTGAGTTTGTCGGCTCGCGCGTTGACAGTGATCCGTCCGACGTTTGTTCCTTTCAAGAGTAACCGCAGTGTCGGATTTCCCTGCGATCCTATTCCCCCATGAGCCTCTCCTCTTCGAACCCCATTGAGCCCGCGTGTCGTTTTGATCGGTCAAGATCCGCGTCTCGAGTGGTGCGATGGGCATGGCTGAGTTTCGCGCTGGGGTTGGTGCCTGCGGTCCTCGCGGCCGCCGAGAATTGGACGCATTGGCGCGGGCCGCATGCCAATGGCACTGCGCCGCTGGCTGATCCGCCGACGACGTGGGATGGCGCGAGCGGGAAAAATATCCGCTGGCGCACGGAACTGGTCGGGAAAGGCAGCGCCACGCCGATCATCTGGGGTGACCAAGTATTCATCGTCTCCGCTGAGCAAACGGACCGCAAAGCGAAGCCGGAAGAAATCCCTGATCCGAAGGACCGCGTGACGCCGCGCAAGGGCTACGAGCGCCAGACCACGGAACCCACGGATTTTTTTCGCTTCATCGTGACGAGTTATCACTGCGGGACCGGCAAAGAAATCTGGCGCAAAGTCGTCGCTGAACTCGTGCCGCACGAGGGCCATCACGCGACGCACTCGTATGCGGCGGGTTCTCCGACGACGGACGGGGAGCGGCTCTACGTTTCTTTCGGCTCGTTCGGGATTTTTTGTTTCGACCTGAACGGAAAGCCGCTCTGGGAGCGCCAACTCGGACGGCTGACGACCCGCCGCGGCTATGGCGAGGCGGTCACTCCGGTGCTTCATCATGGACGACTGTTGATCAATTGGGATCAGGAATGGGATTCCGCGTTGTATTGTTTGGACGCCAAAACGGGTGAAACCAAATGGAAGGCCGACCGCGATGAGATCACCACGTGGACGACACCGTTCGTGACCGAGTTCAACGGGAAGACCCAGGTGATCCTCAACGGCACCCGCAGCGTGCGTAGCCACGATTTGGAGACCGGCCGCGTCATCTGGTCGTGTGCGGGGATGACCGAGAACGCCATCCCGGCGGCGCTCCGCTACCAAGACGCGGCGATTATTCTGAGTGGGTATCGGGGTAACAGCGGGGTGTCGGTGCCACTGTCGTCGCAAGGTGACCTCGGGTTGGATGGGCCGGTGAATTGGCGCACCAAGTCCGGCAACCCGTATGTGCCGTCGCCGGTCTTGGTGGGCGACCAGCTCTATTTCACCAAGCACCTGGAAAATGTGCTGACCGTGCGCGACGCGGCGACGGGCACGGCGGTCATCGACGGTGAACGCATCCCGGGTCTCGCCCAACTTTACTCTTCGCCGGTTTACGCCGGCGGGCGCGTCTACTTCACCGACCGCAATGGCGTGACCGTCGTCCTTAAGCCTGGTCCGACGGTGGACGTGGTGGCCACGAACGCGCTCAAGGAAGGCGTGGATGCGTCGCTCGTCGCCGTGGGCAAGCAGCTTTTTGTGCGCGGGCAGAAATCACTTTTCTGTATCGAGACAAAAGAGTGAAATCGATCCGCTGTGCCCAATTCTAGCCCTGAATCGCCTGCAAGCAGGCTCCTGCCTTCAGACCGATCAGCCTCTTCTTAAACGCCCGTTGGAATAAGCCCCACTCCAACCCCCGACGAACCCACGACAAAATCATGCGCACTACCTCCCCTGTCCTCCGCACCGCAATCAAGACCATGCCCACTCAACCACGTTTCTTCGCGGCGCTGCTGGCCGTTTTCGTCGGAGGGGTGGCCTCGGCCCGAGCCCAAGCCGCGGCCTCGCCCACGTCCGCCGCGGGTCAATCCGCGGTCGCGCTGGAGAAATTTGAGATCAAGGGGGAGCGCTTCGAAACCCGTAACGTGGATCAGGCCCGTACCGAGAACGACATTACGCCCTACGTGGTCATCGACCGGGAGCTCATCGACCGGAGCGGCGCGATTTCGATGCAGGACTTCATCACGCAGTTGCCGCAGAACACCGCCAACGCGGTCTCACCGAGTGGCATCGGCAACACCAACGCGAACGTGAGTGTGATCAATTCCCGCGGCCTCGGCGCAGCCGATACCCTCGTCCTCGTCAACGGCCGGCGCCTGCCCAGCGGGTCGGCGTCGTCCACCGCGTCCGGGCAAGCCGACCTCAATACCATCCCCCTCGCGGCCGTCGAACGCATCGAGTTCCTGCCCAGCTCGGCGGGCGCGATCTACGGCGCCAACGCCACCGGCGGCGTGGTGAATATCATCCTGCGCAGCGATTACCGCGGCTTCGAGATTTCTACTACTTATGGCAATCGCACGAGTTCGGGCGACGCCGCCCGGGTGGGGCTTTCGCTCGCGGGTGGCGTGGTGTTCAACCAAGGCCGGACCCAGTTGATGATGTCGGCGAATTATTCGCACAATAACGGCATGTCCAACAACGAGGGCGGATTTTACGCCCGCATGCGGACGCGCGTGTTGGAGCGCAATCCCTCGCTCTTCAACGGGCTGGCGTTTCCCACGGTCGGCGCGAACCTCAACATCCAGCGCGCGGCGAACGCCACCACGAACCTGCCGATCATCAACGTGCCCTATGCGTCGGTCCCGCGCACGTCGAACGGTCTCCTGACCGCAGCGCAGCTCATTCCTGCGCTCGACAACAACGCCACGGAAGGTTGGGGCGCGCGCGGCGGCGGCGGCCAGAACTGGACGCGGCAGGAGCAGGGCATTCGCGCCCTCATGACCGAGTTGACGCACCGCTTCACGAAGGAGACGGAGGGGACGCTCCAGGTGAATCTGGCCGAAAACACGGCGTTCCTTCTGGACGGCGAGTTTCTCCAAACCGACGTGCCGGCCGCCAACCCCTTCAATCCTTTCGGCACGGCGGCGCTCGGCGCCGCCGGCGTGCCGGTGCGGATCACGACGCGCCTGCACGACACCCCCAACACCCCGCGCAACACGAAAACCCAATCCTGGAATGTGTTGAGTTCGTTGAAGGGCCGGCTCCCCGGCGACTGGCACTGGAACGGCGACGTCTCCTACGGCCACTCCACCCAGAGCCGCCGGTTGAACACGGTCGTGACGTCACGCGTGACCCAGGCCCTCGCCGGCACCTTGCCGGGATTTGTCGGCAAATTCTACAATCCGTTTATCGGCCCCGCCAGCGGCCTCACCAACGATCCGGCTCTCGTAGCCGAAATCAGCCGGATCAATGTGCAGGGTGCCAGCACCGCCATGTGGTCGAGCGCCCTGCGGGTTGCAGGGCCGATCAAGTTTCTCCCGCTGGTCGAGCCGCAGCTCTCGGGTGGGGTCCAGTGGCGCACCGATTCGGCTTTCAACGGACTCAACGGCGACATCGTGGTCGGCACCAA
>CAMBVX010000349.1 GCA_945871085.1 Opitutus sp. GAS368 | reverse complement strand
CGGCCCTCCCCTCGTCAAACCGTGCAGGCGGTTTTCCCGCACACGGCTTACCGCGTCCCCGTTCTTTCGGATTGGTTTCAGCGGAGTTCATCGTTTCCAGGCCGCGGTGAGCGGCCAGTTCCCTAGCGTGTATTGGCCTGCCAGTCGGTCGTCGGTGAAGAAGCGGAAGAGCCCGTGGGTGCAGCCATACTTTTTCGCCACAACCACCGCCGCAGCCGGTGGCGCACAAAGGTCTGCTGTTGGCCAAAAACGCGCGTGCTGTTGCCGAAATGAAACGCACCCGCCCAGCCGCGCGTGATCGGGTTGACCTTTCGGACCACCGCCACCGCCGCTTGGTTTCGCGTGCGCACCTCCAGCATCGCTCGCACTTTGGCGCAAAACGTCGCCTGACTTTTCGCGCTAGCCCTGCGCATGGCCACAGATTTGCTGCGCCGTATGGGGCGGCGGGGGTTTGATTCGGAGGCACGAGGGCGCTGCATAATTTTCGCTATCCTGCGCAGGATGGCGTATCCTTTCCACAAACACTCGAAACCGGGCGGCCATGCCCGGCGCGGTGCAGATAGCCGGCGAGTTGGCGGTCGCGATCATCGCTTCACCCACGGAGAGTTTTTTTTGACGTCAGCAGTTGCCGCACTTCGCCCTCGCCCGCGTCGAACACCAGGACGGCGGGCAACCCGGGTGCGGTCCGGCCCAAGAGCGCCAGGAGCATGATCCGCCAGGCGATCACGGCATCACGGGCGATGGCGCGCAGCAGCACGGTGGCATCGCAGTTTTGATGTTCCAAAATCTCGCAGCCGCTTTTCATCACCCGCGGCCATTCTTCGATCCTGCTGTCCTTGGGCCCTAAAACACAGGAGCCGCCCCCATGAAGGGGCGGCCCGTGTGACCTAACACCAAGCAAACCGTAAGAACTACAAACTAAACACTGTGTTACCAGCACAGTGCTGACTACACGGAGATAGATGCGCCACCACGCCGAACGCTCAAAAATAACTGTGCGATTTTCAATAATTCTAACTATCTCATTGAAAGTATTTTAAGTAACCACAAAACAGGCTCATCGCTGTTTATAGTGGGCAAATCCAGCGACAGCCCCCCGCATTGCCTCACTTGAAATCTTACCAGCCAGTGGGCGTTGCCTCACGAGAAATCTTACCGCCCGGGTCGGGCCGCCCGTTGGTTCGATCCGGCGAAATAGGTGACAACTAAAATGAAGGGAGCGCCGAACAGGGTCAGGTCGTTCATCTCTTGCCTTCAGCCGTTGGCTAAAGTTCGTCCCATTACCCAAGTATCCTGCGATGTTCGAACTACGGCGCCCGCTTCGGCTTCTTTCCTTTTCCTCCATCCGGTCCACCGCCCGGCGGCGGGCCGCGGCGGATGAAACTCGCATCCGGTGTGCCCCGCCAGAGCCGCGAGATAAACGGATAGCCGTCCGTCACCACATAGTAGTAGGTGCCCGCAGAAAACTCCGGCGTTTTTCCGAAGCGGCCGTTGCATTCGTCGAGGTCGCCGGTGCCCGCGACATACTCCCAGTCTTTGCCAAATTTCCCGTCATGCGCGCCACCAGGACCGTCGGAACGCTTGCCCGTCTTCACGCGGTAGCTCGCCTGCGCACGCTTCAACGCGGAGTTCACGTCGTTCGCATCCGTCGGAATCCACGGCCCGTATATCGGAAATCCGTCCGCCCCCCACCCGATGAGCACCATTTGGTTCTTCCCTCCGGAGAGCCGCGCCAGCAGCGCCGGCGGCATCCCGTGATAGTGATACGCGCCATTCGGCTGCACGTGCGCGTGCTCGGTATCGATGCCGAGGTCGGGACCGCCGCCCAGCGCTTCGTATTGCCAACCAGTCGAGCGGTCGTCTTTCCACCACTCGTTCGCCCCGGGATCGAACACCACCCCGTTCACCGCGACCCCAAACGGACTCATGCCCAACGGAGTCGTCTTCTCCGCGCGCTGCGGGCTGACGGGCACGGAAAATACATAGTGCTGCGAAGCGATCTTGTTCGGGTTTCCGCGGCCGGGAAATTTTCCCGTCGCGTGATCAGGCAGGCCGTTCGCGCGGATGACCCGTTTCGCGCCCTCGACAGTAATTAAGACTTCCGCCGCCGCTGCGGGCGCGGGCACCGTGGTCAGCGACTCGTGGCCAGGATGCGCGAGCGCGGCAGGCGTGGCTACGAGCGATATAAACAGGAGTGGGATGATTTTCATGGATGAGACGTGCGGGATTTTCCAGCGGGAACGGCGGACACCGTCGAATCGGTGAGTGTCCGCAGAAACGCCACAAGTGCGCGCTGCTCGTCCCGCGTCAGCGCGAGGCCGGCGGCGGGGTGCTTGGCGAGATTAGGATCAAGTGTCGGCGCACGCTTCACGCCGTGATCATAGTGCGCGATGACGTCCTCGAGTGTCGCGAGACGGCCATCGTGCATGTAGGGCGCGGTCACGGCCACATTGCGGAGCGACGGCGTTTTGAATTTCCCCGTATCCGTCTCCTTGCCCGTCACGAGCGCACGGCCGCCATCGACACTCGCGAGATCGAGACCGTTGCTGCGCAGTCCAAAATCCGTGAACAACGCGCCACCGTGACAGTGAAAACAATCCGCTCCCCGCTTGCCGCGCGCCGGATCGTATTCCGTCACGAAGAGCGCGAAGCCCTTTTTTTCGTCCCCAGTGAGCTGCTCCACGCCGCGCAGTGAGCGATCAAACTTTGAATCGGCCGCGACGAGCGTCAGGAGGAATTGCTCGATCGCGAGATCCACGCGATCTGCGGTAATGGCCGGCGAGCCAAACGCGGCAGAGAATTTTTCACGGAGCCTCGCGTCGCGATTCAACTCCGCCACCACGACCACGAGGTCGGCTTTCATTTCCAGGGGATTGGTCGTTGCCGCCCGCACCTGATCACGGATGCGCGGCTTGGCGCCGTCCCACGCATAGTTCGGGCTCCACGCGAGATTGAACAGCGGCATGGAACTGCGCGTACCGCGAATGCCGTCGACGCCCGCGCTCGTGGCCTGACCGTCGGAAAATGCCTGCGGTGCCGCGTGGCAACTCGCGCAGCTCTGGAGGTATCCCGCCGAAAGCCGGTGGTCGTGGAAGAGCAATTCACCGAGCGCCACGCCTTCTTGGGTGAGCGGATTGTCCGCCGGCAGGTCCGGTTGCGGAAACCCTGCCGGCACGACGAAGGCCCGTGGCGTCCCGGTGACTTCGTAGCCGCGAGCGCCAGCGAGTGGTTCTTCATTGCCCTCCACTCGCTCACGCTCGCGGCCACCGGCCGCCGTCGGCCCTACTTCCAGGAAAAACCACGCCCGTTCCATCGCCTTCGCGAGTTTGGTCGCCAACGCATCATTCTCGGCGGAGTGCGTCGACTCGCTGCCATCGTCGGCCGCGAGCCCATGGCCACCCACCGCTTTGCCCAAATCCAGCGCGAGCGAAACGGTCGTCGGCCCCGCCACCTTCAGCAGCGCGACAAAACCCACGCGCATCACGCGGGCATCCGTCGCGAGATGATACGAAAATCCCCGCTCTTCTTTGGCGGCGTCCGCCCCCACTGCGCGCCAACGTCCCTCGATCGCCGCAAACACATAGCCGCCCGCCCAACCCCAGTGCAGCCCGTTCACAATCGGATTCAACGGATGCCGCGCCGACCACTGCCCCGGATCGCCGTGGTTCACCCCCGCCGGCAACCCGAGCTGAAATTCCAGTCCGTGGTAATCGCCATCCGGGACATTGCGGAGCATCAGCGCGAGGCGACCCGACTCCGCTTCGAGGAAACCATATTGCCCATCGAGCTGCACCGTGCCGCCATCCGGCCGTGCGAGCACAAGCCCCGACATGATCGCCGCAAACCGCGTCAGCCGCAGCGTCTGCCCTTCCGCACCGGCCAGCTCCGCCGAAGGCACCGCGACCGGCACCCCGCGCCAACGCAACTGCACCTCCACCCGCAGGTCCGCCGCGCCCAGCGAGGAGCACACGAGAAGCAGAATGAACACGTAGCGCATAGGTGAAAGATGAGGCACCGGGATTAAGCGCATGTGAGACGAACCGGCGAAAATTGTTAAGCTCTCGTTAAGTTCTCGACGATTGCACGCGCACCGACAACACCCCAGAACTCACGGCCGATGACTTCCGCCGCCCCCGACTCCGGCCGCACGCGCCTGCTGATGATCGACGACGACAAAAAACTTTGCCGGCTCGTCACCACCTACCTCGAGCCGCTCGGTTTCGACGTGACCGCCGTCCACACCGGCCCCGAGGGCGTCGAACGCGCCACCGCCCCCGGCCCGGCCGCGCCCCACGCCCTCATCCTCGATGTGATGCTCCCCGGCATGGACGGCTTCGAAGTCCTGAAACGCATCCGCCAAAAATCCGCCGTGCCCGTCCTCATGCTCACCGCGCGCGGCGATGAGACGGACCGCATCGTCGGCCTCGAAGTCGGCGCGGATGACTATCTCCCAAAAACCTTCTCCACCCGCGAACTCCTCGCCCGCCTCCGCGCCGTGCTCCGCCGCAGTGCGCTCAACGCGACGGTTTCCGCCAGTGCCGAAGCTCCGCCCAAAGAAGTCGTCGTGGGCGAACTGCGCCTCAACCTCGACGCCCGCTCCGCCGTGCTCGGCACCGAGCCGCTCGTGCTGACGCCCGTGGAGTTCGATCTCCTCACGAGTCTCGCCAAAGCGAAAGGCCGCATCAAATCCCGCGAAGCGCTCCTCGATGAGGCCCGCGACCGCAACTACGACGTGTTCGACCGCTCGATCGACGTGCACATTTCGTCGCTGCGCAAAAAACTCCACGACGATGCGAAGGAGCCACGCTTCATCCGCACCGTGCGCTCCGCCGGCTACATGATGGTCGCGCCCGAATGACTTTCCGCTCCTTGCCGGCGTAGCTACGAGCGTGAGCGAGTGGCGTTCGAACAACCACTCGCGCACGCTCGCGGCTACGGATTCATCCCCTCACGGCACAACGTAGAGCTCAACGAGCGCCGTGCCGCTGGTGCCGCCGACGCCGCTCACGACCGCAGTGTAGGCGCCAGCCGGGAGGGTCGCAATCAGCGCGGCATCGCGGCTGCCAGTGGGCAACGCAAACGCACCGACGGAGGCGGCGGTGGCTGAAATCTCGACCGCGTTCGTCGCGGCGGACCAGTTATCGTTCGTCACGAGCGCAGCCGCACCCCGGAAGAGTGTGATCGTGGGATCGGCGAGCACACCGCTCACTCCGAGCGATGAGAGCGTTGGGCCGACGGCGCGGACGAGAAGCTTCAAGGCACCCGTGCCACTGATTACGAAACCGGGGATCATCACGCTGTCGCCGGAGCCGACGAAGGCGCGAGTGGAGGCGTTGATCACGCTGAGCGAGGAGGAGGTCGCCGCGTCATAAATTTCGAGGAGCGCGACGCCACTGCCGCCGTCGGTCGCGGTGACCGGTGCGGTGTAGGCACCGGCGCTGAGCGGGGCGACGAGCGCGGCGTCTTTGCTCGTCGCCGCCAGCGCGAACGCCCCGGACGACGTGAATGTCGTCGCATCGGCGGCGAGCCAGTTATCGTTGCTCGCGACCGTGGCGGTGGCACTCACGAGGCTGAGCTGCGGATCGCCGAGCACTCCGGTCACGCCAAAGGCCGTGAGCGTCGGGCCGACGGCGCGAACGAGCATTTGCTTCGTACCGGTGCCGGCGAGGACGAAGCCGGAGATCGGCGTGCCGGCCGCGCCGCCCAGAGCGACGCGCGTGGCGATGTTAACAAGGCGCGCGGTGCCAGACGAGCCGACGGACACGGCAGCCGTCGCGACGTTGCCCACGCCCGAGAGGCCGCCGGCCCCACGCGGGTCGTAGGTGGAGAGAGCGGTGAGCGTGACGCGATAGTTGGTCGCAACAGTCGTGGTGGAAAAATTCGTCGTTTCGCCGCCGCTACTGGTGACGGCCGTCGCGGGCGCGAGGGTCGACCACGTCGTGGCATCGGGAGAAGTTTCAATCTGGTAGGTCGCGCCTTCCACCGAGGACCACGTAATCGCAACGGTTCCGCCCGCGTTGGTCGCGCTCACGGAAATCGGCGATGCTTGGCTCGCGCGGACAAACTCGGTGACGGTTTCGTTGATCGCGGTGACGTTGCCGCCGACGGGACTGCCGTAGAAGTAGCGGCCGACGAGGTTGGGAAACTTGGGCGTGCCATTGACCTCGATGGTCAGGAAATAGGCCCACGTGCCGTTGGGAAACTCGGGGGTCACGCAGAAGCGGACGTTGTATTCGTTGAGATCGAAATCCGCGCCGTAGGTTTTTCCCAGGTCGCCCAAGTAGTCGTAGTCTTCGAGGTAGTTGCCGAGCGGAAACGCCGTGCCGACCGCCGGACCGGAGACGTTGGCCGGCAGCGTCGCGCTGCGGTTTTGCACGCGGGCGGCCCACGCCGGCAGCGTCGTGCGGCCGGTCGTAGCGAGATTTGTCGTGCCGTTGGCGCCGTCGCGTTTGACGTAACCGGGCGTCATCCGGCGCAGCCCGCTCTGCTGATCCATCGGCGCCGCGTAACCGTAGGGACCATACACAGGCAGGCCGTCGGCCAGCCACGCGACGATGGGCGAGTGCGCGATCACGGGCGCGTTGCTCTCGGTGTAGAGCTTGGTCGTGGCGTTGAACTCGACGTGGTCGCCGAGCGCGAAACGCACCGCCGGGGCGTTCGCGTGGTAATGGTGACTCGTCATCGCCTGATGCGCGAAGGCCGGATCAAAGGTCACGCCCTCGTTGGCGTAAGCCTCGCGGTTCCACACGCCATCACCGCGGCTGCCCCCTCCGACGGGAGAACCATCGGCACCCGTGGCGTTGATAAAGGAAAACGTGTCGCGGTTGTCGTAGGCGGCGACGCCATCGACGAAGTAGCCGATGGGGCCAGCGCCGGTCAGTGTCTTCGTGGTCGGGATCGCCGGGGTGCGCGGAATGCGGTAGAGCGTGCCGGTGTTGGCGGGATAGCCCGGGAAATTTTGGGTGTGCGCGGCATTCAGGTACCATGGACCCATCACATGCGTGCCGAGACCTGACGTGCGCAGGTAAACCCAGCTGGCGGACGACGAAACTTGAATTACGCCCGCGTAGCTGGGCGACGTCTGCGCGGTGGTGCCGCGCGACCACGTCGTGACGGAAGTGCCGGCGAGGCGGGCGGCGTCCGTTTCATAGATACGGGCGTAGCGGCGGGTGTTGGCGGTCTGCCACGATGCGAGCTGCGGTTCGGCGGCGACGGCGGTCAGCGCGGAGGCGAGGCAGGTGAGGAGTAGGCCAGAGGGGAGGTTCATAAGGCGGATTAAATCACCGCCCGGTAAAGCAGGTGTGAGGCGCGGAAAGAATTTTGTTAAGCCAGCGTAAACGTGCGGGATTTTTCGGACTGACCGGCGTAAGGTTCGACCACGCCTCCGCGTCCGCTCCCATGAAAGTTACCTTTCCCCTCTCGCTCAAAGTCTCGCTCTGGCTGCTCGCCAACCTGCTGCTGCTGACTGCCGCGGGCGGGACATTTTACGTGAGCCAGTTTGGGGTCGGCTGGAAGTCGCTCAC
>CAMBVX010000348.1 GCA_945871085.1 Opitutus sp. GAS368 | reverse complement strand
CCGTAGCCGTCGAAAACGATGTCGGTCGCAGTCGTAAAGCCAGTCGGAGCAGCGCTGAAGAAGAGTTGGCTGGCACCGCCACCGGACATGTCTCCGGCCCACCCATAGATGGTGAGCACGCCGCCGGTGCGGTTGGCACTGCCGAAGGTGAGGGCGGAGGTTTTGTTCGAGTAGTCGAAGTTTGAATTCGCGGCGAGGGCAAGGGTGCCGATGGTGTCGTTGAAGTTTCCGCCGACGGCAAAAGTGCCGCCACTCATCTTGAGCGTGGACGTATTTGCGAGGACGTTGGCGGCGCCGGCGGTCACGGTGCCACCGGCGATTTCGAGCGTGCCGGTAAAGGTGTTGGCACCGGTGAGCGTGAGGTTGCCGTTGCCGGTTTTGGTGAGGTTGCCGCCGGTGCCGCTGGCGATGCCGGCAAACGTTGTGGACGTATTGTTTGACCCGGTGGTCAGTGTGCCCGTGCCGAGTGTGACGGAGCTGCCAGTAACGCCAGCCAAGGAGCCGATGGCGTCAGCGCGGCTGTTGACATCGAACGTGGCACCGTTGGCGACGGTCACGGCGGTGCGGGTGGGGGCGGTGGAGAAAACGTTGTCCGCACCGAGTCGAAGCGTGCCGGCGTTAATATTCGTCGCGCCGCTGTGGGTGTTGGCTCCGCCGAGGATCATGGTGCCGGTGCCGGTTTTGTTGAGCGCACCCGCGCCGTTGGCGACGCCGTTGTAGGTGAGCGTGGTGCCGGGGTCGGTCTGGAAGGTGCCGCCGGAGGTGCCGAGGGCGATTCCGCGGTTGGCGTTCAGCGTCATGGTCGCGGTGTTTTGCAGCGTGCCGCCGTTCAGGGTTAAGTTATCCGCGGTGGCGGAGGCAGGCACGGTGCCCAGGTTTCCGGCATTGCCGCCGGCGGCCCCGTCGCTGGAAATAATGATCGAGCCAGCAGTGATGGTGGTGCTGCCGTTGTAGGTATTGGCGCTCGAAAGTGTGAGCGGGCCGGCCCCGACTTTAGTGAGGTTGTTGCCAGACGCCCCGGAGATGAGGCCGGTGATGTTGAGGGTGGTAGCGGTATCGACGCCGATAGAATTGCTGCCCAGTGCGCCGAGGGCGACGGTGCCGGTCCAAGTATTGGCGCCGGCGCTGTTGCGCAGAGCACCGAGGTTGCTGACGCCGTCGCCGTTGAGGGTGAGACCTTCGGCGGCGAAGGTGGTGCCCGTGCCGGCGAGGCCGAGGGTGCCACCGGCGGAGACGGTCGTGCCGGTGGCGGTGCTGCCGAGGGCGGTGGTTTTTTCGATTTGGAGCGTGCCGCCGCTGACGGTTGTGAGGCCCGCGTAGGTGTTGGCGGTCGCGCCAGTCAGGCGGGTCGTGCCTTCATTGCTCTTGAGCAGCGAACCCGCGCCGCTGATGGCGCCGGCGAGGACGGTGGTGCCGCTGCCTTTGAGGCCGAGGACATTGCCGCCGCTGTCGATATTGCCGCTGACGGTGAAGGTCGGCGAGATGTTGTTATTGATATCCAGATTCTGGTTCATCTGGACGGCGAGGTCGATGGTGTGGGCCGCGTTACCACCGACGTCACTGGTAAGATTGATGGCGGTGAGGCCGCCGGGGGTAACGGAATCGAAGATCAAGGTGCGCGCGTTGTCGGTCGTCAGGGTGTAGGCGTTCGCTCCGCTGAAATACATGTTCGTGATCACTTTGTCGTTGTCGTTCACGTGGATGCTTTGCGCGGAGGTGACGTACGTGCTGTTGAAGATCACGTTGGACTTGAGGGTGGGGTTCGTCTGACCTGCCCAGTTGAGCGGGTCGTTCGTGTCGGTGCCCCAGATAATCCCGCCACCGACACCGCCGTCGCCGGGCCCCTTGCGATTGTCCCAGATAAAATTACCCGTGCCGGCGGTTGCTTGAATGGTGAGGAGACCGCCAACCTCGGTGATCAGGGTTCCGGAGCCGGTGCCGGCGGCGAAGCCCATCTTCAATTGTTCGGGGCGCACAAAGGAGCTGAGGTCGACGTCGAGAAGTTGATACCAGAGACCGTCCTCACCGAATTGCATGCTGACGGCGAGCTGGCTGTTTTCATTGATCGTGACCGAAATGTTGCGGTATTGGGTGCTCTGATTCGGGCGCGTCGTGGCAGTCGGAAATGCCATCGTGTAGGGCAACGCCGGGACGTTGCCGTCGGTCACGTCTGAGACGGTGGCGCTGCCAGTATCCGTGTAGTCTTTGTTGCCGGTGCCGGCCAGGTAGTTGTAGCCGGTCAAACCCTGCCCGGGGCCGCGCACGGCGACGGAGTTGGGCTGAAGACCGGCGGTGCCGCCGAGTTTTCCTTCGGCTGTGGTCGAAAAGTTGCCGTAGGGGTCGAAGGAAATGCCCACGTAACCGCCATTCAGACCGTTGACGTTGCCAGGCGTCGTTCGTTGGGCGTAGCCGATCGCTCCACCATAGGCACCGACGGTGAACGTTTTGCTGGCGTCGTAGAGGAAAAACGTGAGGCCGTCCGCGCCGGTTGGATAGGCTCCACCGGGGGCGCCGTTGTAACCGTTGTTCCAAAAATTTGCTCCGAATGCAATGGTGACACTGTTACCCGCGGAGGGAACAGGCGTGTCGAAGTAAACGGCGTTGGCCACATTTAGCGTGTTGTTCGTGAGTCGCAGCCAGCCAGAACCCGATGAGTCGATAGTGCCACCGGGGTGCCCCGGATCGCCCGAGCGGGTCGAGGCACCCGAGGTGAGAACCGGACCGATCACGGAGTTGCCGGCCGGGTTGAGGACCCAACCGGGAGCGGTGGCGTTCTTGAAATCTTCTGAGTAGCTGAACTGCGCATGCGCGTGGACGAAGCACACGCAGAAAAAAACGATACCGCACCAAGGATTCAGCTTTCTGGACGCCCTTGAGTGGCTACGAAGTACGGACTTCATGGGGAACGCTGAAAGCTGATTGATCATGAGCTCGCGGGCAATGATAAATTAGGCGAAAGACCCTATGAGTATCTGGTCAATTGCAACGGAGCCCTGAGCAGGCAAAACCGGCATTTTTTCCCCGTAATTTATGGGGGAAAACTCTCGGTCCGCGCATGGGGCTTACGGGAAAGCGCGCCGTGGTCCCTCCTCTTTGGGAATTCCTGCGCTCGCCGCGCCATGAATTCCTCTCAGGTCGCAGACGGGGCGCGGTGAATTTTGGGCGTCCACGTCACGTAGCTAGGTTCTTCGTGCAGGAACGCGTCGGGCGCGTCGGTCGGGTGAAATAAATCCGCGTCGATCACGCGCGGAAGTAGTTCTGCGAGGGAGTAGGGGACGGACGTCACACTGGCCGGCGGTTGCGACCAATGGCGGAAGTTTTCCGGCATCACGAGTTCACCCGAGAGCTCTCCGACAGGAACCCGTCGCAGTGTGCCGCGAAAGGTAAAGTGATGCCATAATTCGCGCCTCGCGTCCGCGACAACACCGACATCGGGCCGGCCGAGCCCTTGGGCGACGACGGCGAGGCTGCAATACGTGAACATGGGGCGGGCCTTGAGCACGTTCCAGGTCCGCAGCGCCATCGCGCACGTGCGGATGCCAAGCACCGAACCGGGTCCATCGCAAAAAACAAAGGCGCCGACGGCGTCGATCTCGACGCCAAGCGCAGCCAGACTCGTGAAAAGGCCCACGCCCGTGTCTTCGTCTGAGGTGGTCCAACGCGCCGTCGTCAACTCACCGTTGGCCAACCATCCGGCTTGCACGCGGGTCGACGCTGCATCGATGAGCAGCACGGGCGCGTGGGCGGCGAGAATTTGGCGGAGACTGGGCATCTTTGGCCTACGAAACGTCCCGCCGCGAGTCCGCGCAAGCCCGCAGAATCCGGCATTGACCGACGCATCACGCGACGTAGCGTGACCAATTCTCTCAATCAAAACCCGTCCGCCCACACTCCCGTGAACGTCCAACAGAACAGTCTCTCCGCCACGCGTAAAAGTCTCGTCGTCACGCTCGACCAGAGCGAAGTCGATGCGGAACACCAAGCGGTCGTCCTCGAATTTGCCAAGCAGGCGCGCATCCCCGGCTTCCGTCCCGGTAAGGCTCCGGCGGCGATGATCGTACGGCGTTTTGCCAAGGAAATTACGGCGGAGTTTAAGCAAAAAATCGTGGGCAAGGCCTACCGCAGCGGTCTCGAGGAGTCGAAGCTCGACGTGCTCAATGTCGTCAATGTCGAGGAGGGAACGATCGCGACGGGTGCGCCCGTGATTGTCACGATCACGCTGGATGTTCGCCCTGAGTTTACGTTGCCGGACTACACAAATCTTCCGACGGAAATCACGCCGACCGATGCGACCGATGCCGAGGTGGATAACGTGATTGAAGGCCTCCGGGGCGAGCGAGCTGATTTCAAAGCGGCGGACCGTCCGGCGCAGAAGAGCGATTATGTGAAGCTCGCCTACGAGGGCACCATCGACGGCCTGCCGATTGCGGACCTGGCGCCCGACAAACAACTTTACGGCAAGGTTCCGCAAACGTGGGAAGAGGTTGAGGGGACCAATGAAGGCGTCATTCCCGGCCTCGGCAAACAGCTCGCGGGCCTCAAGCCCGGGGACAAGAAGGACGTTGCGATCACGTTCCCGGCCGAGTTCCCGGCGGTGCCCGCATTGGCGGGCAAATCGGCAGTCTATCATGTCGACGTGCAGGAGATCCGGGAGCGTGTGCTGCCGGCGCTCGACGCGGAGTTTTTCAAAGCCCAGCAAGTCGACGATCTCGCCGGTTTGCAGGCGCAGGTGCGCGCGAATCTCAAGGGGCAGAAAGACTATCAAAACCGCGCGGCTCAGCGTCGCCAAGTCACCGAGGCGCTCGCGGCCAAGGTCGATTTTCCGGTGCCGGATTCGCTCGTCGAATCCGAGACGCAGGGTGTGTTGCGGCAGTTCATCGAAGAAAACATGCGCCGCGGAGTGCCGCAGGAGCAGTTTGAGAAAGATAAGAAAGAGCTCTTCGACGGTGCGAAAAAAGCGGCGACGAATCGCGTCAAGATGCAGCTCGTCCTCGCGAAAATCGCCGAGGCCGAGAAACTCACGGTCGAGAGCGAAGACATCGATGCGTTTATCTATCGCGAGTCCGCCCGCACCCAACAGAAGCCCGAGAAACTCGTGAAGGCTCTCACGACTGATCGCGAGCAGCTCCGCGCGGTCCAGCAGAACATCATTTTTGACAAGGCGGTTGATTTCCTGGTGTCCAAGGCTACGGTGAAAACCATTCAGCCAGCGGCTTAACCGGCCGATAACCACACCTACTTGTGAGCTACTACGTTCCCATCGTTCTCGAAAACACCGGCCGCGGCGAGCGGTCCATGGACATCTATTCGCGCCTCTTGAAGGACCGCATCATCTTCATCGGCACGCCCATTGATGACACGATTGCCAACTTGGTGATCGCGCAGTTGCTTTACCTCCAGATGGAGGACTCGAAGAAGGATATCCATCTTTACATCAATTCGCCCGGAGGCGTGGTGACGGGGGGGATGGCGATCTATGACACGATGGGCTTCCTGCAATGTGATGTGGTGACGTATTGTGTCGGAATGGCCGCGAGCATGAGCACGGTGCTTTTGGCCGCAGGCGCGAAGGGCAAGCGCTTCGCTCTGCCCAACAGCCGCGTGATGATCCATCAGCCGAGCGGCGGTGCGGGTGGCCAAGCCTCCGACATCGCGATTGCAGCGAAGGAAATTCTCCGCTGGCGCAAGACGCTCAACGAGACCATCGCGAAGCACACGGGTAAGACCGCTGAGCAGGTCGAGAAGGATTCGGATCGCGACTACTACATGAGTGCGCTCGAAGCGAAAGCCTACGGCATCGTCGACCACGTCGTGGAGTCCACGCGCGAGGTTCAGAAAATAGCGGTGCCGACCGCCGCCTGAGTCTGCAACCGAATCCGCAGCGAACTCCGACCTCGACTCACCCGCAACGCCGCTCACGCTCCAGGCCATGGCAAAATCCGCGCGCATGACCCTTTGTTCGTTTTGCGGCAAGTCGCAGGCCGAAGTCAAAAAAATCATCGCCGGACCGGGCGTCTATATTTGCGATTCGTGCGTCAACGTCTGCAAAACGATTATCGATCGTGAAATTAAAATTCCGGCGGTGGATGCCCGGCCCGCACTGCGCCTGATCAAGCCGTCCGACATTAAGAAGACCCTGGATGACCACGTGATTGGCCAGGATCACGCCAAGAAGGTTCTCTCGGTCGCGGTCTACAACCACTACAAGCGTTTGATGTTTGATTCCGGCCAGCCCGGCAAAGACTCCGCCGCACTGTCTCCAGAGTTTAACGACGTCGAGGTCGAGAAAAGTAATATCATGCTTCTCGGGCCCACGGGCTCCGGCAAGACGCTGCTTGCGCGCACGCTCGCGAAGATCCTCGATGTGCCGTTTGCGATCTCCGATGCGACCACGCTCACCGAAGCAGGCTACGTGGGCGAGGATGTGGAGAACGTCGTCCTGCGGCTCCTCCAGGCCGCTAACTACGATGTAAAGAAGGCCGAATGCGGCATCATCTACATCGATGAAATCGACAAGATCGGGCGCAAGACGGAAAATGTTTCCATCACGCGCGATGTATCCGGCGAAGGCGTGCAGCAGGCGCTGTTGAAAATTCTCGAAGGCACGACCTGCAACGTTCCCCCGCAAGGTGGGCGCAAGCATCCGAATCAGGAATACATCCAGATCAACACGTCGAACATTCTCTTTATCTGCGGCGGGGCCTTCGTCGGCCTCGACGCTATCGTGCAGCGCCGGATGGGCTCAAAGAGCCTCGGATTCTCCGCAGTGGCCGCGCAGCACGAGGCGGCCTTGAAGCCCGAGCAGTTGATGCGGGCGCTCGCGCCGGAAGATCTGATCCGCTTCGGCATGATCCCGGAATTCATCGGCCGCCTGCCGGTCGTCTCCGTGCTGGATCAGCTGCAGGTCGCCGACTTGGAGAAAATTCTCCTGCGCACGAAAAATGCGATGGTGAAGCAATACGCGAAGCTGTTTGCGATGGACGGGGTGCGCTTGAAATTTACCCCCGATGCGGTCAAGGCGATCGCCGCAAAGGCGATCGAGCTGAAGACGGGTGCCCGCGCCCTCCGTGCCATTATGGAAAACCTCATGCTCGAAGTGATGTATGAGTTGCCCCAACGCGACGATGTGACGGAGGTCATTATCGATGCCGGGGTGGTGGCCGGTCGCCGCAAGCCTACCTTGCGCACCGACGCCAAGGCCGAGCCGACGCAGGACGCGGCCTGAGCAAGTTTCCGACAGGACGGCATGGACACCGTCGAGGCACCGCCCACGACTCGCGGTCCAGCGGGCTGCGCCGAGCGTGGGCAGTGCTTTGCTTCGTTAAGGGTGTTGCGCGCGCGCCGGTGTCCAGATTACTTGCCTGCCTCGTCCCACTTCATCGATCCCTTTTCCCATGGTCCGACTTGCCACTTCATTTGATGCCTCTGCGATTGCCACGCTCTTTCACGAGACCGTGAAGAAGGTGAACGCCCGCGATTATGATGCGAAGCAGATCGCGGCTTGGGCCGGCGAGGCGCCAGACG
>CAMBVX010000347.1 GCA_945871085.1 Opitutus sp. GAS368 | reverse complement strand
AGCGAGGAGGCTATCATGCTGTCCCCGTTCCAAGTCGCGTCCGACGCGGATAAGGGCTATCAAGCCCTCAACACACTCTCCGGCACCCGCCTAAATTCGAAACTCGAGGACCTCGGCGCCTCTATCACCGTCGTCACCAAGCAACAGATGCTCGATACTGCTGTCCTCGATATCAACGACGTCTTCCGCTACGAGGCCAGCACCGAGGGCACCGATAATTTCACGACGTTCAACCGCAACCGCTCTGGCGGCGTCAACGACCAGGTGCAGTCGAATCCCCAACAATCGAACCGCATCCGCGGCATTAGCACCGCCGGTCAGAGCGCGGGCGGCGCCAACACCGCCTTCGGCAATTTCCGGACCAACAACTCCATCCCCTTCGACCTCTACAACGTCGCGGCGATTGAAATCTCCCGCGGCCCCAACTCCAATCTCTTCGGCCTCGGCGCTGCCTCCGGCACCGTGAACGTCGTTCCCACCCAAGCCAACCCGGACCGCGTAACCGCCAGCGCCTCACTCCGCTTCGACGACTGGGGCGGCCACCGCGAGAGCCTCAATTTCAACCAACCGCTCGTGCGCGGGAAACTCGCCCTCCGCGTGGCCGCTGTCCAAGAAAGCAAAGGATTCACCCGTCAGCCCGCGTCGGAACGAATCCATCGCGAGTTCGGCACGATTCTCGCACGGCCATTCAAGAATACCCAAATCCGCCTCACCGCCGAGTCCTACAAGAACGACTACCGTCGGCCCAACTCAATTACGCCACGGGATACGACCACCGAGTGGAAAGCCCAGGGCAGCCCGACTTGGGATCCGACGACTCAGATCGCAACTTTCGCCAACGGCACCAAGACCGCCGCCATCACCAACGATGCCCTGCTACCCTTCGGCCTTATCGGCGGTTACAACGGCATCTATTCTCGGCCGGGTGTCTATATCGACAACACCAGCATCCAGAACTTTTCCGTCCAACGCACCAACAACGCCGTCACCACCGGCAATCCCACCAACCCATTCACCGGCGGCAATAGCACCCTGCGCTATCTGCAGAGCGGCACCACGATCCAACGCAACCGCGACATCCTCGGCCCGACCGGGCTGCCCTTGTATCTTATTCCCGGCACCAACGATAAATCCATCTACGACTGGTCTTCGATCAACATCGTCTCCCCCAACAATGGCGCCGATAAAGCTGAAACCTACAGCGCCGAAATCGAACAGGTTGTCTTCAACAACCGCAGCCACTTGATCGCCGTCAAAGCCGGCGCGTTCGCTCAAAAATTTGAAAGCAACGTCTACGGTGCGATCGATAATCTTGAGACCGTCATTTACGTCGATGTGAACGAGAAGAGTCTCGATGGCACCCCCAACCCCTACTTCAAGCGCCCTTACATTCAGGCCACGTCGCCCAGCAGCGTCCGTCGTCCCCAGACGATCGACATTCAGTCAGCTGACCTCGCCTACCAATACACGCCCAACAACCTGCCCCGTTGGCTGGCTTGGATCGGCCAGCAACGCTTCGGTTCCCACGCCGAGGTCGACCGCAGCGACAGCACTGGCTACCAATCGGCCCAACGCGTGACCTCCAATCATCCTTGGATCACTCCCACCAATCGAATTAACACCCAAGGCATCGCCCAACGGTATTTTCTCGGCGACAACGTCGGCCAAAACGTCGACCGCGGGCCGACCTTTCTGAAGAACCTCGACGGCACTTATCCGCTCACGTGGTTCGACAACCGCAACGGGGTCTGGGTCAAGGAGCCCGTTACCGTGTCCACTGAACTCAACAACGGCCAAGGCGCCCGCCAGCGCACCGAGACCCGCACGATCAACGCCACGGCCCAGAGTTTTTTCTTTAACGACCGCCTTGTGACCACCGTCGGCTTCCGCCGCGATCGCCAACGCTCCCGCACCGGTGCCGGCGCCTTCGTCAACAGCAGCACCGGCCTCGCCGATCTCTCCAACACCAACATCTTTGGCCCGGCCCAAGGCTTCGTTTCTTCGTCAGGTACGGTGATTAACCTTCCCGGCTGGGTGGAACAAAACGGCGACACCAAAACTTATGGTGCCGTCTTGAAGACCACCAAGTGGCTTAACCTCCACTTCAACAAGTCCGACAGCTTCGCACCGCAAGTCGTCCGGCAGTCGGTCGGCCTCGGCAATGTCCCAAATCCACGCGGCTTCGCCACCGAATGGGGCGTGAGCGTCTCGGCCCTCGAGGGCAAACTCAACGTCCGGATCAACCGTTTCCAGACCAAGGAACTCAACTCGCGCGGCAGCGAAGTCGGCACGCTCGGCAATCGCTACCTCGACATGGAAGGTCGCCCCGACGGATCCAATGGGCTCCAGCAACCTTCGTTTCGCTTTTTCACGACCAACATCGCCCGTGGTCGGTTGATCGCGCAAGGCATCGCCAATCCCACCGAGGCCCAGATTTTCCCTCTCGTCGCGTCACTCATGGCTCCCTACGGCAGCGACAAATCTAAGAACGAAGAGTGGCTCACCCGTTTGATGTTCTCCGGGCCCAGCCAACCTCAAACCGTCGGCACCACCGACGTGTCGTCCAAGGGATTCGAGTTTGAAGCCACCTACAATCCCACCCGCAACTGGCGCCTCAAGTTCACTGGCTCACAAACCACCGCCCAAGATGATCGCGTCTCACCCGAGATCTACGATTGGTGGCAGGCTCGCCTGCCGGTGTGGACCACGGTGCGCAGCGATATCGTCCCCGGCGACGGTAAGGGTCCGACTTGGTGGACATCCCTGCCGCCGAACACCACTCAAACTCCCGAAACCCGCTGGATCGGCGAACAGTTCGGCCCCTACTGGGCCGCCGCCACGAATGCCGGCCGCCCGCGCTCCCAGCTGCGCGAATACCGCGTCACGGGTCTCACCAATTACGATTTCACCGAAGGTCGGCTGAAAAACTTCAATGTTGGCGGAGCGTTCCGCTGGGAAAGCAAAGCCTCGATTGGTTTCGGCGCTGCACCAGCGGAAAAAACCGGCCCCTACACCGGCACCACCCTGTTCCTCGACAACAATAAACCCTATTGGGACAAGCCCCGCGCCTACTTCGATCTTTCTGCTGGCTACAAATTCAAACTCTGGGGCGATAAAATCCGTGCAAAGGCCCAGCTGAACATCCGTGACGTCCTCGAAAACGGCCGCCTCCAAGCCGTAGGCGTCAACCCCGACGGCAATCCCTTCGCGTATCGAATCATCAATCCCCGTCAGTTTATCTTCAGCACGACCTTCGATCTCTAATCCGTCCCGTCGGCTACCGTCCTCTCCCTGCCCCGTCAGTCGGATTTTCCGATCGGCGGGGCAGTTTTTTTGGGCTATCCCGCCGCGTCCGGCCTCTTGCCGCGAATGTTTCGATCACGCTCGAACATATGGCGTCAGGAAGCGTGCATAACTCGGCGGCGGGGGCGTGCTACGATTCGAGGAGAGGACCACCCGTGCCGGCTCTCGGCTCAACCCCTTCACCTCTCTGCTCGCGATCGCGAGGGATGCGACAGACGTGAACGTGCAGGCACGACCGCCGGCGCGATTGCTGTGGAACGACCCTCCCGCGGAGAATCCAGCCGCACGTGACCCACGATCCACCCGGAGCTCGCCGCGTAGCTTCGCCCCCCCTCCGCCACAGAGCTCGCTGCACCAAAATCGCCTGCGATTTTCTCGCCCCGACCACGGACCGCGCAACTCCTCAACTCACTCACGCTGGCCGCCGCGACTGGAAATTCCCCACGCTTGTTGGTCGGCGCGAGCCCGAGGAACGAGGGCGGCCGATCGAGCCCGGTGGATGGCTTCGTCGCTGCGCTGCTCTCAGGAAACCAGCTCTGTTTCTTTCCCGTCGGGGGCAGACGCAGTACTGCAGACGAGGCTGCGAATGAACCCGCCCTATTGGGTCATTGCGCAGGAGCCGAAGCGACTACGGCATTTCACGGCGCACGGCCCGATGGCTTGCCCCAGTCGGCCAGCTTCCTCCGCAATGACCAGCGGTGAAAGTTTGGTTGCAAGGTTCCTGGCCCCTCTCGCCCAAGGTGCCGCGCCGCTCAACTCGTCAGCACCGCACGCCACAAATCCGCTTCGCCGGCGTGACCGTGCCGGACCAACGCGACCGCGATTTCATCCGTCGTCGGCTCGACAACTTTATGCCGGAGATCGGCCGGAAACTCCGGTCGGGCCCCACGCACGAGCGCCCAACAGGCCCACGCCCGCCAGCGACGCTGGTCGCGCCGCGGTTCGTTCATCCGGTCCGCATAGTGTTGAAAATGCACGCGGGGATTCCCGACAAAGACATCCGGCGGTGTTTGGGCCACCAGCCATTTCATCGCCCCGTAAGGTAGCGGCCATTCCTGCAAGACCGCTTCGTCCCCGCGGAGATCAGCTCCGAATGCGCGGTCGAGACACAGGAGCGCGCGCGCGGCCAGCCCGCGTTGCCACAGCGCATGACCATATTCCAAACAATCAAAATAGAACGCCTCACCTCGCGCACCACCGCGATGCGCGTGGAGCGCCCGCCAATCGAGCCCAGCACGGGGCCGAGGAAGTTGCGAACAGAACGGCCGCGCGGACAGAGGGGACATAGGCGGGTTGGTGGCGGACCATCCTCACGGCGTCAATCGCAGCGCTGCGGCGGCCCAGGCAGCCAACGCGACGCGCAACACGACTCCGCGCTTGGCGCGCACCGGACTTTCGGCGACAACACGACCGCCTGAAACCGTCTTTCGAAAAATCTTCCGCCCCGCCCGCACCCAGCCCTGCGGTCCACCACATCTCCTTCTGGCACCGTGCCGCGCTCTGGCCCTTCGGCCTGCTGCTCAAAATCTGGGGTCGTTCCTTACGCTTCGAAACCACGCCCGGAGACCTCCTCGCCTACACGAAGAAGGACGTGCCGGTCGCGATCGTCCTGTGGCACAACCGCCTGTTTCTCGCGGCTGAGATTGTCCGTCGTTACCGCCAAGGTCGCCCGGCTTACGCCCTCGTCAGTGCGAGTAAAGACGGTGCCTGGCTGACTGCATTTTTCGCCTTGGCCGGCATGCGCACCGTGCGCGGATCGAGCAGCCGCCTCGGACGCGAAGCCGCCACCGCGCTCGTCGACGTCGTTAAGGCCGGTTATGATGTTGGCATCACCCCCGACGGCCCCCGCGGACCTTGTTACGAAGTAAAGCCCGGGGGAATCATTGTGGCACGACGCACGAAGGCCCCGATGCTTTTGATCGGCGCTGAATTTCAATCCGCGTGGCAGCTGCGCAGCTGGGACCGGTTTTACATTCCACTCCCTTTTTCACGCGTGCGCATGCGATGCGAAATCGTCACGAGCGACCAACTCGCCGATCGCGCTGCGGCCACCTTGGCGATTCAGGCGAGACTCCTCGCGTTGAATCCCGATCACGGAAAGACGGCTCGATCTCCGGTCGTCTGCTAGCACGACTCCGTTAAGTAAAATTTCGCTGTTTTTACCCGGTCCATCGAGCTTGACGCATGGATTGGTCCGGACCGCTTTTCAACGCAGTGCCAGCCAGCTGCTCGGTTTCATGACGCCGGTGATGGCAGAGCTTGCCCGGAGTGAGCGGCGGATGGCGGCGATATTTTCGCGGCGACCGCGGACCGCGAAGATTTTTTCGCCTCACGCGCGCTGGCCGATGCTACACCTCCCGACAAGGCAGGCGTAAATTCCGGGAGTAAATCCTGCCCCACAAAAAACGGGTGCGGAAAGCGGCGGACTGAAGTCCGCCCTACTTCTTGTGCCAAGCGCCGTCTTCTTTTTGGATCCAGACGCCGGCGGCGCTGCCGGCCGAAATTTGCTTGGCGCGCGAGCGGCCCACTTGGTCGGCAGCAGTCCCGGTCTGTTTCGCCAACGCGGCGTAGACGGCCTCCCGGTCGGCATTCTCGGCCGAAATTATGGGGCCCGCCGCCGCATCAGCGCCACGTGCCTCGACGAGACCGCGATTGTTTTCACCAATCGCACCCTTGGATTTCAGCTCGTCCAACTGCGACAGACGTTTCGACATCCGGGCCTTGATGGCGCCGAGGTCTTGCGCATGGGTGACCGTCGCCGGCAGGACGAAGGTCAAGAGGGCGACGAACGAGAGGAGCCGGAAGGAAAAACGTTTCATGGGAAAATTAAGATCTAGCGGGGACCGGATTGATCGTGGCTGACTTCTTGTCGAGGTCGCCGAAGAAGTCATCGAGAGCTTTGTCGACCTTCACGTTCACGTCGATGACCGCGTGAACGTGGATTGGATCCATTTTGACGTGGATACAACCGCCTAAAACCAGCGCGGTCACGAGAAGCGGGAGTCGACGGAGCATGGGGGAGGATTGCACACACTGGACCGCAAAGTGCAACTCGGGTTTCATTTGGCGGTGTTGAGGCGAATTTTCGCCCGGTCATCCAGGCCGAGGCGCAGCACTTGATCGAGCGGGCCGGAGACGTTGACGGTGAAGGTGACTTTTTCGACCACATCACCGACACCTGTGGTGCGGGCGACGACTTCAACCTTAACGGAACGCGCGCCTGCCGCCCCGTCCGGGTAGAGTTGCAGACTCAAATTTTCCACGGCCAGCGGAGCCTGGCCGAGTTCAATCCGTTGCAGCATGCCATGGACCGGATTTTCGAGCGAGAACCAGCGACTGAGCGCGCCCATCGAAGCGGGCAGCAGCGCGATGCGCGGAGGCGAATTACCTGTGAGCAGCCCCGGGGAGGACGCCAGGCGCACGGTGACCGGTTGTCCGGTGCCGACGGCAAATGAACCGTCACCGGGACCAATCCCGGCCTGCCAACTCCAGTTCACCGAAAGCCGTCCGGCGATTTGGCCTTCGGCCTGCCGAAGCGCTTGGGGCACGAGCGTGGCGAGGTCACCGAGCGAGACTCCCGAAAAATCGAGGACGCTGTTCACGGCCGGTGCGACCGGATCGAGCGTGAAGGGCGTCAGCGAAATCCGCCCGCCGAACACCGCCAGCTCGGCGCGTTGCACGGTCAAACGTCCACCTGCCGCGCCAACGGCTGCGACGACTAGATTTCGCGCCGTGATTCCCGCCGCCTGCATCGTTGCGGCGCGCAGCTGCGCCGTCCGCACCTCCACGCGAGTCGGTGCCAAATCGACTGCGCTGCCGAAGGTTAGGCCGGCCACGTTCCAACCGCCGGCCGCGCTGCCCGCCGATCCATTGGTCAAGTCGAGGCGGAGGCTGCCCGAAAAATCAGCGTCGCGCCATTCTCCGGAACCCTCAGCGGTCAACGCCCCGGCCAACACCAAGTCGGAGGGAAGCGCCGGCGCACGTGCGCCGGCGTGGTCGGCAGCGAGGCGCCACCACGAGGCGAGCTCGATCTTGCCCTCGACCAAGCGCCACCGGCCGGGCACCGGGCCGTGCGGCGGGATAAGTTCGATCCGCAACGCCAAACCGGGAGCAGTCGCAGACGCGTCGAAGACCAAATTTTGACCTGTAATCGCGGGCGGACGGAGCTGGACCCGCCAGGCGAGCGATGGGAGGCCGGGCAGCTTCGGAAGAGTTAACTTCCCGGATACGTCGCCGCCC
>CAMBVX010000346.1 GCA_945871085.1 Opitutus sp. GAS368 | reverse complement strand
AGGGCCGGCCTGAGTTTGTCACTTAATACGTGACAAATGGCTTGGGTGGCGCTGGTGGACAGAGGTTTAGGGTTGGGCGGGGACGATCTTTCCGGCGTGGGGGAGTGGGGGGCGGGCGTGGATTTCGCCGAGGAGGGAGACGAGGAGTTGGGCGGCGGCGGCGAGCGTGGTGTCAGCTTCGATCCGCGCGGCGGCGAGGGGGACGGCCGGCTCGGTGAGGGGGCGGATGGATTCGTCTCCCCACGTGGGAGCGGGCAATGACGAGGCCGAGGGAGGCGGCGCGTCGGGCTCGTGGCCAAGGAGGGCGGTGACGAGAGTTTGGAATTTTCGGCGGGTGGCGGGCGTCGCGCGCGTCGGGTGGAGATCAAGGCCGAGGCCGCTGAGGCTGATGCGGAAAATTTGGAGGCCGAGGGCGATGCGATTGTCGCGGGCGGCGGCGGCAATCAGTTCCTCGTTCCACGGACTGGAATTGTAGAGGACGACCTTTTTGAAACCGGAGACGGCGATGGAGCCGAGGACGTCGGTAAGAAAGGAGTGGGCGAGCGGGGCGTCGACGGCGAAGGCGCAGCCGGCGTCGGGGCCGAGCACGAAGCGGAGCGGGGGCGTGACGAGGATCGGGAGGGAGGCGGGGCGCGCTTGAGAGGCGCCGCGCAAGATGGACATGAGCGCGGTCTCTTCGGCGTCGAGGGGATGGCCGAGGCCCCAGTCGGCGGTGCCGGCGAGGGGGACGACGACGACGGTTTTTTCGGGGTTGGGCCAGCGGGAGAATTCGGGCCAGCGGCGCCACGGCCAGAAAGTCGCGTCGTCGGCGATGCAGAGCGGAGGCGTGGCGAGGGCGGGGGGTGGCACGGTGGCGGACGGCATGAGTTTATTTGGCGGCGGTGATTTCGACTTCGACGCAGCAACCGGGGCGGGCGAGGCCCTTGACCTCGATGAGCGTGCTGGCGGCGAGGGACGTGCCGAGGTAGCGGTTGCGGACGGCGGAGAACTTGGGGAAGTCGTCGATGTTGGTGAGGTAGGTCTGGGCGCGCACGACGTCGTCGAATGAGAGGCCGGCGGCGTCGAGAATCTCGCCGATGAGTTTAAAAACGTAGTCGGTTTGTGCGACGGCGTCGCCCGGGGCGATGACGTTACCGGCGGGGTCGACGGCGAGTTGGCCGGTCGCGTAGAGCAGTTTGCTGTCGCCGAAGTCGAGGAGGACGCCGGGGCTGTAGGTGCCGCGGGGGGCGGCGAAGCCGGTGGGGTAGATGAGTGTTTTTTTCACGGGGAGAAACCCATTTTAGGGCGCAAGTTCGTCGTCACGCTGGTTGAGGAAGACGAGAATGAGGGCGAGCACGGCAAACATGCGGAAGGCGGCGTTTTGTCCGTTCCATGTGCTCGACTGCCACATCAAAAACCATTCTCCGCCGACGGTGATAAAGGCAATGAACCACTGGAGCATACTTAACGTAAGACCGGCGATCGCGAGGGACTTGGTCTGTTGCCAGACGGCGGCGGAGGCGCTGCGCGCCTGCCAGAGTTTCCACGCGCCGACGGTGAGCATGACGCCGGCGGCGAACTCCCAGAGAATAATCGAGGCATAGAACGCGTGGTGAATAGCGGGGGAGTTGATGGCGCGCCACATGCCTTGGTTGCCGGGGAAGGTGGTGTCCATGCCGAGGACATGGCGGACGAATTGGAAGTTGGAGTCGTAGTCGGTGAGGTTGTTGAAAACGACGATGAGGAGAAAGAGCGCGGAGGAGGCGACGAGGGCGGCTTTGGAGAGTCGGATCAGCATGGTGAAGGGTGGGGTGGGCTAGAGGGAGCGGTCGGAGAGTTCGGCGTAGTCGGGCACGACCGGCGCATGGATTTCTTCGCCGTCGAGGCAGCGGCGGCGGGCGGTGGGTCGACTGAGGAGTTCGCTGAAGCGGTGAGCTTCGAAGATGACGAGTTGGGCGGGTGAACCAGGGGCGATGCGGCCGAGGTCGGGGCGACCGATGAGATCGGCGGCGGTGCTGGTCACAACGCGGACGGAATCGGCGAGGCGGGCGTCGAGGTGGGCGAGGCGCACGCTTTGCGTGTAGACTTCGGCGAGATCGTAGTCGCCGAACGCGTAGAACGCGTCGCGGACGTTGTCGCTGGCGCACGCGACGGGGATGCCGGCGTCGAGGAGATCGTGGACCAGGGTGAGCCCGCGCCACAGCGGCGTGCGCGGGAACGTCGTCGCGGCGGAGCGGCGGTCTTGGAGGTAGAGATTGCAGAGCGGGAGCGAGATGATGCCGATGTTGGCTTCGCGGAGCAGGGCGATGGTCGAGCGAGCGCGGGCGTGGTCTTGCACGGCGAGGCTGCAACAGTGACCGCAGACGACCGGGAGCGTGAATTGCGCGCGCAGCACGGCCTCGGTAACAAGGCGCAGGCACTCGGCCTGAGGATTGCCATTTTCGTCGACGTGGAGATCGATGCCTACGCCACGGTCGCGGGCGATTGCGAGCAGGCGGTCGAGCTGAGCGGGCAGCTCAGGTGACATCATGAGGAAGCCGCCCAAGGCACTGGCACCATAGCGCAGGGCAAGGTCCGCGATTTTTTCGCCGTCGGGTGACGCGTAGGCGTCACCGCCGCAAAGCGGGACGGTCTGGAGGGCGATGCGACCGTGCCATTGGGCGCGGAGCTCGGCCATGACGGCATGGCTGCGCTCCGCCCATGGGAGACCGGTATCGACGTGGGTGCGAATGGCGCGCGTGCCGTGGGCCCAAGCGGTGCGGAGGGCGAAACCGGCACGGCGGTGGAGGTCGGCCTCGGTCCAGTTATCCTTGTCGTGGGCGAGCGACGTGAGAGCATCCATGAACGTGCCGGTGCGGTTGGGCGCGCGGTGCCACGAGTGAGTTTTGTCGAGGTGGACGTGCGCGTCGACGAACGCGGGAAAGACGAGAGCGCCGGCGGCGTCGAATTCGCGGATGGGCGTTGCCCGGGGAGGCGGATTCGCAGGGCTGGCGGTGGCGAGCTCGACGGAAACGATTTTTCCCTGGTCAAGTGCGAGGTCGCAGAGGACGGCGGGTTCGAGCGGATCGACGGCAGCAGGTGCGAGCGAGGGCGGGAGGAGAGCGACGGGCACGCGGGCGCGGCGGACAAGCAACATGGTTGGATATTGTTAGCAGCGAGGATGCCACGCGAGGCCGAGAGTCACAGTCCATTAATTGAGCAAATGTGCCTGAAATGAAACTTACTCATGGCAAGTTACCTGCTGAAGCTGGTTTCAGGATATGACAAATGTGACCGAAACCCTGCGCACGGAACTGCGCGCCCTGCTCGGTGCGGAGCATGTAATCGAGAGCGGTGACTCGCTGGAGACGTTGTCAAAGGACTATTACTGGTATTCACCGGTTCTGAAGCGTCAGCTGGACGACAAACGTGCGGATTTGGTGGCGCGGCCGGGAACAATTGAGGAGTTGCGGCAGGTGATTGCGGCGTGTTTTCAGGCCGGGGTGCCGATCGTGCCGCGCGGGGCGGGCACGGGAAATTACGGGCAATGCGTGCCGATCTATGGCGGGGTCGTCATCGATCTCGCGCGCTTGGACAAAATTCACTCGGTGGCCGGTGGCGTGGTGCACGCCGAGGCCGGTGCGCGGCTGGGCACGATTGAAACGGTGGCGCGGGCGGCGGGCTGGGAGCTACGTTGCCTGCCCTCGACGTGGATGAAGAGTTCGTTGGGCGGATTTTTTTGCGGAGGCTCGGGCGGCATCGGCTCGATCACGTGGGGCGGGATCAATGCGAATGACAATGTGAAGTCGGTCACGATCATGACCTGTGAGGCGGAGCCCAAACTGATCCGGCTCGAGGAGCGGGACTCGCTCAAGGCGCTGCACGCCTACGGCACGACGGGCTTCATGGTGGAAATCGAAATGCGGCTCGCGCCGAAGGTCGACTATGACCAGCTGATATTCAGTGCGGCTGATTGGGATACGCTGCTGACGTGGACGGACGGGGCGGCGCGCAACGGCGAGTGGTCGAAGCGGCTCGTGACGCAGTTCCAGTGGCCGACGCCGTCGTTCTTCAAGCCGCTGGTGAAATATTTCAAACCTGGTGAGCACGTGAGTTTCCTGCTGGTGGCCCGGGAGCAGGCGGACGCGGTGATCGCGGCGGCGACGGCGGCCGGGTTGGCGTGCGTTTATCGTCAGCCCCTATCGGACCCGCCGAAACCGCCCTTCATCACGGATTTCACGTGGAACCACACGACGCTGTGGGCGATGAAGACGGATCCCTCGATCACGTATCTGCAGGCGGGGTTTGCGACGAATTTCCGCGAACAGTTCGCGGAGCTGCACCGGCGCTTTCCGGGCGAGATCTTGCTGCACCTCGAGTGGGTGGCGGGCAGTCCCAAGATGATGCGCGGCGGGGCCAACGGCGCCGGGGAGCTCCCGAGCGGCATCACGGTCGGGGGAATTCCGTTGATCTATTTCAAGACCGAAGAGCGGCTCAACGAGATCTTGCGGGCCTGCGCCGAACTCGGCGTGGGCATCGCCAATCCGCACACCTATCGGCTGGAGGAAGGCGGGCGCCATCCGAACATAGCGGACAAGCGGGCGTTTAAGTCGGAAGTCGATCCACGGGGCCTGCTCAATCCCGGTAAGATGAAGTCCTATCCCCACAATCCATTCGACTCCGTGGAGTCGGCCGCAGCCGCTGCGGCCCTCGCGGCGGGCCCGGCATGAAGTATGGCCACCGCCGCGATGAACCAGCCGCCGATCGTGAAGATCGATCGGGTCGGCAAACGCTTCGGCACCGGCCCAGTCGTGCTCGATGGCATCGAACTCTCGGTAGCGAAAGGGGAGTTTGTGAGCCTGATCGGACCGAGCGGGTGCGGGAAGTCGACGTTGTTGCGCCTGATCGCGGGGCTGACCGATGCGACGGCGGGGACGATCAGCGTGGAAGGAATGACGCCGGCGAACGCGCGGGAGCTGATGTTTTTTGTGTTTCAGGACGCGAACCTGCTGCCTTGGCGGCGCGTGGCGGAGAACGTCGAGTTGCCGCTTTTATTGCGCGGCGATACCGAGGGGAAACGTCGCGAACGAGTGGCGCACATGCTGGAGGTGGTCGGGTTGTCGGCGGCGGCCACCCGCTATCCCTGGCAGCTCTCGGGCGGCATGAAGATGCGCGTATCCATTGCGCGGGCGTTGAGTGTGGCACCGGATATTCTTCTGTTGGACGAACCCTTCGGCGCGCTCGACGAGATGACGCGCGACAAGCTCAACGAGGATCTGCTGGCGATCCGCGAGCGCGATCCGTTCACCGGATTTTTTGTGACGCACTCGGTGACAGAGGCGGTCTTTCTGTCTTCGCGGATCGTGGTGTTGTCGGCGAATCCGGGGCGGGTGGCCACGGTGATCGACGTGCCGTTTGGGTATCCGCGGTCCGGCGAGTTGCGCGAGACTCCGGAGTTTTTGAAATTACTCGGCGAGACGACGCACGCCTTGCGGGCGGTGCGCAACCATTGAGCGACGCGATGACACCGATGAAACGCCGCTTGCTCGCCCTGATCCCACCCGCGCTGACGGGCTTAGGGTTGATCGCGCTGTGGTATGCAGTGAAGCGGATTTTTGAGATTCCGACGTTTGTCTTGCCGTCGCCCGACGAAGTCTTGACGGCGGCGTGGACGGAGAAGGCGGTCTTGTGGTCGGCCATGATGGTGACGGTGCAAGGGGCGCTCTTGGGCTTTCTCGCGGCGGTGAGCGTGGGGTTTTTGCTGGCGATGGCGTTGGGATTTTCGCCGCGGATCAAGGCGTCGTTCTATCCCTACATCCTCGTGATGCAGATGATGCCGGTGACGATCCTCGCGCCGGTGTTCGTGCTGTGGCTCGGGCAGGGATTGCCCAGCATTGTGGCGATCACGTTTATGATCGGATTTTTCCCGGTGGTGGCGAACACGACCATGGGTTTCATCTCGGTGGACCGGAATTTACAGGAGCTGTTTTTGATGTGTAAAGCGACGCGGTCGCAGGAAGTGCGCTACCTGCGCATCCCGGGCGCGATGCCGTATTTTCTGACCGGGATGAAGATCGCCGGCACGTTGGCCCCGATCGGGGCGATCGTGGGAGATTTCCTCGCGGGCAGTGCGCAAAACGGCGTGGGCGGCATCGGCTACATGACGATTTCCTATTTCTCGCAACTGAAGACGCCGGCGCTGTTCGCCACGGGTTTGACGGCGTGCGTGATGGGCTTCGTCTTCGTGGGCGGCGTGAACTGGCTGCACTGGCGGCTGCTACATTCCTGGCACGACTCCATGGTCAAAAAAGAATGAGCTCCCCTATGATGACACGCCTCACCTCCGCATTGGTCGCCGGTCTCGCCCTGTTCACGCTGGCGGGCTGTGGCGAAAAAGCGTCGGCCCCGGCGACGGGCGGGGCGCGGCCACTCACGAAGATCACGCTGCAAACGGACTGGTATGCGCAGCCGGAGCACGGCGGGTTTTATCAGGCCGTGGCCAAGGGATACTATCGCGAGGTGGGGCTCGACGTGACGATCAATCAGGGTGGGCCCAACGCGATCCCGCGCCAGAAAGTGGCGACGGGTGCGGTGGAGTTCGGGGTCGGCCGGACCGACGAACTCGTGGTGGCGGCGGGGCAAGGGGTGCCGCTGGTGGCGTTGGGGGCGCTGATGCAGCACGACCCCCAGGCGATCATGTTTCACAAGGAAAGCGGCATCCGCAGTTTCAAGGATCTGCAAGGACGTGCGCTGATGGCGGAGCCGGGAGCGGCGTGGTTGAAAATCATGGAGAAGAAAATGGGCATTACGGTTTCCTTTCTACCGCTGGATTTCGGACTGAGCCGTTTCCTCGCGGACAAAAAATTTGTCCAACAGTGCTTTATCACGAACGAGCCTTTTTATGTGCGCCAACAGGGTGCCGATGTCGGCACGCTGCTGCTGTCGGATGCGGGCATCGCGCCCTATCGGATCTGGTATACGAGCCGGGCGTTTATCACCAAAAATCCGGACGCGGTGCGCGCGTTTACGGCGGCATCGATTCGCGGCTGGCGGGAATATATCGACGGCGATCGCAAGGCAGCCGATGCGCTCATCAGTGCGCTGAATCCGAAAATGACACCGGAGTTTATCGCTTACGGCGTCGGCGCGATGCGGGAATTCAAGCTCGTCCACGGCGATCCCGCGAAAGGCGAGCAGATCGGACAAATCGACCCGGTGCGGTTCGCGAACGAGATCGCTGAACTCACGAGTATCGGCGTGCTCGGGAAGCCGGTGAAACTGGCCGACGTGTTCGACGAGAAATTCCTGCCGGAGGAGGTCCGCGCCAAACCCGCTGCGAAGTAAACGACGCCAGCTAAAGTAGAGCCTGTCCCAAAACCCGGCTTTTTTGAAATGGCCTGAAAAACGGGGTCGAAAAAATCGCTCGCGCGGCCTGATTTTCCGGTTTTGCGCGTGTGGTAGCGTCTGCGGCTGGTGGCCGGGCGTCCGGTGCGGCTTTTTTCTGTGGTCTGCGACAATACGATACCGTCCCGCGGCTGCGCGCGGGAGATTTTCCTCGAGCCCGCTCCGGGCCTTGGCGCTTCAGGCCGCTTTCGCTCGCGCCGCGGCGACCCGC
>CAMBVX010000345.1 GCA_945871085.1 Opitutus sp. GAS368 | reverse complement strand
TGCGCCGGCAGCCCGACGGCAAGGTCGTGATCGTCGTCGACTCCGAGACCGACTACGATCGCAATGGGCGGATCGACCAGGAGCGCGAGAAGCGCACCCCGATCGGCTTCGTCTACGACCACGTCGATAGCGGCTTGCAGCTCGCCCTGAAAGGCACGGCGAACTTCGACCGCCAACCCTTATCCGATGAATGGGGCGATTGGGTCAGTGCCTGGGTGCCCTTGCACCGGCCGGACGGCACGCTCGATGGCGTGCTTGGGGTCGATTTCTCCGCGGCCCAATGGCTCGCTGCCGGGCATGAGGCGCGCTGGACCGTATTGATTGAATGCTTCGCTCTCGTCGCGCTGCTGCTGGCGAGCGGCACCGCGTTTGCACTGCTCCGCCGCAAGGTGACCGAACTGGAGCTGTCCCAGGCGCAGGCGCACGAGAGCGCCGAGCACGTGCGGCAAGTCGTCGATACGTGTCTGGACGCGGCGATCACCATGGGTGCAACGGGCAAGGTCATCGCCTGGAACCGTGAGGCCGAACGCACGTTTGGCTGGTCCGAGGCCGAGGCCCTCGACCGGCGGCTGGCGGACTTGATCGTGCCGCCCGCGCTGCGCGAGGCCGCTGAGCACGGGATGAATCGCTACCTGTCCACCGGCACGAGCACGCTCTTGGGTCAGCGCCTCGAACTGACGGCGATGTGCCGCGACGGCCGCATGATCCCCGTGGAAATCAGTGTGACTCCCATTCTGGTGGGGGGAGCCCGGCAGTTCAGCACCTTCCTGCGCGACATCAGCAGCCGGAAGAAGGTCCAGGACGACCTGGAGCGGCTCGCCGCTCACCTCGCCAATGCCCAGCGCATCGGCAATATCGGCAGTTGGGAATTGGATCTGACCGACGGTGTGTTCCGCTGCTCCGCTCAGGCCCTCGTAATCTTCGGCTGGAGCAGCAAGGAATCTGCACCCAACCGAAAAGACTTTCGGGACGCCCTCCACCCCGAGGATCTTGAGCGCCACGTGAGCAACCTTGAACGCACGCTGGCGACGCTGCAGGACTACGAATTTGAAGGGCGCATCGTGCGATCGGACGGCACGGTCCGGTGGATCGAGATCCGCGGCCAGGCCACCCCGGGAGCGGACGGAACCGCCGAGAGCCTCGCCGGCACGATTTTCGATATCACCGCCCGGAAGGAGAGCGAGGCCAGCGTCCTGCGCAGCACCAAGCAGTTCGAAGGCGTGTTTGAAAACGCCCATGCGGGTTTGCTGGTCTTGGACCGTCAGGGCCGCATCACGCTCGTGAACCGCCGCGCCGAATTGCTGCTCGCCCGCCCCCGGACCCAAATCGCCGGCCTGGCCCTGCAAACCGTGCTCTTCGAGGGGTCGCTGCTGTCGAACGTGGAGGCCTTTCCCCCGCTGGTCTTCGGAACCCAGGTCGCTCCCCTTGTGTCCCTGCACTGCAAGCGCGAGAACGGCGCGGAATTCTTCGGTGAAATGGCGCTGCGGACCTTCGATACCTCCGCCGGCGGCGGCTTCCTGGTGGAGATCAACGACACGACCGCCCGCGAACTCAACCAGCGCCTCGAGCTCCGCGCCCAGCGGGTGGAAAGCATCGGGACCCTCTCGGGCGGCGTGGCCCACGACCTCAACAATTTGCTGGCGCCAATTTTGATGGGCATCGAGTTATTGCGCGCCCGGAACCCGGAAAGTTCCAATGTCGTCAACACGATCGAGCGGTGCGCCCAGCGCGGCGCGGCGATGGTCAAGCAACTCCTCACCTTCGCCCGCGGCTCTGAGAGCAAGCGCCGGATGGTCATCGCCACAAAGCTCCTCGAAGAAATCGCGGACATTGCCCGGGGCACCTTTCCCAAGAACATCGCCATCGCCTCCGATTTTGTGCCCGGCCCCTGGGCGGTCAACGCCGACGCCACGCAGCTGCACCAGGTCCTGCTCAATCTGTGTGTCAACGCCCGCGACGCGATGCCCTCCGGCGGCACGCTCTCCATTACGGCCCGCAACACCAAAATCGATACGACCTTCGCGGGCAACTTCGTCGACGCCAAGGCGGGGCGCTACCTCGAATGGATCGTGGCGGATACCGGCGAAGGGATTCGCCCGGACGTGATTGAGCGGATCTTCGATCCCTTCTTCACGACCAAGGGACCGGACCAGGGCACCGGCCTGGGCCTTTCCACCGTGCTGGGCATTGTCCGCAGCCATGGCGGATTCCTCCGCGTCGAATCCACCCCCGGCCAAGGCAGCGCCTTTCATGTCTACCTGCCGGCCGGCGCGGACTCCACCGAGACGAACACGCCGTTCTCCGGCGACAGTTCCGACCTGCTCGGCGACGGCGAAACCATCCTCGTCGTCGACGACGAGCGGGCCGTGCGCGAAATTACCGCGGACGTCCTGCGACTCCGCAACTTCCAGGTCATCCTCGCGACGGACGGCTCCGATGCCCTGATGAAAATCGCCGACAACCCGGGGGTCGTCCGCGTCGTCATCACCGACCTGCATATGCCGCATTTGGACGGGCACCAGTTTGTAAAAGCACTGCAGCGCATGTTGCCCACCGCCGGAGTGATCGTCGCGAGCGGCACGCTGACGTCGAAAGACGTGACTGACTTTAAGGCCTCGGGGGTGGTGGCCGTGATCGAAAAGCCGTTCGTGCAAGCCGACCTCTTCCGCGCCGTGCAGGCCGCGCTGCGCTTCGTTCCCCCCTCATGAAGACGACCACCCGCTGGTCATGCTGGGCGGCGGCCGCTCTCCTCGCGCTCGGGTCGTTCGGGACCGGCTTGGCCGGCGGCGCGACGCCACCCCCGCTGCGCATCGCGCACCACCGCTGGATTGCCTACAACCCGCTCTGGCTCGCCGACCGCCTCGGCTTCATCACCGCCGAAGGCCTCACGCTCGAACTCATCGACCAGCCCAGCACGGGGGCCTCCTGCCGGTTGTTTGAACGGGGCCAAGCCGATGTCTTTGGCGGCACGATGAGGGAATGGCTCAGTTCGGCGACGCCTCGCCCGCGTCCGATCCGGGCGGTCGCGGCGCCGGATATTCCCACGGAGCTCGAGGGCATTCTGGCCCGCGGGGGCCGCGATCGATTGAGCGCGCTCAAGGGTCGCCGTGTGGCGGTCGCACCCGGCACGACGGACGTGCGGTTACTCGCCGCAGCGCTGCGGGCCCGGGGGCTGGCCCCCGATGATGTCGAGTGGGCCGATGGGCGACCGTACGCCCCGGCGGCGGCGTTGCGGGAGGGTCGGATCGACGCGGTTTGCGCCGGCCCGCCCGAGTCGGAATCGCTGAAGTCCGAGCTTGGTTTGCAGGAGGTCTTCTCCCGCGCCGAGGTGCCCGGCACCCTCATTGATCGGCTCCTCACCGCTCCGGCGGTGGCGCGGATGCGCCGCGCCGAGCTAGCCGCCCTGCTCCGCGCCAACCGACGCGCGATCGAACAGATCCGGATCGCCCCCGCCGCGCTGCAGTCGATCGCCAACCGCCAAGGTCTCACTGCCGCGGCGATGGCGGAACAGCGGCGCGGGCTCACCCTGCCCGAACTCGCCAGCCAGTCCGCTCTGTCCGCCGGGGCTGGCTGGCTGCACCGGGCCCTCGCCCGCGCCGGGGAAACCCTGTGCAAGTTTGGCCCTCTGCTCCCGCCCCCTGCCGTGGCCGATTTGCTCGCCTCCTCGGTGGTCCGGCCAACCTCGTTCGCGAAATAGTCCCCATGTTCACCTCATTGATCAACTGGTGGCGTTCTTCCATCATCGGGCTGCTGATCCTTCCCGTGATTCTGGGCGGTCTGATCATCACGCTCGCCGAATACTACCTCACTGATTTGCAGCTGGGTAACAACCTTGAGGCGGAATCGCGTGCCGACGTCGAGGTGATGCTCTTCAGTGTTGCGACCGGCGTTGAGACTATGGACTCGAGGGACTCCGCGCAGCGCTTTATCAGCGCCCTCGGCACCCGGAACGGCCTCGTGTCCGTCGTCGTGGCCGACCTCAAATCCCACACCGTCCTCGCAGGTTCCAATCCCGTGGACGTCGGCCGGGATCTGAGTCTCGCCAGCGACCAAGTGGCGGCCGAGACCCTCCGGGAATTCGGGCGCACGCGCCAGATTGCCAATGGTCGCAGAGGGGAAGCATTGGACCGGGTGATACCGGTGCTACTCGCTTGGGATAAATCCTCCCGCAGCGACCTGACCCCCTCGGCAGCCATCTATTTACGGCACGATGCGCAACGGATAATCTCGTTTTCCGACAACCTAGGCGAGTGGATCGCGTTATTGCGCACGAGCCGCGTGGTGCTGGTTAGTTTACTCGCCCTCTGGCTGGCCAATCGGCACATCATGCGACCATCCCGGCAGATCATGATCTATCTGCGAGCGATTGCCGCCGGTCAGACCGCGGTTCGCATCCCGGATTTGGGCAAAGCCGAATTGGGCCAGGTGGCCGAGAGGCTGAATGAAACCCTCAATCAGCTCGCGAAGGCCGACAACCAGGTGCGCACCATGGCGCTCGTCGCCCCTGTCGGCATTTTGTGGGCCAGCCCACGGGTGCAGTGCATGAAGGTGAATCCGGCTTGGAGCCGCATGACCGGCATGAGTGAAACCGAAGCCTTGGGGATGGGCTGGCTCCAATCGATCTACCCGCCGGATCGCGAACGCTTGACGCTGGCTTGGGGAACCCCCGACACCTCCGGCACCCCCGCCCCCAAAACCTATCGGATGCTGCATCGCGACGGCACGGTCCGCTGGGTGCTGCGATCGGTGCTGCCCTCGCTGGATGAACACGGGCAGTTGACCGGCTACATCGCCTCGTTCACCGACATCACGGCGTTGCGCGCCTTGGAGGACCAACTGCGCCACAGCGAAGAAAAACACCGCACGCTCTTCGAAACCATGACCCAGGGAGTGTTCGTCTGCGATGCCGCCGGACGGATCACCGATGCCAACCCCGCCGCGGAGGAGTTGACCGGCTTGAGGCGCGCGGAATTGCTGGCCGGCACCCTGCCGACGGCGGCGCACTGGCGTCCCTTCGATGAAAATTCCCAGCCGATCCCCTTGGACAGCTGGAGGGTGAACCAATCCCTCGCCACCGGAGAGAATGTGCGCGATCGCATCGTGGGCCTCGCCCATCCTCGCTCCGGCCTCACCCGCTGGTTCCAGGTCAACGCGATTGGCGTGCGCAGCACCGACCTCACTCTGGCCGGCACCACGTTCGTGACGTTTCACGAAATCACGGCGGTGCGCGAGGCAGAGCTGGCGTTGCGCAAATCCGAAGCACTCTACGCGAATCTCGTCGAGACCTCCCACTCCTTGATCTTTCAGTGCGACGGCCTCGGCCGTTTCGTCTTCCTCAATTCCGCCTGGCAACGCACGCTCGGCTACTCATTGACGGAAATGCTGGGGCGTCCGCCGAGCGATTTTTGCGCCGCGCCCACCCCGCCCGCCGAGGTCGTCCGGTACACCGAACTGCTGTCCGGTCGCGGGGCCGCGACCGGGGAGCTTGTGCTGCAGTCCAAGTCCGGGCGCCACGTCGAACTCATCGTCAGGATCAACCCGCTCGTCCCCGGCGGCGATCCGGCCCAAGGCCTCTTCGGCACCGCCGACGACGTCACGGAGCAGAAAAAATCCGAACGGGCGCGGAAAGCCACCGAGCAGCTGTTCACCTCCTTCTTCGCCAACGCCAACGAGGCGATGGTCATCGCGGCGTTGGACGAACAAACGATCATGGAGACCAATGAGGCCGCCAACCGCCTTTTTGGTTTTCCGGACCGCGCGTTGATCGGCCGGGACCGCGATGTCTTGATGGATCCGACGGACCCGCGTCTGGGCCCGGCGATGCAGGTGCAGGAAAGCACCGGAGCCTTCATCGGCGAGCTCACCTGCCTCCGCCGGACCGGTGAAAAATTCGAGGCCGAAATCACCTCGATCACCTACATCGACCGCAACGGCCACGCCCAAACAGGGACCACGTTCCGTGATCTCAGGGCCCAAAAGGAATCGCTCGCCATCCAACAGCGGTCCCAGCGCCTCGAAAGCATCGGCACGCTCACCGGCGGTATCGCCCATGATTTCAACAACGCCCTCGGCCCCGTCATCCTCGGCTTCGATCTGCTGAAAAAACAGTTTCCCGAACGCGCGGGCTTGGTCGACAACATGCGGGCCAGCACCGCCCGCGCCGCCGCCACGGTGCGCCAGCTGATGACCTTCGCCCGGGGGTCCGACGGCACGCACCTACCCGTCTCGACGGACGCGATGTTTGCGGAAATCGTCCGCGTCGTCACCAGCACCTTTCCCCGCAACATTCCGTGCCTGACGTCCGTTCCCGCGGAGACGTGGCGACTGTTGGGCGACGAGACGCAATTGCAGCAGGTCCTCCTCAACCTGTGCCTGAACGCCCGCGATGCCATGCCCGGCGGCGGCCAACTGCGGCTCGAGGCGGAAAATGTGGTCCTCGCGACCGCCGTTGAAACCGGCCGTGGCCGCGGCGAGCCAGGCAACTACGTCCGCTGGAAAGTCAGCGACTCGGGCTCGGGGATGTCCGCGGCGGTGCTCGATCGCATCTTCGATCCGTTCTTCACCACCAAGGGCCCCGGAGCCGGCACCGGCCTGGGGCTCGCCATGGTGCTCGGCATCGTCCGCGGCCACGGCGGCTTCCTCGATGTCCAGTCCGCGCCGGACCAGGGCACCACCTTCGTCCTTTACTTCCCCGCCCAACCGCTCGCCCGGTCGTACCAATCCGCCGCGCCCCCGCCCGCTCCCGGCGCGCGACTCGGCCCTCGGGCCACCCTTCTGTTCGTGGACGACGAACCGCTCGTGCGGGACGTGGCCGCCACCGTGCTGACCTCCCTGGGTTTTCAGGTCGTGACCGCAACCGACGGCACGGACGCGATGTTTAAGCTCGCGAACATCGAGGGTGACGTGAGCGCGATGCTCACCGACCTGCAGATGCCGCATATGAACGGGCAGACGCTCATGCGGATCGTGGTAAAAATGATCCCCAATCTGCCCATCATCGCCATGAGCGGCAAGTTCACCGCCCAAGACGATGCGGACCTCCAGCAACTTGGCGTGCGGTTACGCCTCGAAAAACCCTTTGACGAGGCGAGACTCGTGGCTGTACTCACGGAAATATTTCCGGACGGCTTTCAGCCGCCGGAGCCGGCCACGTCCACTTCTCCAACCCAAACCCCACCCGATCATGGCCAAAATAATCATCCTTGATGACAACGTGGATTTGCTCGAAATGCAGGCCGAACTCCTCCGCGCCGCAGGCCACGAGGTGACGATCTCCAGCGAAGGGGCCGCCGCCCTCGCCGAAATCAAGACGGGCGGATTCGCTCTGCTCGTGACCGACATCATCATGCCGGACATGGACGGGATCGAGGTCATCATGAACCTGCGCAAGCTGCAACCGCCCATCAAGATCATCGCGATCTCTGGCGGCGGCCGCGTCAACCCGCGGGACTATCTGCAACTGGCGGTCCGGCTCGGCGTGCATGGCACGCTGCAAAAGCCATTTTCAGGAGCCGAACTCTGCCTCGCCGTCGACCGCGCCTTGCACCAGGCGACGCCCCCAGCCTAACCCGCCGGCGGCGCGCCTCGGTCGATGCCAGGGTGCCACGCGACTGCAGTCTCAGAACGGATCGATCGGGGCCCAGCGGTGGCCTGCATGGCCCCCCGTAGCGGCGAGCGCCAGCGAGCCGATCAACAGCGA
>CAMBVX010000344.1 GCA_945871085.1 Opitutus sp. GAS368 | reverse complement strand
CACCAGCTGTGGGGCGAGGGTGGCAGCATCGGGCCGGAACTCACGGGCTACGAGCGCGGCAATCCGGATTTCTGGCTCACGGGAATTCTCGACCCGAGTCTGGAGATTCGCGAAGGCTTCGGCGCCTACACGCTCACGTTGACGAGCGGCCAGACGCTGATGGGGCAGCTCACGCGGCAGGACACGACGGGCTCGGTCCTGCGCGATCTGGCGGGCCAGCTGCACACGTTGAAGACCTCGGAGGTGGAGAGCCTAACGGCGCTGCCGGTGTCCCTGATGCCGGAAGGGTTGCTCGGCGGATTGGACGACGCGGCGCTGCGGGATCTGTTTTCCTACTTGATGAAGCCGTGAGCGGGGGGATCGAGAGCGTCGTGGATCGAGACCGGTGTGGATCGAGTTCGTAGTCCCGGCTTTAGCCGGAAGGATTGGCTGACGGACCGCTCCAATCCTTCCGCCTGAAGACGGGACTACGCACTCGGAGCGAAGCGGGTATCAGCTCCCGACGAAAAACTTTAACGTGCGGCGGAGGGCGGCGACCAGGCGGTCGATTTCTTCCTCGGTGTTGTAGAGATAGAAACTTGCGCGGGTCGTGCTCGTGAGGCCGAGCTTGCGCATGAGGGGCTGGTTGCAGTGGTGGCCGCCGCGGAGGGCGACGCCGTCTTCATCGGCGAAGGTCACGATATCGTGCGCGTGCACGTCGGCGAAGGCGAAGCTCACGAGGCCGCTGCGCTCGGCCCCCACGCGCGGGCCAATGATGCGGATGCCGGGGAGCGTGGAGAGTTTTTCCATCGCGACGCGCGCGAGCACGGCGTCGTGCGCGGCAATGTGCTCGCGACCGAGCGCATCGAGGTAGTCGCAGGCGACGCCGAGGGCGATGGCATCGGCGACGTTGGGCGTGCCGGCCTCGAAGCGCTCGGGGGTGGGCTTCCACGTGGCGCCTTCGTAGGTGACGTTGACGACCATGCCGCCGCCCGTCTCGTCGGGGGCGAGTTTGTCGAGCAGGGCGCGACGGCCGTAGAGCACGCCAATACCGGTCGGGCCGCACATTTTGTGGCCCGAGAAGGCGACGAAATCGGCCCCGAGCGCCTGCACATCGCAGGGGGCGTGGCCGATGGATTGCGCGGCGTCGATCACGGTGACGGCACCGACGGCGCGGGCGCGGCGACAGAATTCGGCGACGGGATTAATCGTGCCGAGGGTGTTTGAAATGTGCGTGAACGCGAAGAGCTTCACCTGCGGGGTGAGGAGATGGTCGAGCGCGGCGAGGTCGAGGCCGCCCTCGCCGTCGGCACCGAGCACGGGGAGATATTTGAGCGTCGCACCGCTGGCGCGCGCGGCCTGTTGCCACGGGACGAGGTTTGAGTGGTGCTCGATCTCGGTGGTGAGGACGACGTCGCCCGGCTTCAGGTGGGCTTGGCCCCAGCTGCGCGCGACGAGGTTGATGCTCTCGGTGGTGCCGCGGGTGAAAATAATTTCGGCGGGATTGGCGGCGTTGATGAATTTCGCGATGCGGGCGCGGGCACCTTCGTAGCCATCGGTGGCGCGCATGGAGAGCGCATGCAGGCCGCGGTGGACGTTGCTGTTGTCGTGCTCGTAGTAGTGGACGAGCGCGTCGATCACGGCGCGCGGCTTCTGCGCGGTGGCGCCGTTGTCGAGGTAGGCGAGGGGCTTACCGTGGACCTGTTGGTGCAGGATCGGGAAGTCGGCGCGGACGTTGGACCAGGAAGGCATATGAAGAATCGTTCTCGTGCTTCGTTCTCGTAATCGTTCTCCCGTCTTTTTGAGAGAACGAGAAAGATGACGAGAACGAGGAAAATTGGCTAATCGAGGTGGCTCTCGGTCGTGGTCGGCATCGGGTCGGACTTCATCGCCTCGAGGGCGGCGTGCCAGCCGAGGGTCGCGCACTTGATGCGGGCGGGGAAGGAGTGGACGCCGGCGAAGGCGGCGAGGTCGCTGATTTCCTCGGGGGCGTTGCCGGTGGTGACGATATCGTGAAAATTCTTAAACAACGCCTGAACTTCGGGGCCAGTCTTGCCCTTGGCCTGAGTGGTCATGAGGGAGGCGCTCGCCTGCGAGATGGCGCAGCCGGAGCCATCGAAGGAGATTTCGGCGATGCGGTCGCCGTCCATGCGCAGGTAAACGCTGCATTGGTCGCCGCAGGTCGGGTTGTCCCCGTGGGCGACGCGGTTGGCCGTGGGCAACTTGCCGCGGTTTCGTGGGCGGCGGTTGTGGTCGAGGATGACCTGCTGGTAGAGCTCGGTGAGATCGGCGGACATGGAGTGGCGACAGTGGGGGAAAGTTCGCGAAGCGCAAAGCCGCGTTTTGGTTTCGGGTGTTTTGGATTCGGCTGGCAGTGGTGATTGCGGGTGCGGGAACAGGGGAGAGCCAAGCCGCGGAGGGCGGGCCGACCGGCCCAGTCGCGCACCGTGCGGGTTTTCGATGGGCCATCGCCAAAGCGCTTGCGGTGGGGTGCGATTTCCGTCCGGTTTGAACGAATCACTGGCTGCAACCCGTGGTTTCGTGCGCCACTCCGGCTACGTTCAGATCCCGACCCAACTCCATGAACTTTCTCACCCCGTCTCCGCTGCCGCTTTGGCAGAAACTCATCGCGTTAACTGGCTGCGGGCTCGCGGCCGTCGCTTCGTTGCTCGCCCAAACGGCCGGCACCGGCGCCGTGCAGGGCCGCGTCTATAACCCCGTCGCGAAGGAATACGTGCGCAATGCCGAGGTGCGGCTCGAGGGCACGAACCAAATCACCTACACGGAAAGTGACGGCTCGTTTCAGTTTACCCAAGTCGCGCCGGGTGCGGCGACGGTGGTTGTAAACTATACTGGCTACAATTCGGTGAACGAATCCTTCACGGTGACGCCGGGCCAGATCGCGGCGCGGGAGATCACGCTGACCAGCGCGGCGGTCGCTGCGCCGGCCAAGGTGAAGGACGGCGTGGTTCAGCTCCAGGCGTTTTCCGTTTCCAGCGAGCGGGAGGGTAATTCGAAGGCGATCATGGATCAGCGTCGCAACATGAATATCAGCACGTCGGTCTCTTCGGATATTTTTGGCGACATTACGGACGGGAACATGGGCGAGTTCCTCAAATATCTGCCCGGCGTCGATATCGACTATGTCGAGTCGGAGGCGCGCAGTCCCCGGCTGGGTGGGCTCGATCCGCAGTATGTCGGCGTATCGTTTGATGGCATCCGCACGGCCAGCGCCGATTCGAATCGCGGGGGCGGTGAGGGTTCGCGGGGGACGAGCTTCGAGGCGATTTTGATCAGCGGGGTCGAGTCGATCGAGATCAGTCGCACGACGAGCGCGGAGTCGGACGCCGATTCGCCGGCGGGCACGATCAATATGAAGACGCGTCGGGCGTTTGACCGCAAAGGCCGGCGCATGGGCTTCAATACCAGTATCAATTTCAATGCCGAAGAATTCACCGTGAACCGCGCGTGGGGCGCGAACGAGCACAAGAACTATAAATGGAAGCCGAATCTCGCGCTCGAATACTCCGAGTCGTTTCTGAACCAGCGGCTCGGGGTCATGGCGACGCTGAGCCGGGCGAACTCTTACACCGAGCAATATTCGTTTACCCAAGACCACAACAAGAGCCCGACCGCGGCCGATCCGCGTCCCATGGTCGTGCGGCAGATCGATTTTAAAGACGGCCCGAAAGTTATTCTGAAAGATGCGCTTTCACTCGCGGTGGATTTCAAGGCGACGCCCCGGCTGGTGCTTTCGCTCAATGCGATTTACACCTACGTCGAAGGCGAGTTTTGGAACCGGAATTTCACCTTTGTCGCGGCGAACAGTAACAACAACGTGAACAATGGCCGCTCGCGGGTCAGTGGTGACGGATTGCTTTCGATCGGCACGGCGCGCGCGACCACGAACACGATTCCGGCGATCAACAATGGCGGGGGCACGGCGGCGGCGGAGACTTACACGCGGACCTTTTCACCGAAGTTTGAATACAAGCTGAACCAGCTCGTGCTCGACGGTGCGGCGGCCTATTCGCGCTCCGTGAACAGCTACGTTTCCCTCGAGCGAGAGATTTCCCAAGCGGAGACGTTGTCGATTCCCGTGGATTGGACGGCGACCCGTCCGGCCGCCGATTCCCACCAATGGACCATTCGCCAGACCTCGGGCCCCGACCCTTTCAATTTGAGTAATTGGACGGGGGGCACGCGCGTGCAAAGTGCCGACAGCCGTTGGACGACGGAGATCTGGAGCGGCCAGGTAAATGCGCGTTGGACGCTGCCGTTTTTCCGCAGTTTCCCCACGGTGGTGAAATTCGGCGGCAAGTGGAACGAGGAGACGCGCAACAATAACAACTACGCGCCGTGGGAGCTCTGGCGCTACATCGGGCCCGGTGGCGACACGTTTGCCGGCACGTATTCCGCCGTGGGCGTTCCCAATGTCACCGCCAACGGCAGTTGGGCCAATCTCGGCTACGTCGCGTCGCATCCTTTCGAGACGGGCACGACGGGAGCGCTGACGTTTGCCAACACGGCCGGCGTCGCAGGAAATTTGCCGCGCGCGGACCGCGGGAAGATCGGCGAGCTGTTTTACGCGCAACCGACGCAGTTCATCAAGGTGGCGACGCCCGACAATTATTACACGGCGTTCGTCGCGAATCGGCGGAATTTTCGGCAGACGGTCACCGCCGGTTACAGTCAGGCGGATGTGCGCGCGACCACGCAGCTCATGGTGCGAGTCGGCGTGCGCGTGGAGGAAACGGCGAATCGTTTCCTGGAAGTGGATCCACGCTTCCGGCGGGAAATCACGGCGGCCGGGTTTCCGGTCAACGCGGCGGGGCGCGCGACGACGGTGGAGGGGTTGCAGTATCAGTTCTTCAGCAATCCGCGCATCGCTCGGCAATCGGAATACTACAACGTGTTTCCCTCGCTGCTCCTGAAATACAAGCTCACGGAGAACCTCGAGTTTCAGGCCGGCGTGAACAAGGCGATCTCCCGTCCGCCGGTGGACAGTCTGACGGGTCTCTTCAATATTGTGGAAGATGTGCAGCGGGTGGATGCGCCCAATGCGGAGTTGAAGCCCGAGCATTCGAAAAATTATCAAGCGCGCCTCGCTTACTATTTCGGTAACCGGGCGCCGGGCCAGCTGACGCTCGCCGTGTCGCAAAATGATATCAGCAATTTGCGGGAGACGTTTGACTACACCGCGTCCGAGTTTGGCGAAGAGGATCCGGATTTCGCCAGCTATACGTTTCGCACGACCCGCAACAGCAACGAGGAGCGACGCTTCCGCAATCTGGATATCTCCTATAACCAAACGCTCGGCTTTCTGCCGGATCTGTTTCGGGGCACGAGCGTGAATCTGTCCTATGCCCGCACCTACGCCAGCCAACGGCGCAACGGCATGGCGCCCCATCGCATCTCCGGCCGACTCGGCTACGCCTACCGGCGCTTCAACGGCTCGATCGGCGGCGTGCTGACGGCGGAGCGGCCGGATGGTGCCTATGGGCGATTCCGCGAGGCGGTAGCGCAGTTCGACACGTCGTTAAACTGGCGGCTGACGAAGATTCTCTCCCTCTATGTGCAGGGCCGGAACATCACGGATGTGCCGTTGCGCTGGTTCGACACCCCGACGGGCCTCGTCGAGGGCCAGTCGCGCCGGCTCCGGCAGTATCAAGAATATGGGGCGAATTGGGTGTTCGGCGTGAAGGGGACGTTTTGAGCGGGTGCGGGTAAAGCCGGCGGCGATCACCGCGCAGCGGCTCGGACGTTCCGATGTCGAACGGGTGGTAATTCGAAAATACTGATTGCTGATTTACGCCTGAGTCGTTCCGGTCAGTGGTGATTTTCGACACCTCCGTCGGAAATCCTCCGGTGCACGACCGTCGCCGGAGATACTGTCCTCCCACCAAAATAAACCCCGCTATGACTATACCTGCCTGCTTCCGTCGGCGCTATGCTTTGCTGTTAACCCTCCTCTTGGGTTGGCTCCTCCCTGTCGGGGTCCTCAACGCTCAACCCGGCACCGGCACCATTCAAGGTCGGGTGTTTAATCCGGCCACGAAGGAATACGTCAATAACGCCGAGATCCGCATCGAGGGCACCAACAAGGCGACGTTCTCCGAGCAGGACGGATCGTTTCAACTGGTCGGCGTCCCGGCCGGCCCCGCCAATCTCGTGGTGAATTACACGGGCTATTCTCCGATCAAAGAGGCGTTCACGGTCACGGCCGGGCAGACCGCCGTGCGCGAGATCAATCTGACGAGCACGGCCACGGGAAAGGTGACGACGGGCAAGGATGGCATTCAGGTCATGGAGGCCTTCACCGTGTCAAATGCGCGCGAGGGCAATTCCAAGGCCATCGCCGCGCAGCGCAAGGACATGAACATCATTACTTCCGTTTCCTCCGATGTTTTTGGCGAGGTGATGGACGGCAATGTCGGCGAATTTTTGAAATATCTCCCCGGGGTCGACCTTGAATACGTGGAGTCCGAGCCCCGCGGCCCGCGTCTCGGCGGCATGGACGTGCAATACACCGGCGTCGCGATGGATGGGATGCGCACCGCGAGCGCCGATGCGAATCGCGGTGGCGGTGCGGCGTCGCGCGCCACTAGCTTCGAAGGTTTTTCGATCACCAGCGTGGAGTCGGTGGAAATTAATCGCACCTCCAGTCCCGAGAACGATGCCGATCAGCCCGCCGGCTCGATCAATATGAAAACCAAGCGCGCGTTTGACCGAAAGGGCCGCGTCGTCACCTACAACTATTCGGCGAATTTTAACGGTGAGGAATTCTCGCTGCGCAAGCAGCCGGGCATTCAGGACGGTCAGGACAATTACAAATTCGAAAAATGGCTGCCGAATTGGAATTTCAGCTATGCCGAGTCTTTCTTCAACCAACGCTTTGGAGTCCTGCTGAGCGCAGGCCACGGAGCCTCCTATACCGAGCAGCTCTCTCAGACGATTGACTACAACCGCTCGCCCCAGGCCAACGATGCCCGGCCCCTGGTCGCTCGGTCGATCAGTTTTGGCGATGGTCCAAAATTTATCATCAAGGACGCACTCCTTCTCACGGCCGATTGGAAGGCCACGCCGAATCTCACGCTCTCGCTGAACCTATCCTACAGCTATTTCGAGGGCCATTTCTGGAATCGCAGCTTCGGTTTTACGGCGGCGAACAGTAATGCGAACGTGATTAACGGGCGCTCCAGTATCCTCGGGGACGGCCTGTTGACCATCATCGCCCCGCGCGATTTGAACCAGCCCGTTGCCGTCCAATCCGATGGTCGGACGGTGTTCAATAACGGCGTGGCGAATCTCGGAAATGGTGGCGGCTCCTCTGCGAAGCTCACCTACACCCGCCAATACGCGCCGCGGTTCGAATACAAGAAGGACCGCTGGATCGTTGATGGCTCGTTCGCGTATTCGGCCTCGCAGAACAATTACGAGTCGCTCGAGCGCGGGTTCACTAACAGCGAGGGCGGGAACGTCGCCGCCGGATTTATCGCGACCCGCCCGAACGTCCAATCCTGGGAGTGGGACGTCCGCCAAACGGGTGGGCTTGATTGGAACGACCAGCGCAATTTTACCGATACGAATAACCGCTCGGGCGGCACGCGCGTGAACAATGACGACCGCACCTGGATCACAGAAAAATATACCGGCATGGTCAACGCGCGCTGGGTCGTGCCCTTCATGGAGAAATTTCCCACCGTGATGAAGTTCGGCGGCAAGTGGGACGAGGAATACCGCTACAACCGCACGGACTC
>CAMBVX010000343.1 GCA_945871085.1 Opitutus sp. GAS368 | reverse complement strand
TCTTTTTGGGCGGGCGATCGTTGGGCCGGTGGCTCCAATTCTTCCTGAACTTCGGCAACATGACCGATCCCGGCCAAGCGACGACCACCGCCAGTTCGGTGTATCGCCAAGGGGCCGGCGGGGCATGGCTCGCGTTGATCACGCTCTTTTTGACGCCATACTATTGGTTCATGAATGTGTGGTTTCGGCGGGTGCGACTGACGACGATGGCGGACTTGTTCACGGATCGTTTCGGCAGCCGCTTCCTCTCGACCCTTTATGCGGTCACCATGCTGATGATTGCGGTGGTGGGCGTAATCGCGGGCGGCAACGTGATGGCGTTGAAAACCCTCCAGCCGCTCATGGTGAAGGACCCGATCATTTACACGGTCGCTGAGCAGGCCATGGTGAAGGACTACCATGAGTTCATCGAGCTGCGGGCGCAGCGGCAGAGCGCGACCTTGGCGATGGCGAAAGAGAATCGTTACGCCACGCTTCGCGACTACTACCAACGGGGCGAACTGCAGCCCTATGTCACCTATCTAAAGCCGGTGGTTTTTTACCTCGTTTCGACGAGCCTCGTGGCGGTGTTCATCATGCTCGGAGGACTGAAGGCCTCGGCGGTCGTTGATGCGGTGCAGGCCATTTTGGTCGTGCTGATCTCAGTGATCTTGATTCCGTTTGGGTTGTGGCGGCTCGGCGGTGCGGCGGCATTGCACGAAAAAGTGCCGGACGTGATGTTTAACCTTTTCGGCGGCGACATCGCCTCGGAATACACGTGGTATTCGATCTGCGCTTTGCTCTTGGTGCAATTGATCGGGATAGCGGGCTCGCAGGCCAATATGACGATTGCGGGGTCGGCGAAGGATGAAAAGGCCGCGCGGCTCGGTGCCGTGACGGGTGGTTTCGGCAAGCGTTTTGTGACCATCGCCTGGGCGTATTGCGGCCTGATCGCTTTTGCGTTGTTCGGTCCGGGTATCCCGGACCCGGATCAAGCTTGGGGATTGCTCACGCGTGAGCTTCTGCCGGTCGGGCTCATTGGCATCATGATCACCGGTATTCTGGGCGGAAAGATCGCGTTGCTCGGAGCGCAGTCGGTCGTGCTGTCCGGTTTGCTCGTTAAAAATTTATACGAACCGCTGCTGCCCGGTCGCTCGGATCGACACTACATGGTGGTCGCCCGACTGGCCGTGCCCGGGCTCCTCGGTGCGGGCGTCCTCGTCGGACTTTATTTAAACAGCGTCATCGCGATTTTGAAATTTATGATCGTGCTGCTGTTGGTCTGGGGTGTGCCGATCACCGTGCTCTTCCTCTGGCGGCGCGTGACACAGACGGCCGTGGTGGTGCAGGTCTTCGCGACCTTGCTGTTGATCGCGGTGATCCCTTGGATCGTGCCCAACATCCCGTCGCTCGCGCGTTCGGAGACTTTGACGCAAACGACCCGCGAGCGCACGATCACGGTCGCGACCGTGGCGACCGCCGCCGATGTGACTGCCGGGCTGGCGGCGAAGGCCGGCGACAGTTTTATGAAGATGCGGCGGATCGAGCCCGTCTCGCTCTTTTTTGAAGAGGGCGTCGTTCGCGTTGATCCGCGTGATCCGGCTTCGCCGAAGACGGGCAAAGGGCTGTTTCGCACGGAAGTTTATCTGTTGAAGATGTTCGGGGTCGATGTGGCGGGTTTCAATTCGGCGCAGTTGCTGACGACCCGTTACCTCGTAGATGCGTTGATTCCGATTTCGCTGATCTTCGGAGTCAGCTTACTGACGCGGCGCACCGCACCCGACCGGGTGGCCCGATTCTACGCGCGGCTCAAAACACCGGTGGCGGCGACGCCGGAGTTGGACGTCGAGACCGTTGCGGCCAGCTACGCCAATCCCACGCGCTTTGATGACCTCAAGCTGTTTCCGAAATCCGATTGGGAATTCACGAAATGGAACCGCACGGATGCCGGGGGCTTTGCCGTGTGCTGCGCGCTGGTCGTCGTCGTGATCTTGGTGTTCAAAGGCACGATGGCGATCGGGGGCTGAACCCGGCGGAACTGTCCGACTGGATTCTCCGTGCCTTGGTCGTTTCGCGGATAAATCTTCCTGCAAACCCATGAACACCCCGCGCTGGTTTGCCCCGCTACTATTTTCTCTTGTGATCGTAGGCGCACGTGCCGCCGCCACACCGCTCGCGATCACGACGCCCATGATCGCACCCGAGTGGGCGAAACTGGAGCGGCAGCTATTGGCGGAAAACGTTCCGGCGTGCCGCGAATTTGCCGAGAAATATTATGATGCGCGGGGTTATGTGCAGTGCTTCATTCGCTGGGGAGCTAACGACGGGCCCGACGATGCGTTCGAGAATTTCGCGGGCTGGCCTGAGCTGCACGCGCTCGGGGCGAGTGAGGACATCGCACGGATCTACGCAAGAACCTGGGAAGGGATGATTCGCCAGTATTCCGAAGCGAAGACGACCGAGGTGCCCGCAGGCCGCGACGGCATGTATTTTAAGGAATTTTCGGCCCAGTCCGACTGGATGCACCACGGAGAAGGTCTGAGGTGTTTTAATCTGATGGGGCTCTCGATGCCCAGGTTGCCCGCGTATCAGGCCCGCGTGCGTCGATTCGCGGGGCTTTACATGGGCGAGGATCCGGCGGTCCCAAATTACGATCCGAAATTAAAGCTGATCCGTTCGATGCAAAACGGCAGTAAAGGCCCGATGCTGCGGCCGGCGACGGCGCTCGATTGGGTGGGCGATCCGTTTGATCTGACTGGCTTCAAACTCGGCCACGGCGAGCGCACGTATGCGGAATTCCTCGACCACTATCGCGACTACACCGAGGTGGTGGGCGACCATTTCATCAACCTTGTGGCGACGGTGCTGCCGGCCAACGCCTATTTCCTCACGCACGAGGCCAGCTACAAGACGTGGATCGTCGACTACATGGACGCTTGGCTCGCGCGCATGCAGCAAAACGGCGGCGTCATCCCGAGCCACGTCGGCTTGGACGGCAAGGTGGGTGGTGCCGACGGCAGATGGTGGAGCGGCGCCTATGGCTGGGGCTTCAGTCCGGTGAACCCCGTCAACGGTAAGGGGGAGAACCGTAACCGCATCGCGCGCGCGCTCGTGGGTTTCAACAATGCGTTGTTGGTGACCGGTGACCAAAAATACCCGGACGCGTGGCGGAAGATGGCCGACGCCGTCAACGCGCACGCCCGCACGGTCGATGGACAAAAGGAGTATCCCACGATGTATGGCGCGAGTGGCTGGTATGGCTGGCAGCGCACGCCTTGGGCTATCGGCGCCCTTGAAACGTGGTATTGGTCCCAGCGTGGCGACGATCGCGCGCGCTTCAGTCGGAATGAATGGGTCGACTATCTGGAAGGGAATAATCCCGACTACGCCGAGACGGCGCTCCGGCGCGACCTAGCCAGTATCACGCGCAAGGTGCAGACGTTTCGCGCGGATGATTCGCGGCCCGACAAGCGGCTCGCAGATAATATGATGGACGCAAACCCAGCGGCGACGGCGGCGCTGGTGCAGTTGATGTGGGGTGCACTGATCCCGGGGCGCGAAGGCGGCTTGCTGAACGCGCGGCTGCGTTATTTCGATCCCGAGCAGAAACGCGCCGGTGTGCCCGATGACGTCGGGGCTTTGGTCTCGGAAATCAGCGCTACGCGGACGGTCGTCACGCTCGTGAATCTTAGTGCGACGGCGCCCCGAACCGTGGTCGTGCAAGGTGGCGGCTACGGGGAGCATCGCATAGAAACGGTGGAGCTGGGTGGCGTGGCGACCCGGGTGGGGGCGGGGACTTTCTCGGTTCGGATCGCCCCGGGCGCCGGCGCAAAAATCGCACTGACGATGAAGCGCTATGTGAACGCACCGACGGTCGTGTTTCCTTGGGACCGGCTGTGATTTCCCCCTTCCCCATGATTTTCCCCCTGACCGTTCGCCTCATTTTTTTAACCGCGTTATTTTGGGCGCATGTGACGCCGGCGATTTTCGCGGCGGACGCCGTGTCCGTTGTCGAGCTCTGGCCCGAGGGTGTGCCCGAGATCAAAGCCGACGCCGGCCCCGAGAAAGACGATGGCAACGGTCGGTTCACGAACATCCACCGGCCGACGCTCACGGTCTACGCGCCGGTGGTGGGCACGGCCAACGGCACGGCGGTGATTTACGCGGCCGGTGGCGGCTACGTCCGCGTCGCAGTGGGCGCGAAGGGCGGCGAGATCACGCGTTGGCTGAATTCACTCGGGATCACCGTCTTCGTGCTCAAATACCGGAATGTCGAATACGGGCATCCCGCGCCGTTGCGCGATGCGTTGCGTGCCGTCCGGACCGTGCGGTCGCGGGCGACGGAGTGGGGCGTGAAGCCGGAGCGGATCGGCATGCTCGGCGGCTCCGCGGGCGGACATCTCACGGCGAGTGCCGGCACGCTCTTCGACGCGCCTGAGGGGCGGACGGGCGCGGCGCTTGACCGAGTGAGTGGACGCCCCGATTTCCTCGTGCTGGTTTTCCCGGTGATCACGATGCAAGACCCCTTCGCTCACGGCACGTCGCGGCGCGCGTTACTCGGGGAACAGCCGACGGCCGAGGCCCAGCATCGGCTGTCCGTCGACGAACAAACGACGAAGGACACACCGCCGACGTTCCTCGTGCATTCATCCGAGGATACGACAGTGCCGGTGGAAAACAGCCTGCTCTTCTATCAAGGTATGCGCCGTGCGAAAGCACCCATCGAACTGCACCTCTACCCCAAGGGACCGCACGGTGCCGGGATGGACCCCAAACTCGGACCGACGGCGGAGTGGCCGCGGCACTGCGAGTCGTGGATGCGTTTCAACGGTTGGCTGCCCAAATAGAAAGGCATGAAGACCAACCCTTGGAACCGCCGAGGCTTTTTGAAAGCGACGCTGCTCGCGGCCTCGGCCCCGGCAATCTTGCGCGGCGCGGTGCCAGCCGGCTTTGAGATCGGACTCGTGGCCGACGCGCAGTTCGCCGACATCGACGACAAGGGCACACGTTTCTACCGGAAATCACTCAAGAAACTCGGCGACGCAGTGGAGTATTTTAATGGGCGCAATCTCGATTTTTGCGTCCACCTCGGCGACCTGATTGATCGCGAGTGGCGCAGTTTCGACGAAATCACCCGGCCACTCGCGGTCAGCCGTCAACGCTGGCACCATTTGCTCGGCAACCATGACTTCGACGTGCTCGATGAGTTGAAAGCCAAGGTGCCGGGACGACTTGGCATGGAGCAGCGCTATCGGTTTTTCGACCACCGCGAATTTCGTTTCGTGATTCTCGATACCAACGACGTCAGCACTTATGCGCACGCGGCCGGTTCGGCGGAGCGGATCGCCGCCGCCGCCGAGTTAACGCGTCTCGAAGCCGAAAAGGTCCGGCAGGCCAAACCTTGGAATGGCGGGATCGGCGCGGCGCAGCTCGCCTGGTTTGACCGTGCGTGCATGGCCGCGCGGACCGAGCGTCGCAAAGTGATCGTCCTCGCGCACCATCCGGTCGCTCCGGAGAACGAGCATAACGTATGGAATTCACCGCACGTCCTGAAACTCATTGAACGTCACTCCCACGTCGTGGCCTGGCTCAACGGCCACAATCATGCGGGCCATTTCGCCGAGCACGCGGGCGTCCCGTGCGTCACGATGCGCGGCATGGTTGAAACGGCGGACACGACCGCATTTGCGACGGCGCGCATTCTGGCGGATCGCTTGGTGATCACGGGGCACGGCCGCGAGCCGTCGCGGGAGCTCGTGTTTCGAAAGTAGAGCGGGCTTCAGCCCGCACTCGTGAGAGCCGTGTTGGGGACAAAGACGGGCGGACGCCCACCCGACGCGGAACTACTTCACCGCCGCCCACACGCGCTGCACGTCTTCGTGGTCCTCGAGTTCCTGGAGGAATTCACCGACATCGGCGCGATCGACCTCGTTGAGCTCAGGGTAGGTTTTGGCGAGGTGGCCGATTTCTGCGGTAATGATCGTCCAGCCGTTTTTCTTCAGCCACACGGACACCTCGTGCACGGCGGTGCGCTCCGTGATGAACCGGGCACCAGCGCGGCCTTCGGGCATATCGTCGTTTTGGGTGTGCGTGAGTGGCTCGAAATCATTCGCGCCGGCCTCGATCGCCGTCGCTTCAAGGTCAGTTCCGAGGTCGGCGTGGTGGGCGTCGACGATCCCGACGTGGTCGAACAAAAATTTGTTGCTGTGCAACTGACCGAGCACGCCGCGGCGGAAGAGTTGGCGGATTTCCGGGGCGGTGCGTTGGTGGTTGTCGGTGTAGACTTCGACCATGACGGGGATTTTATGCGGTGCGTAACCCTCAAACCAGACCTGTTCCATCGAGGACTTGTCGCTGCCCGCGCCAGAGCCCTTGGCGATGGCTCGCTCGATGGCGTCGCGCGTCACGTTGGCCTTGCGGGCTTTTTCGAGCACGGCGAAGAGTCGCGCATTCCCCTCCGGATCGGGACCGCCCAGCTTGGCTGCGACGGTGATTTCTTTGACCAGTTTTCCGACGACCTGACCTTTTTTGAGGTTTACGATCGCTCGTTTCGCGTGGAGCCATTGACGTCCCATATGGCGCAGCTTGCGTCGCGAATGGGCGCGGGTGAATCTTTTATTTCAGAAAACTTCGCATGTCGCCCCTTCCGACCATTGTTCACCTCGACGCCGATGCGTTTTTTGTTTCGTGCGAACTGGCGCTGAAACCCGAGTTGCGCGGGACGAAGTGCGCCGTCGGGGGGCGCGAACGCGGGATTATCTCCTCCGCGAGCTATGAAGCGCGGGCCTGCGGGGTCTACACGCCGATGCCGACCCAGCGGGCACTCACGGTGTGCCCAGGCCTGATCATGCTGCCACACACGGCGGGGCTCTACGGCAAGGTCTCGCACCAGATGTTCGACCTCTGCGAAACGCTCACGCCGCTCGTGCAGCGCAACTCGATCGACGAAGGCTACCTTGATCTCGGCCCGTGCGGCTTTACCTCGGCAGCCGAGATCGAGCAACGTGTGCGCGGCCTCCAGCAGCGCATCGCGACTGCGCTCCAGATCCCCGTTTCGTTCGGCATCGCGACGAACAAGCTCGTCTCCCAAATTGCCTCGAAGCTGCGCAAGCCGCGCGGTTTTGTCGTCGTGCCACCGGGGACCGAGGCGGCGTTTCTCGCGCCGCTGTCGATCGGTAAATTACCCGGCATCGGTGCGAAGACCGAAGCGGCGCTCAACGCCCGCGGTCTGCGGCTCATCGGCGAGATCGCCGGGAAAACTGAAAGCGAACTCGAATCGTTGTTTGGCAACAGTTGGCGAGAGATGCTCGCGACGGCGCGCGGGGAAGACGAACGCGCGGTCCAGACCGACCATGAGGACGCGAAGAGTTACTCGCAGCAGGAGACGTTTTTCGAGGATGTGGCGGATTTCGCCGAGATCGAGCGCGTCGCGAAGCGCATGATCGACGAGCTCCTGCCCAAGGTGCGCGAGGACAAGAAACGTGTGCGCACCATGACAGTGAAGGTGCGTTATCCTGATTTCACGCAAGAGACGCATGGCCGGAGTTTGGCGGATGCGACGGATCTGGAGGCGCCGTTTTATCCGCTGGTCGTGCCGCTCCTCCGTGAGGCGTGGACGAAAAAACGTGCGCTGCGTCTCGTGAGTGTGCGGTTCTCCAACGTCGAGGACGGCGGTCAGCAGTTGGAGATGTTTGCCGAGACCGACGAGAAGCGCCGTCGCCTCGCGGGGGTGCTGGACCAGCTGAACAACCGGGGGCGCAACGCGGTGGTGCAGCA
>CAMBVX010000342.1 GCA_945871085.1 Opitutus sp. GAS368 | reverse complement strand
CCGTGGGGATGCGTGTGCCATGCGGTCCGCGCGCCGGGCTCGAAAGTGACCCTCACCACCCGCACGTCCGAGGCCGCCGGGGGAGACGTGATCTCATCCAACCAAACTGCGCCCGTGAAATAATCGGCTGGACCGCGTTTTGTGGCGTTCGTTTTGACGCGGGTGATGTGCATGGAGGGGAGCAAACGGGCATCAGAAACATCTTTCAACCCCCGCCTTTGGGTGTCGCGCGCCCACGGAATCGCTGACTCCGCACGGCCAGCGAGGACGACAGACGCCTTGCCATCGGGAGCCATGACTGGAGCCCGGGCTCGACTACGTTGCGCAGACCTTCTCAGTCTTATTTTTCAACCACCCCAGCACCCCAGCCCACGAACACGCACTACTCATGAACTCTGTCGCACCGTTTTCCTCCCGTTACTCACGCGCCTTCCTCGGCTTCCTCGCCTGTGCCGCGTTGGCCTTCGCCGCCGATACCCCGAAGGCAGGCAAAGCCGGTAAGGCCGGCAAAGCGCCCGCCGCCACGACGGTCGGACCCGCCATCGGTGAAAACAAGGCGACGCCCGTCAGTCGCATCAAGGCAGCGAAAGATTTCCGCGTGGAGTTGATCTACTCGGTGCCCGGCGTCGAACAGGGCTCCTGGGTGAATCTCTGCGTGGACCCGCAGGGCCGCATCCTCGCGAGCGACCAGTTCGGCGGGCTTTATCGCTTCACGCCGCCCGCTGTCGGCCAAGTCCTCCAGCGTGAGCAAATCGCCAAGCTCCCCACCGAGATTCGCGCGGTCAACGGCATGCTCTGGGCCTTCGGGGCCCTCTACGTCGGCGTCAACGACTACGAAAACAAGATTCCTTCCGGCCTCTATCGCATCTCGAATTCCGCGGGCAGCGACCAACTCGATAAGGTGGAACTTCTGCGGAGCATTCAGGCCCGCGGCGATCACGGCGTGCACGCGGTCGTGCTCACCCCGGACGGCCAGGGCCTGTATTTGGTCTGTGGTAACGGCGCGAAACTCACCACGCCCGCTGCGACGTCCCCCGTGCCTGCGATTTGGGGCGAAGATCATCTCCTCCCCCGCATGCCCGATGGCCGCGGCTTTATGCGGGACGTGCTCGCACCGGGTGGCATCATCTATCGTGTCTCGCCCGACGGAAAAGATTTCGAGGTCTTCTCCTCCGGCTTTCGCAATATCTTCGACGCGGCCCTGAGTCGTGACGGGGAACTCTTCACCTACGATGCCGACATGGAATACGATTTCAACACGTCGTGGTATCGGCCCACACGGATCAATCATGTCGTGAGCGGCTCCGAGTTCGGTTGGCGCAACGGTGCCGGCAAACGCCCTGGTTTCTACTCCGATAATCTGCCCGCCGTCATCGACATCGGGCCGGGCTCACCCACGGGCACGACGTTCGGCTACGGCGCGAAATTTCCCGCCCGTTACCAAAACGCCCTCTTCGCCCTCGATTGGAGCTGGGGCAAACTCCACGCCGTACACCTCGAACCCAACGGCTCGACCTACCGGGCCGTGCGCGAAGAATTCCTCTCCGGCGCTCCCCTGCCGCTCACGGATGCCGTGATCCACCCCGGCGACGGCGCGATGTATTTCGCGATCGGCGGTCGCCGCGTGCAATCCGGCATCTATCGCGTCACCTACACCGGCACCGAGTCCACCGCACCCGTTTCCGCGAAGCCAACCGCCAACGCGGCGCGTGACCTCCGCCATCAACTGGAAGCCTTCCACGGCAAATCCGATCCGCAAGCCATCGCCGTCGCCTGGCCACACTTGGGCCATGCCGACCGCTTTATTCGCTGGGCCGCCCGCACTGCCATCGAACATGTCCCGAGCGCACAATGGGCCGACCGCGCGTTCACCGAAAAAAATGTGGCCGCCCGGATGGAAGCCCTGCTCGGCCTCGCCCGCGTTACCGGCATCAGTCCACTCCACCGCACGCAGGACAGTCCTCCCGTGAACACCGAGCTCGGCCAGAAAATTCTTGGAGGACTCGTCGCGGCGGATTGGAACGTCCTCGACGGCGAACGCCGCGCCCTGCTGGTGCGCACCGCCGAGATCACTCTGCACCGCTTCGATCTACTTCCCGGCAAAGACACGGCCGTCCTGTTGGAAAAACTCGACCCGCTCTTTCCCGCCAGCACACCCGAACTCAATTGGCTCCTCTGTGAAACGCTCGTCTATCTGCGCTCGCCGACGGTCGCGGCCAAGACCATGGCGCTGATCGCCGCCGCCCCCACCCAGGAGGAACAGATCGAATACGCCCGTTCGCTCCGCCTGCTCACCACCGGCTGGACGACGGCCACCCGCACGGCGTATTTCGAGTGGTTTCTCAAGGCGGCCAATTTTCGCGGCGGGTTGAGCTTTTCCAAGTTCATCGAGTTCATCCGTAACGACGCCGTCGCCACCCTCACGCCCGAGGAACGCCTCACCTTCGCCGCGGTCCTCGACAAAAAATCCACCCCGCGCACCGCGGTCGAAAATTTCGGCGATGTTTTCGCGGGGCGCACCGTCAAGAATTGGACGCTCGACGAGCTCGCCTCGGCCGCAGAACGCGGAATGAAAGGCCGCAATTTCGACCAGGGCCGCAAAATGTTTGGCGCCGCCGCCTGCTTCGCCTGCCACCGCTTCGGCAACGAGGGCGGCATGACCGGCCCCGACCTCACCAGCGCCGGTGCTCGCTACAGTCCGCGCGACTTCCTCGACCAGATCATCAACCCGAGCAAAGAGATCAACGAACAGTTCGTTCCTTCCGTGCTCACCAAGAACAACGGCGCCACCGTCATCGGCTCCGTCGTCAATCTTAGCGGCGACACCGTGACGATCAACACCGACCTCTCCGATCCCAATCAACGCGTCTCCGTGGATCGCAAAGAGGTCAAAAGCATCGAACCGTCAAAAACTTCACCCATGCCTCCGATGCTGCTCTCGTCGATGAACGAGTCCGAAGTGCTCGACCTCGCCGCCTACGTGCTCAGCGGCGGCAAGCGAGACCACGAAATGTTTCGCGCGACGGGCCGCTGAGCCGCCCACCTCGACCTCTCGCACCGGCGCTCAGGACATCGTCCCTTCCCGTCGGCCCCGGCCCTGATACATCGCGAGGAAGAAAACGAGCACGACTGCTGACGCCGCGGAGAGGCCGCCCCAAAACAGCGTCCAACGAGTGTGCCCGCCCGGCGTGCAGGCCGCGAACCACGCGCCAGTGCCCAGATAGCCGATCACGCTCCCGACCCCGCTGTTCATGAGCGCCATCAAGGCCTGGCCACGCGCGCGCCAGGCGGGATCGACTCGTTGGTCGAGGTAAATTTGCGCCGTGATGATCACCAACGTAAACGAGGCCCCGTGCAGCACGACTCCCGCGACGACTCCCCCCTGCGTCCCCATCGCAGCGCACGCATAGCGCGCGACCCCCAGCGCCAGCCCACACGCTAAAATCCATTTCAGCCGCCAACGCAGCAGGAGTGTGCCGAGGGCCAACATCGCGAGCACCTCCGTGACTTGGCCCAGACTCATCCAGGCTGTCGTGTGCACGAGGCCGAGTTCCTTTAAGTTGGGCGGAGTGTAGGGATAAAATGCCGCCAGCGGAACCGTGAAAAATGCGGTAGTCAGAAATACCACGCGATGGTCGCGATTGCGCAGGAGCGTCAGCGCATCGTAGCCCAGTCGCTGAGTCCACGTCAGCCCTTCCACCGCCTTGGGGGTTTCGAGCGCCGGCAGCCAAAACGTAAAGAGACTGACCGCCAGCCAAGCTACCGCGCCCCCGTATCCGGCTAAAGTAGACTGATCCGCCCCGAGCGCACTCACCCACAAGCAGCCACCCATCCAGCCCAGCGTCGCCATCGCCCGGATCGGTCCGAACTCCTTCTTCGCATCCGCCAGTCGAGCAAAGACAATCGTCGAAGCGATGCTCCACGTGGGGGACGAACAAAACGCGTGCAGCAAAATCAGCCCGAGCACGACCCACGGACCCGCCCCGAGGCGGATCGCCGTGCTCGCCAGCGCCATCGCGATCGCAGTAGCGAGGGCCAACCAGCGCAGGACCTTCACCGGCGAAGCGTGGCGATCAGCCACCGCGCCAAACAACAACGGCGACACAAACGCCGCCACGCCCGAGGTGGCGAACGCATACGGTCGGATGTGGGCCAAACCATGGGCCTCCAGCACTGAACTCAACGGCACAAACCACATGCTCAGCGCCGCGCCTTGGAGAAGAAAAAGGCCGATGAGTTCGGCATACTCGGCACGACGGATGGTGGTCAGCACCCGCGGAGCACACACGGCCCTGCGGTAGGTTCAAGCCTCGGAAATCGAAACCGCGTCCGTGGCCTCCTGCCGGGCCCAGCCAAAGAATAATCGCTCCCCCTTCAACCGTCACGGACACATTGATTGACCGGGATCGCAGAAAACAACCATCCTGCTAACTCGTTCCACGCCTCAGCCCCTTGCCTCTCCAGCCCGCCAATCCGATGCACCGTTTCCTGCTCCCGCTCCTCTGCTTGGTCACCGTCGCCGCTGCCCAAAGTATCTCCATCGAAGAGTTCGAACCCAAGTCGACCCTCCGCGTCCCCGAACACAAACCGACACGCGCCAAGTTCCCGTTCATCGATGTCCACAATCACCAGCGCGACGTGACGCCTGATCGCTTGCAACGACTGATCGCCGATATGGATAGCCTGAACATGGGCATCTTGATCAATTCGCCCGTCAATGGCGGCGCCGGCAAATGGGTCGCCAACGCCGTCACGTCCATGAAGGCGCACAGCACCACGCGTTTCGCGGTGATGACCAATATCGACACGTCCAATCTCGATGACCCCGACTACTCGCAGCGTGCCGCCGCCCAGCTCGAGACCGACATCAAAGCGGGCGCGATCGGGCTCAAGGTCTGGAAACTGTTCGGCACCACCCTGAGCGATCGCAAGGGCCGCATCAAAGTGGACGACCCGCGCTTCGACGCCGTATGGGCGGTGTGCGCCAAACACGGCATCCCCGTGCTCATCCATACCGCCGACCCATGGGGACTCTTCCAGCCGATGGACAAAGACAACGAGCGCTGGCTCGAGCTGAAAATTCAAACCCGGCGCAACCAATCCCAGCAAACCAACTACACGTGGGAGCAATTGATCGAGGAACAGCACAACCTCTTCAGTCGGCACCCCAAGACCACCTTCATCAATGCCCACATGGGTTGGCTCGCCAACAATCTGGATCGGCTCGGTGCGCTCTTGGATCGCTTGCCAAACGTCTACGTGGAGATCGGAGCGATCACCAGCGACTTGGGCCGGCAGCCCCGCGCGGCGAAACGATTCTTCACCAAATATCAGGATCGCGTTCTGTTCGGCAAAGACGCCTACAACGTCGTCGAATACCACACCTACTTCCGGCTCCTCGAAACGGATGACGAATACTTCGACCCGATCCGCAAATATCACGGCATCTGGAAACTCTACGGCTTGGACCTGTCCGACGATGTCCTCAAAAAACTCTACTACAAAAACGCCCTGCGGATCTTCCCGGGTTTGTCGTCGGCCGGTTTCCCGTAGTCCTCGAGCAGACCACGGGTTTGGCCCCGCCTCCTCTGGGGCTGATCGTTGTTCGCGCTCTGACTTCTGTCTTAACCGGATGGAGTTTGAAATCTTCGCGCTAAACCACCGCGCTCTCCAACATCGTCAGCGTCGCCGCGTCGGCATCGAGCTCGACCTCGACGCCAATCGGCAGCGTAAATTGCCGGCTCACGTGACCAATCATCGCACCCGAGAACGCCGGCACGCCCAGCGATGTGATATGGTCGTCGAGGATGTCGGCGATCGTCAGCGACCCGAAGCCCGCCCCCGGCGTGCACTTGTCACAGGTGCCCCAGACCACGCCTTTCACCTGACGGAGGATGCCCGCGAGTTTCAGTTGGGTAAACATGCGATCCAGGCTGTAGGGCTCCTCGTCGACGTCCTCCAAAAAAAGGATACAGTCCTTGAAATCGGGCAGATAGCCCGACCCGATGATCGTGGTCAGCACCGTGAGATTGCCGCCCAGCAGTCGGCCCCGCGCTTTGCCCTTCGTCATCGTGCGGGTGCGGTTTTTCACCGGGACGAGGGTATCATCGGTTTCCTTCAGATTGGCAAAGGTGGCCGACTCTCCGTTCCACAATACCCGTTTCATCCAGTCGCGATTAAAGGAATTCCACGGCGAATCACCGTTCGGGCCGTGAAAGGTCACCAGCCCCGTTTTCGCGTGAAGCGAAAGAAGCAGCGCCGTGATGTCACTGTAACCGACGACAATCTTGGGCGATTTCGCAATCATCGCCCAATCGAGCAACGGGAGCAGCCGGGCCGCGCCCCACCCGCCGCGGATGCAGTGAATCGCCGCGACCTCCGGATCGGCGAACATGGCGTTCAAATCGGCCGCACGATCCTCATCGCGCCCCGCCAGGTAGCCGCGGCGATCGAAGACATGCCGACCGAGTTTACCCTTGAGACCGAGCGCACTCAGCGACTCCAGCAAGATGTCGGTCGCCGTGCGGTTCCACTGCGCGCTCGACGGCATCACGAGTCCCACCGTGTCACCGGTCTTGAGCCGGCGCGGCTTCATCACCCCATGCGCGGAAGGCGGCGACGGGCGCGCCCCACTGCCCTCGGCCGCACCCGCCACGCGGGTTCCCGCCATCAAAGAACTGAACAAGGCGACGGCGGCAGAGGCCAACAGCTCACGGCGGGTTTGCATAAGCCGCAGGTTACGGCACGGATCAAAGCGGTGTAAAGTCCGGCCCTGATCGCGCCCGAACCAGTTACGTGAACGCGCACGTACCGCTGAAAAATTGCACGAGAGCTCAGCGTCACCGCCCAGCCTCGTCATCGCCTTAGGCAACCCTCAGCTTCAGCGCATGAAATTATGTTGGCCCACAATTTTTCTGCTGAGTTTCCTGCGGGCCGCCGCGCTGGCCCAAACGAATCTGCACGACGTGCCGGCCGATTTGACTGTGCCGCCGACGGAGACCGTCGCGCCCGCGGCAGGAAAACGCGTGCGGGCCACCACCCCGGGCTGGGCGGCGACCGGTGTGCACCACACGCTCTATTTGCCCGAGGATTGGAAACCGCATTCAACGCTCCTGCCCGTGATCGTCGAATACCCGGGCAACGGCGGCTACGCCAACCGCCTCGGCGACACGAGTGACGGATCGGTCGAGGGCTGTATGTTGGGCTATGGCCTCAGCGCCGGCCGCAGTTTTCTGTGGGTCACGCTACCGTTTGTCGAAAGCAGCGACGGACAGAAACGAAATGCGACCACCTGGTGGGGCGACGTCGCCGAGACGAAGCGCTACTGTCTCGCGACCGTGCGGGACGTCTGCCGGCGTTTCGGTGGCGACCCGCAGCGCGTGGTGCTCGTCGGCTTCTCCCGCGGCGCCATCGCGTGCAATTACGTCGGCCTACACGATGAGGAAATCGCACAGCTGTGGTGCGGCTTCCTCGCCCACAGCCACTACGAGGGCGCCTTCAAGCATCCGGCCTCAGATGAAAGCGCCTGGCCTCAGCGACTCCGGCGCTTGGGCGCACGACCGCTCTTTATCAGCCACGAGCTCAGCACTCAAAAGACGGCTGCCGTCATCGCGGCAAGCGGCGTCACCGGCAATTTCACGTTCGTCGATTTACCCTATCCGAATCACTCGGCGCGATGGGTCCTGTGCGACGTGCCCGCCAGACAACGGGCGCGGGAGTGGCTGCAAAGCGTAGTGCGGACGACGCCACTTCGACGTC
>CAMBVX010000341.1 GCA_945871085.1 Opitutus sp. GAS368 | reverse complement strand
GTGAACGGTGTGCTGAAAACCAGGCGTCCGCCGGTCGAGACGACGTTGCCACTGGTGATCCGGTAAATTTGGGCACCGGTGCCACCGGTAAACGTGATGGCGCCGTTGGCGTTGATCGTGCCGGTCAGCGTGGTGGCGGAGCCGGCATTCGTGATGACCGTTGTCACCGGACCAGCGGGAGCGATCACCGTGCGGTAGGTGGCCCCGCCGAGGACGAAGGCGATGCCGTTCTGGATTTGGAAAATGCCACCGGTGTAGGTGCCGGCATAGCTGGCGATGGTGCCGCCGGTGGGGGCGGCGGCGACGGTCACGGTGACAGTGGTGACGGAGCTGGTGCCGCCGGCGTTGGTCGCGGTGAAGGAGAAGGTGAAGGTGCCCGCAGCGGTGAAGGTGCCGGTGACGAGACCGGAGCCGGGGCTGATGGCGATGGGGGCGTTGCCGCCGGCGTTGGTGTAGGAGGTCGCGGCGGGGTTGGTGGTGATGGCGTAAACGAACGGGGTGCCGACGGTGGCCGTGGCAGTGAGGGCGCTAGTAACAACAGGAGCGGCCGTCGTGCCGCCACCACCGCCGCTGGAGACACCGTTGATGGTGAACGTGCCGCGTTTGTTGGCGGGGCCGCCGAACATTTCAAAGTAGGTGCGACCTGCGCCGCTCTGGGCAGTCGCGGTGGCGTTGCCGATCGGGTAGAGTTCGAGTTCGACCGTGCTGTTGTTCACGATGTAACCGTTGAGCCGGATGTTGATGAAATCGGGGCCGGAGGTGGTCGAGTAGGTGCCGGTGCGGGCCGTGGTGTTGCCGTTGGAAACGGCGATGGTGTATTGGCCGGCGGCGGGAGCGCCGAGTTGGACAGCAAAGAGGCCGGAGGTCTCGAAGGGGGCGTTGCCACCGACGATGGTGCAGGTGACGGTTTTTCCGGCGAGCGCGGCGGGTGTGAGGTCGGCGGCAGTTTGGGCGTGGACGGCCGAGGGAATCGTGCCGAGCGCGGCGAGCGTGAAGGCCAACAGCGCGAGCGGGCGCCGGAAACGAGCGAGGAGGGAGGAAGGTTGCATGGGAGTAGGACGAGTGGACTGAAGCGTGGAGATGATAACTGATTTGGAGAAAGGTGTAGATACGTGGGTGCGCGTATGGGGCGGTCTACTCACGTGAAGACCGCCGGTCTTGTCCTCACCCTTGCGCGTCGCTTCGCGGCTGACGCCATCTCCGCGCTGCCGCGGTCCGTCCGGCACGCCCGTTGGCCTCACGGTCTTCGCCGTCTCGTCCTTGCTCAAAGACGCCGTGAACCGCCTCGGCGACCTCGCCGACGACGGCAAACCCAACGACTCTTTCAAGACCTGAATCAGCCGCTTTACCTTCACGGCAATTCGCACTTCGTCTTCTCCTCGGGCCCCTTGGCGCAAGCCTCGGGTCCTTTTGTTGGAATTCGCTGCTTCCTCCGCCGCAGTTGCGACCCCGGCCCGCACTCCATCGCCCTATCAAGTGATGTTACGGCGTGTTACGGTTTATCTTGAATACTTTGATAACCTCTCTTGATTTCGTCCGCCAATGGATCCCGCGCTTAATCCCTACGCTCCCGGTGCCGGCACGCAGCCACCCGAACTCACGGGCCGTGCTAATCTGTTGGAGGCTGCTCGTATCGCGCTCACTCGCACCCGCAACGGACTCTCGACCAAGAGCTTTATTTTGGTCGGGCTGCGCGGCGTGGGCAAAACCGTGCTCCTGAACCGCGTGGAGGATCAAGCCCGCGAGGCTGGCTACCTCACCTCGCTCATCGAGGCCCACGAAGAAAAATCCCTGCCCGCTCTGCTGTTGCCCGAGCTTCGGCGTATCCTGCTCAATTTGGATCGCGGCGAAAAGGTCGAGGCGGCGGTCAAGCGTGGCATCCGCGTGCTCAAGAGCTTCACCAAGGGCCTCAAGGTCACGCTGGGCGAGGTGGAGATCGGCCTCGATATCGACCCCGAGGTAGGCGTCGCCGATAGCGGCGACTTGGAGGCCGACCTACCCGCCCTTTTCCTTGCCTTGGGCGAAGCCGCCCGCGCCCGTAAGACCGCCGTCGCCATCATCATCGACGAGCTGCAATATCTTTCCGAATCAGAGTTCAGCGCCCTCATCATGGCGCTCCACAAAATTGCGCAAAAAGGCCTGCCGCTCCTCTTGGTCGGTGCCGGCCTGCCGCAGGTGGTCGGCTTGGCGGGACGTTCCAAATCCTACGCCGAACGCCTTTTCGATTACCCCGAGATCGGCCCGCTCTCGCCGGCCGACGCTCGCCTCGCCTTGGTCGAGCCCGCCGAACGTGCGGGCGTGGTGTTCCAGCAAAAAGCCATCGACGCCATCTATGCGCAGACCCAGGGCTATCCCTATTTCCTGCAAGAGTGGGGCTATCAGGCGTGGAATTTGGCCCCTACGCCCAAAATCGACGCCGCGGTGGTGGCCCGCACCACCGAGGCTTCGCTCGGTCGCTTGGACGCAGGCTTTTTTCGCGTGCGCTTCGACCGCCTCACTCCTCGGGAAAAAGATTATATGCGAGCCATGGCAAGCTTGGGCGCAGGCCCGCACCGCTCCGGCGAGATCGCCGATAAACTTAAGGCGCCGGTCCGGAGCGTCGCCCCGGTGCGCTCCTCGCTTATCTCCAAGGGCATGATTTATAGTCCCGCCCACGGTGACACCGGATTTACGGTGCCGCTGTTCGATGCGTATCTTCGGCGGATGATGCGAAGCTAAAAAACTTCGCATCCATACCATGTCCGCCAGGCCCATTCGCGATCTCGTTCCAGGCCTTTACGAACGCCTCTTGGACGAAGAACTATCGTTGGCCCTAGCTGCAAAACCTGAGCTACGAGCGATACTGGGCAAACTAGACGACGAAGAATCACCGCATGCTTACGGCCAGTTTCTTCTCCAGTTGATCGTCCAGGCGCTGCGGGATCGCGCTCCCGACGAGCGTCTTACCTTGGTCAATAAGCTGATCGCGCTGATTTCCGCGACCGACGGGCTTGGCTACCTTCAATGCAAAACACTCCTGGCGCGCGCCGAACCAGTCCTTCTCTCCCTGCAAAGCCCGACTCCGGGGTGCAGCTCTACCGCTGGTTTAGCACGCTCAAGCACCCCCTTGTCCACGAGTAGCCTACTCACAGGCGCTCGGCATGATCCGCAACTCGAGCACGAGCTTCGACAGGAAATGGCCACAGCCGATCGGGTTGATATCCTCGTCGCGTTTATCAAATGGGCCGGCCTGCGCCTGCTCCAGCCCGCCTTCGAATCACTGTCCGCGCGCGGTGTCCCCGTGCGCATCGTCACGACGTCTTATATGGGAGCCTCGGACCCCGATGCCATCGACTGGCTGGCCGCGCAAAAAGGTTTTTCAGTCAAAGTGTCCTACGATACCGAGCGCACGCGCCTTCACGCCAAGGCCTACCACTTTCATCGGCTGACGGGCTTCTCAACCGGCTACATCGGCTCCGCCAATATGTCGCGTGCTGCCATGACTAGTGGACTCGAATGGACGGTCAAGGTCACCGAGGTGGATCAACCACATATCCTCCAGCGTTTCGCCGCCGAGTTTTCCACTTACTGGGCCAGCCCTGATTTTGAGTCCTACGACGCATCCCAAGCCAAGCGTTTGGTAGATGCGATTCAGCACGCCAAAACAGGTGCCAACTCCACCGGACCCCGCTTCTTTTCGGATATTCGGCCGCACGCGTTTCAAGAGCGCATCCTAGACGCACTTTCCGCAGCTCGTGCGGTTGGCCAGATGCGCAATCTCGTCGTCGCCGCCACCGGCACCGGGAAAACCGTAATTGCTGCTTTTGACTATGCCCGCTTCTCGGCCCGCGCCGTCAAGGAATCGAAGGGCATCGTGCGCCCGAACCTCCTCTTCGTAGCCCACCGCAAGGAGATTTTGGAACAGGCCCGGGATTGTTTTCGGACGGTTTTACGTGACGCCAATTTTGGAGAGCTGCTCGTCGATGGAGACCGTCCCACAGGGTGGAACCACGTGTTTGCGTCCGTGCAAAGTCTGCTTAGCGCCCAGCCGTGGCTGATTTTCTCGCCCGAGCATTACTGCTTTATCGTGATCGACGAGGCGCATCACAGCACCGCCTCCAGTTATCGCCCTCTCTTGGAAAATTGCCGACCTGCGGTTCTACTCGGTCTTACAGCCACGCCGGAGCGCATGGACGGCAGCTCGATCTTGCCTGATTTCGGCGGTGAGTTCGCCGCCGAGATTCGACTGCCCGAGGCACTCGAAGAAAAACTCCTCTGCCCGTTTCACTACTTCGGAATTACCGATCCAGTTTCGCTCACCGACGAGCGTTTCTGGCGCAACGGCCAATACGATGTCACCGCCCTCACCGAGGCCTACACGGGCGACGACATCCGCGCCCGGCAGCGCCTGGATACGATTCTCGCCAGTCTCCACCGCTACCAACCCAATTTGAGCGGCACCCGCGCCGTAGGTTTTTGCGCGAGCGTCGCGCATGCCCGCTACATGGCCGCCGCTTTCAACCAAGCCGGTTATCACGCCGCTGTCATTGTAGGCGAGACACCCGCCGACGAGCGTTCCACCCTCATGGTGGGTTTTCGAGCTGGTCGCCTGCCCTTCATCTTCACCGTCGATGTTTTCAGCGAGGGCGTGGACGTGCCGGAGATCAATCTCGTGATGTTCCTGCGCCCCACGGCCAGCCTCACTGTCTTTCTACAACAACTCGGCCGCGGCCTGCGACACCACCCGGAGAAGGATTGCCTCACCGTCCTCGATTTCATCGGCCAAAATCACCGTCGCTACCGCATCGACCGTAAGTTCGCCGCGTTGCTCAATCGCGACCGTCAACGCATGGACCAGGAAGTGGAAAAAGATTTCCCTCACCTGCCGCCCGGCTGCAATATCCAGCTCGAACGGGTCGCCCGCGAGTCCATCCTCAACAACATCCGCGAGAGCCTGCGCAACGTCGGCACGCTGGTCACCGAGAGTCTCGCGACCTTCGAACAAGACCACGGTTGCGCCCCCACCTTCGGGAACTTTATCCGCGCCACCGGCATCTCGCCGATCACCCTCCTCAAAAGCAAAACGTGGTCCGAATGGCAGGCGTTCGCCCGTCACGGTCTTCCTCCCGCTGACCCTGACTTGGAGGCCTGCCGTCAAGCCCACCGTCGCATCATCCTGCGCACCGATCCGCAGGTGCTTCGCCAGCTCGAACGCTTCGCCGCGACGGGTAGTCCGCTCGACCCGAGCCGCGACCTGCTGTGCGAGACCGACGGGATCGGTCTGCATTATTTACTGTGGGGTAAAAAAGGCCGAGACGTCGGAGTGACCACCATCGAAGAGTCCCTCGCTAAATGGCGGCTAAATTTGACCGCTCTGCGTGATCTCCGGGAGATCGTCGAATACGTCCAACGACACCCCTCCTTTCCGACCGCTCCGCTCACCTTACCGTTTTCCCGCTCGTTGCATTTGCACGCCGCCTACGGATCGGCGGAGATCAAAGCCGTGTTGGGGTTTTGCAGCTTGGAAAAATCAGGTCCTGCCGGTGTGGGAGTGTTCCATAACGAGGACCTTAAATGCTACGTGCATTTGGTAACCTTCCGAAAGTCGGAACAGGATTTTTCTCCGACCACCCAATATCGCGACTATCCGATCAGTCGCACGCAACTACACTGGGAAAGCCAATCGACCACTACGCAGGCCAGTGCGACGGGACAAAATCTCCTGCACTTCCGTCAGCGAGGTTACACGATCCTCTTCTTCGCCCGCTTGGAAAAACGCATCGAAGATGAGACCGCACCCTTCATTTTTCTCGGCCCCGCAGCACAGCTTCTCAGCGCCGAAGGCAACCGCCCGATCTCCATGGTGTGGGAACTGACTCATCCCATGCCCGCCGCACTATTTGAGGTGGCTAGGGCGAGCTAAGAAAGGAATATCATAGTGTGACTTGCTCGCCTGCGTTTGACCGCAAACCATTCTTCGTCCGCTCAAAGCCGAGTTTCAGTTTGACCACAAATTTCTCCGCAACGCCGAGCACCGGGAAAACGGCAGTTGGACGCGGGGCGGGCAGCCCGATTATACCATCAGCATCTGGCCGGCCGAGTTTGAGAAAGATCAGGCGGAGAAATGCGAGGCCCTGGTGCATATTCACTTCGACGCCAAGTATCGGGCGGAGAATCTTGATGCGTTATACCAATCGCCCAAATGATTCAGACTTTGATTTGCCGGGTAGCCGCGAGCGGTGATCCGTCCACTCGCTGGCGCTCGCGGCTACCGAAAAATTCCAGAGTTCAAAGGACGTTGGTATTATTTGGAAAGAAGGGGGAAGAGGGCGAGAATACGGGAACGCTGCCGTGCTAAAGTTGAGGGAGGGGAACTACGGTAGTCACGGAGTGGGTCGATACGGGAGAGACGCGCGGCCGAGCCGGGGAGTTCGCTCAGGATCGGTCGGTTCGCGGCCGACCCAGGCGGAGCGCAGCGCGAAAAAGGCGGGTCGGAGACCCTGCCCTACTTCTGACGGAGCAGATCGGTCGTCGCAAACGTGAGGGCGGAGCGGTTTTCGACGCCGAGGCGGGCGAAAATGCGCTCCATGTGTTTGTCGATGGTGCGCGGGCTCGCGCCGAGAATGATGGCGATCTCGGGATTGGTTTTACCCTGGGCGACCCAGTAGGCGACCTCGGCTTGGCGGGGGGTGAGTCCGAGGGTGAGGAGCGCGGCGGGGCCGGGCGGGGCGTGTTCCTCTTCCAGGGCGAACATCACGAGGTCATCGCGGCCGGGTTCCGTGAAACGGCGCACGAGGAGCGCACCGGCAGCGGTGGCGAAGCGGTTCGTGTGCGAAAGGGCGATCGGCGTGGCGGCGAATTTAGCCATGAGGTCATGCGCGAGGCGGGTCGCGAAGAGGAGCGTGCCGTCGCGCGCGAGGACCACCACGGCGCGGTCGAGCGAGGTGGCGAGCTGGGCCTCGGCGTCGAGCCGGATCGCGATCTCGGATTCGAGCTCGGTGTTTTTCTCCACGAGCGTGCGGCGGGCGGCGACGAGTTCGAGTTGCACGCGGACGCGGGCGACGAGCTCGGGGACGTGGACGGGTTTCGTCACGTAGTCGACGGCCCCGGCAGCGAAGGCCCGGACTTTTTGTCCGGGATCATCGATGGCGGTGAGGAAAATCACGGGGAGTTCCCGCCAGACGGGATTGGCCCGAAACGTCGCGCACACGGCGAAGCCATCTTCGCCGGGCATCATGACATCGAGTAGCACGAGGTCCGGGGTCAGGCGGGCGAGGACCGCGCGGGCGGCGGGGCCGTTCTCGGCGAGCAACACGCGCACCCCGGCCGCGCGCAACGCCTCACACACGAGGCCGAGATTGGCGGGCGTGTCGTCGACGACGAGGAGGGAGGGTTTGGTCACGAGCGGAAAAAGGGCGAAGCGGGAGGCGAGAGGGAAAACGGGTGCGGCGGATTTCGGAATGGAGGAAGTTACGGAGGGGGGCGCGGATGGTACGGGTTAAGCGAGCAAAGCACGCAGGCAGGGAAGATCGTAGCGCGCGGCGGCTTCGTCGAGCGCGGCGAGAGCGGCGCTGGGTTCGGCGGTGTGGAGGGAAGCGACGGCGGCGCGGAAGGCATCGAGATCGCCGTGCGCGAGGTGTTCACGGAGGGTGGCGAGCACGGCGGCGGAAAGAGGGGGAGAATCGGAAGACTTGGGAGAATCGGAAGACGGGGAAGACTTGGAAGACGGGGAAGAATCGGAAGCCGGGACGGACGGGGCGAAGGGAGGAGCGGAGTCGGCTTGGCGCCACCC
>CAMBVX010000340.1 GCA_945871085.1 Opitutus sp. GAS368 | reverse complement strand
GCCGTCCAGCGCCTCATCGATGAATCCATCGCCTGGCAGGGCCACCTCGACATCCTCATCAACAACGCCGGCCTCATCAAACGCACCCCCGCCGCCGATCACTCCGACGCCGACTGGGATACCGTCCTCGACGTCAACCTGACCGGCGTCTTCACCGCTTGCCGCGCCGCCGGTAAACACATGCTCGCTCGCGGCTCCGGCAAGATTGTCAATATCGCCTCCCTCCTCACCTTCTTCGGCGGTATTACGGTTCCCGGATACGCCGCCAGCAAAGGTGCCGTCGGCCAGCTCACCAAAGCCCTCTCCAACGAATGGGCGGGCAAGGGCGTCAACGTGAACGCCATCGCTCCGGGCTACATGCGCACCGCCAACACCGCGGCCCTCCAGGCCGACCCCGTGCGCTCCAAAGAAATCCTCAGCCGCATCCCCGCCAATCGTTGGGGCGAACCCTCCGATCTCGCAGGCGCCGTTGTCTTCCTCTCCTCGCCCGCCAGCGATTACCTCAGCGGCCACGTCATGGCCGTCGACGGCGGCTGGTGCGGGCGCTGATCGCCCCCCGTAGCGGCGAGCGCCAGCGAGCCGTGCAGCCCAGTCGTCGCAGCGTGTTTCAGTACCCAGCCCCGTAGCAGCGAGCGCCAGCAAGCCGGCCCGAACCGTACCAGCGAGCCGTGCCGTCGCGCCCACCGCTCCAGCCCCCGCGCTTCGCCGGTCAGGCGAAGCCCGCACACATCCTCCCCCCTCACACACCTCCGAAAAATCAGCGAAAATTAGCGGTCCACACTACCCCCCCTCTACTGCCCCTTCATAACTTCTCCCGGTCACCCAAAAATCCCCATCGGCTTCACCTCAAACGCAGGAAACACACTCGCCATTTCCACCGCCCCGAACCCCGCCCCCTGCCGCGCCAACACGGGCGCCAACACGTTTCGATAATTATTCAGCACCGGCAAATCGCCATATCCCTCCAGCACGCCTCTCCGCTCCAGCCCCTCGGGCGCGAGCCCGCGCCACTCGCCGTGTATCCGACCTCCGAGCACCCCGCCGCCGAGCACAAACATCGCCGAGCCACGGCCGTGGTCCGTCCCGAACGCCGAGTTTTCTTCCACCGTCCGGCCAAACTCGGTCATCACCACCACCGTCGTCGTCGCCATCCGCGTGCCCAAATCTTTCCGGAACGCCGCCAGCCCCTCCGCCAATCTCCCCGCCAACCCCTCGACCTGCCCCTGTTGCGCGAAATGCGAATCCCACCCCGGTAGATCAATTGACGCCGCCTCCAATCCCACGTCGGCCTTGATCAACCGAGCCAGCTGACTCAGCCCGTTCGAAAATTCATCGCGCCCATACGTCGCCCCGTTGTCCGGCCGATACGTCGTCGTGCGCATCGCCTCGATTCGCACCAGCGCAGCAAACGTATCCCGCGCCGCCGCGCCGAGCTGCCCACGCTGCATCGCGTAGAGTTTCTCCAGCTGGGTCCCAAACGCCGGCGTCCGCCCCGCGATCGCAAACTCCTCCAAGCTCTGCATCACCGTCACTGTCGGCGCCCCGAGCAGACACTCCGGCAACGCCTTCCCCACCGCCACGCACGCCAGTGCCCCGCGCGCCGCCGCCGGTCGCGTCTGCAAATACCGCCCGAGCCAGCCGCCCGCGACGATGCCGCCGTGCTCCATCAAATCCTGCGCCTCAAAATGCGACCTCGTCTGGTCCTCCGTCCCGCACGCGTGCACGATCGCCAACTCGCCTTCGCGCCACGCCGCCTCCAACAACCGTAATTTCGGATGCAGGCCAAAGCGCTCGTCCAACTTCACCGCGTCCTTCGCCGCAATCCCCAGCCGCGGCCGCGCCCGATAGTAATGGTCATCAGTCACCGGCGGCACCAGCGCCAATCCATCTGCCGCCCCCCGCAAAAAAATCACCACGAGCTGCCGCCGCTCGTCGCCATTGCCCGAAATCACTGCTTGCGGAGCAGCCATCGTCAGTGCCTCCAGGCAGGAGCCCGCTTGCGGGCGATTCCATCTGCCCCGCGCAGCCCCGTGCCGGCGAGTCCCTGCGCCTGTAATCCGTGTCCATTCGTGTTCATCCGTGGTCAAAAAAATGTGTTCACGCCCGCGCTGCGCCTTAGCTGTATTGAAACGCCGGTGACGCCAGCATCAGCGCCAACCCCGACCCCGATTCGTGATACGCCCCGCGCTCCGCCTCCCTCGCCCGGCGCCCCAGCACCGTCGCCATCAGCCCCTCGTCGCCGCCCAACCGCGCCCGCAACTCCTCGCCTTCCACGCGTGTCCCCTTGATCCCGTTGCCCGCCAGCGCGCTCGCAAAATTCCACCGCCACAGCAGCGAACTCTGCCAGTGCGACGCCGCCTCCGGATACCCGTCCGGCGTCGCGTAGCGAAACGGCGCGTGCCCCAGCCGCACGAGATAATCCACGAGCGGCTTCGTCGCATCCGTCTCCGCATTGGTCGCCCGCAGCGCCGACACCACAAAATGAAACGGCCGCTTGAACTTCCCTCCCCTCCCCTCCGGCTTCCAAAATTCCTCCGTCGCGAACAACGCCCGCAGCGTCGTCGGCACATCGCCACCCGATCGCTCAAACGCCGCCGCCGTCACCGCGACCGCCGCCTCGGGCGGATCATCCGCGATGAACCGCCGGCACAACTTCTCCGCCACGTGCTTCGCCGTGCTCGGATGCGCCACGACAATCTCCAGCACGCGGTCCAGATCCCGCGCACCGAGTCCCGCCGGAATCTCGACCCCGAGCACCCGCTTCGCCTCGTTGTCGTGCTCCCATGCCCGAAACTCCACCCGGCCCTTAAAGAACTTTTTTTTGTCCCGCACCGTCCACCCCGTCAGACACCGCGCCACCTCCATCACGTCCTGCTGCGTATAGCCGCCGTGCACGCCAAGCGTGTGCAACTCCAACAATTCGCGCGCATAATTTTCGTTCGGTTTGTCCTCCGGTTTCACCCGGCGATTCGCCCGGCCGTCGAGATACCACAGCATCGCCGGACTCACCGCACTCGCCCGCAACATCTCTCGAAAATTCCCCAGCGCATGCGCCCGGATCACATCGCGATCATCCGCCGCCTTCAGCCACTTCGCCTCCGCCTTCGAGGGATCGATATTAAAATGATCCGTCCAAAACTGCACCATCACCTCGTAAAGTTGGCGCTCGCTCAATACCGCCCTTAACACCGTCGCCCGCGTCAGATCATCCAGCAGCACCTTGTCCTTATACTCATACAAATTCCCGACCCGTGCTCCCTTGTCCTTCATCGCGGGAAACAGCACTTGCAACGGATCGCTCGCCTCGCCCTTCCTCGGCCACAAGGCGCCCTCCGGATCAGCGAGGCTGTCGAACTCATGGCGGATCACCCGCTCGCACATCCCATCCTCCAATTTCTTCGGCGCCAATTGCTCCTCGATAAACGCCTCCACGCCCATCGCGGACACCCGCGCGTGATCTCCCGGCCGCGCTCCAAACGTGAGTCGATTCAGCACGTGCGAAACCTCATCCAGTTCCGTCGCACTCGGCGGCGTCAGCGCGCCCACCAGCGGCGGCACCGTCGGTTTCCCCAGCCAGCGCCGCGCCTCCACGGCACCTTCCTTCACTGGCCCGCACCCGCTCCCCGCCGCCACGACCGCGCCGGCCCCCGCCACTAAAAACTCGCGGCGCGTCACGCTCACGTCGACCCGACTCCGGGTTTTTCGCCACCACCGCTTCGTGACCGCACGATCGCTCCCAACCCCGCCAGTAAGGTCAGCGGCAACACCACGATTGTGCCATAGGTGATCGCCAGCACGATCCCGCCGCGCCGGACGCATCGCCAGTTTTCGTCACCATCCGCCGCCGTCGCCATCCCGCGACCAATCCGCAGCGCCAGCCCCGCCGTCCCCGCCAGTGCCAGCAACAAAACCAAAATCACCAACGCCCCACTCAGCAATTTCGCCGCCGGATTGGTCGAGACTTTACCGAGCCCAATCAAAGTAAAAATCAGCGGCACCGCACAGGCGACGCCCACCCCAAAACACCTCCACGGCCCCGTCCCCAGCTGGTCCGCGCACCGCTCCACAAGCCGTGGAAACAGCCCCGCCACCGCCAGCCACCACCCGACAAACACCGTGAGCAGCCCACCGACCGAAAGCACGACCGTGAAAACATCAGCGAGGTTCATAGAAGAAAGGGGAGGATACGCACCATCGTCCACCTGACGCACGGCGGATACAAGAGTTTCCCCACCCCAGCGGAGCATCCGACTGTCGCACCTTTCCCGTAACCTTCTCCGGCCATTCGAGTTTCCCTTCCGCCCACAACCCGTCAACCTTCGCCCGCCTTCCTGCGCTCAGCGCTTTTCCCGCTCAGCTCTCAACTCGCCGCTCTCAACTTTTCCGGCCCCGATGCTCTCCCTCCGCTCCGTCACCAAACGCTACGGCACCCTCACCGCCCTCGACGGTATTTCTCTCGACCTCGCGCGCGGCGAATTCTTCGGTCTCCTCGGCCCCAACGGCGCCGGCAAGTCCACCACGATGTCCCTCATCGCCGGCCTCCGCGCCCCCGACTCCGGCACCCTCACCCTCGACGGCCAGCCCCTCACCGCCGCCAACTCCGTCGCTCGCGTTTCCCTCGGCCTCGTCCCCCAACACGTCGCGCTCTACTCCGATCTCTCGGCCGACCAAAATCTCCGCATCTTCGGCGAACTCTACGGCCTGCGCGGCGCCGACCTCCGCTCCCGCATCGATGCCGCGCTCGAAGCCGTCCAACTCACCGACCGCCGCCGCGAGCCCGTGAAAAACTTCTCCGGCGGCATGTCCCGCCGCCTCAACCTGGTCGCCGCTCTCCTCCACCGCCCGAAGCTGCTCCTCTGCGACGAACCCACCGTCGGCGTCGATCCCCAGTCGCGCAACGCCATCTTCGAATACCTCGAACGCCTCAACCACGAGGGCCTCACCATCATCTACTCCACGCACTATATGGAGGAAGCCACCCGCCTCTGTTCGCGTATCGGGATTATCGATCACGGCAAACTCCACGCCCTCGGCACCCTCGACGAACTCCTCGCCTACCTGCCGTTCGAGGAGGAAATCCGTTTCCCCGCCAACCCCACCACCGCGCCCCTCGCCGCGCTGCTCACCACCCGCGGCGAGCTCACGACTGAAAACGACACCCACCGTTTCCGCCCGCGCCTCGACTGCAAACTCTCCACTTTTTTCGCCCTCGCCGAATCGCACGCCCTCCCCGGCCGCCTCTTCACGAGCCAACGCCCCACCCTCGAAGCCCTCTTCCTCCACCTCACCGGCCGCACCCTCCGCGAGTAGAAAATCGTTCTCGTTCCTCGTAATCGTTCTCGTTCTCCCCATTTCACCCGAACCTTCCAACCCCTGACGAAAGATAAAGAGTAAGAAGAACGAGAAAGATCCCGGACCCACCGGCCCACTCACAGGCCCACCCACCGTTCCCCGCCCTCCGCCACTAGACATTAGTCATTAGTCATTGGTCATTCCCATTCCCATTCGCTCTCCATGAACTCCGTCCTCGTCCTCGTCCGCAAAGATTTCATCCACTTCCTCGGCAACAAAGCCGCCGTCTCCCTCACGTTTATCGTCCCCTTCGTGATGATCTGGCTCTTCGGCCTCGTCTTCGGCGTCAACCGCAAGGACTCCGGCCCCTCCGGCATCCCGATCGCCGTCGTCAACGCCAGCCCCAACCCCGCCGCCGCCAAACTCGTCGACGCCCTGCGCGCCGAGAAAAGCTTTCGCGTCATCACCACCACCGCCGCGGACCCCAAGCGCCTCCTCACCGAAGCCGATCTCCGCCCCGCCATGCAGGCCCCCGGCGCGAAATATCGCTTCGCCGTCGTCATTCCCGCCGACCTCATCAGCGACACCCGCCTCGGCCTCCACCTGAAATTCTTCTCTAACCCGCGCAACGAAATCGAAACCCAAACGGTCAATGGTATCCTCCAGAAAACAATTTTTTCCAACGTCCCCGAACTCCTCGGCCAATCCCTCCAGTCCCGTGCGAAAAAGTTCCTCGGCGACGCCCGCTTCGAGCAGTTCAACGGCGCCCTCGCGCGCACCATCAGCTCCTCCTTTGGCGGAGATCCCGCCGAAATTCAGCGCCAAATATCCTCCGGCGACTTCGGCCTCGGCGAAATCACCCAAACAAACACTCCCGCCAAACCCACCGACCCCACGCTCCGCCGCCTCGATACCCAGAGCCCAGACCCCAAACCCGAGACCCTCCCCAAATCCTCCGCCACTTCAACTTCCACTCCCAATTCTTCAACCAACACGTCGGCGTCCGCCGACGTGTTTTCCCAACTCGTCCGCATCGACACCGAGCAGGTCGTCGGCGCCAAGGTCAAAAATCCCGCCGCCACCTCTCTCGTCGGCGGTTGGGCCATCCAATTCCTCCTCTTCGCCGTGAGCGCCTCCGCCGCCAGTCTCTTTCGCGAACGCGACGCCGGGATTTTCCAGCGCATCCTCGCCGCTCCCGTCACCCGCGCCCACATCCTCTGGAGCAAATTCATCTACGGCGTCATCCTCGGTCTGGTGCAACTCGTCGTGCTCTTCCTCGCCTCCACGCTGATCTACGGCACCGATGTCCTCCCTCACCTCCCGCTGCTCGTGCTTGTGTGCATCTTCGCCGCCGGCGCCTGCACGTCCTTCGGCATGTTGCTCGCCGCGGTCTCCTCGTCACCCGAAGCCGCCAGCGGCCTCGCCACCTTCCTGATCATGCTCATGAGCGCGATCGGCGGCGCGTGGTTCCCGGTTACGTTTATGCCGGAATTCATCCAACAGTTCAGCAAACTCACGCTCGTCTACTGGTCGATGGAAGGCTTCAGCGCCGTCCTCTGGGCCGGCCAGAGTTTCGTCCAAATCCTCCCGATCCTCGCCATTCTCGGTGCCATCACCGCCTCCGTGATGGGCCTCGCCATCTGGCGCTTCAACCGCGGCAAAATTTTCGGCTGACCTCTGGCCCGTAGCTGCGAGCGCCAGCGAGTGGTCCCCTCCTCGTCCCCGCAACCGCACGCGCCCGCCAGTGGACCCGCGCCTTTAGCCGTAGCCACGAGCGTAAGCGAGTGGGCTGCCCCTCCTCCCGGAGCCGCGAGCGCCCGCCAGCGGATTCCCGCCTCCCCATCCCGGCCCGTAGCTACGAGCGTGAGCGAGTGGCCCACGCCTCGTCCTCTGTGACTCCCGCCTTGGCCGAACTCCGCGCCAACTCTTCCTCACCCACCGCCCTACGGTTTCACCACCGACCCCACAAACTCCCACAGCACCGCCGTCGCCGGATCACCTTCCGCGCCGAGGTTCGCGTTGATTCTCCCGTGGTCGGTGTCCTTCGCGCCAAACACCCGCACGCGCACGCCCGCCTCTTTCAACACCGCACCAAACCGCTGCGCCTGCGCGCTCACGTCCGGGTGCCCGGCCACGTGCAAAATCAAAAACGGTGGCAGCGCCTTGCCTTTCGTCACGTGCGTCACCGCCGAAAAATCCCGGTGCAACGCCTCATTGTTCCCAAATTTCACCCGATGACCGAACTTCGGCATCGGCTGCCCGTGCACCCGCGCCCGCACCTCCGCCACCTCGATCATCGCCGGGATGTCATACGTATCCCCGTCCACCGGCACACACCCCTTGATCGGCGCGAGCGACAGCCCGTGCTCCTTCAAATAGCGCTCATCCGTGCACAGCAACGCCGCGAGCTGCGCCCCCGACGAATGCCCCATCACGAACACCCGCTGCGGGTCGCCTCCATGCTGCGCAATATTCGCGTGCACCCA
>CAMBVX010000339.1 GCA_945871085.1 Opitutus sp. GAS368 | reverse complement strand
CCGTCCTCAAATAGGTCTCCCTCCATCAAGGGCTGGGCGGCGTCAAAGTCGGTCACGCGCCCAGTAATCGTTCTCCTTCCTCTTGCTCTTAATCTTTCTCTCCGGCCGACAAGTCTCTCCGAGCCGGAGGCCTGACGAATGAGAAAGATAACGAGAAAGAGGGAAAGATTGGCGGGACGACTTGGACACGGCCCTCCATCAAGGGCCCGGCAAAGCCGTTTCCGTGCACGCCAATCCGTCATCACGAATCAACCATCAGCCACCAAGCGGTGCAGGGCTGGCGCTTATCGCCATGCCGCCGGGCGGACCACCCGGTCTGCCCATTTTCGTAGCCACGGACTTTCCAGCCCGTGGTTGCGTGCAGCCTTCTGCCAACAGGTCTGCCCGGATCAGTTTCTGCCATCTTCGGAGCCCTGAATCTGTGGGAACGTTCCGGGTAGTGTCGGGCGCCGCGGAGCAGGACATGGTCGCTGATTTTTTCCCGCAGATTCAGGACTCCACCGAGCATGAGGGCAGCCACCCGCGCCATCGAAAACTCGCGACGCTAAGGCCCGCCCCGTCGAATGCGGCCAATAAACACCCCCGCGTAGCCATGGCGCTTTTCGCCAGGCCGTATTTTCCCGTCGCGCAGCGGCACGTCGGCGAGCGACGTCCCTCGCTCACAGGTTACGGTTTGCCACCGAGCACCGTGATTTGATTTTTAGCCACCGTCGCGAGCTGCCCGGGCGGCAGCGCCTTCACCACGCTCTCCAACAACTCGCGCGCGGCAGCGACATTGCCGACCTTCGCCAAGTGCGCAGCCGCCACGAGCGCAGCGTGCGCCGCCGGGACGCGCAGGTCAGCGGGACCACCGCTCAGCACCTGCTGCAGCGTTTTGGCCGCATCGCGATTGGCGATCATCCCGAGAGAAGCAATCGCCTCTGCGGCCACGCCGCGTTTCGCATCGAGGGCCAATTTCTGGAGGTCGGGCACCGCCGCGACTTCGCGCCGGACGCCGAGCGAGTTCACCGCTCCGGCGAGGAAGCGCCCTTCGAGCGTGAGCAGCGCTTTGCGCAGCGCCACTCCGGCGGAGGCATCTTTGATGCCTTCGAGTCCACTGCGCGCGTAGTCGGCGAGGTGTTCCTTGTTCAGCAGCGCCGCCAAGGGCGCCACCGACTTGGGTCCACCAAAGTCCCCGAGTTCCTGACACGCGCGGGCTTTTTCGGAGAGCCCGGCATCGGACGCGAGCACGGCGAGCGCCGCCGACTCGGAGGATACGGCCGCCACGATGGGGCCGGCTAACGCGATCGCCATCAGGGTCGGCAGGAGAGAACGAATGAGTTTCATAGGATCACCACGGGGGTTGGGTTCAGGCGTGCCACGGCGCGCGACGGGCGCGACTGCACATACGGTTGGCGTCGGCATCGTTCACAAACGTCTCGGCGACGGGATCGAATTCCACCTTGCGGCCGAGTCGCCAGCCGATCGAAGCGACATGGGAGATAATGTGCCCGCGACGCGTGACATCCGCATTGCAGGCCGGTTTGCCGCGGGATTTCACGCAATCGAGGAAATCGCGGACGTGTTTCGACGGATCGGTGCCGTGCATTTCTTTCGGCGCGCCACCCGCCAGAAGTTTCGGGGACGAAACCGCGATCTTGCCGGTGTCCGCGGCCTCGACCCAACCTTCGTCGCCTTCAAAGCGCACCGGGCAGGTGCCGGGGACGACCCAGTTGCCTTCACCTTTGAAACCGGCGAGGCGCATGACGAGCTTCACGCCGTTGGCGTATTTCCCGTAGATGGTCTGCCCGTCGGCCTCGTAGGAGATCGGCGTGGTATGATCCGCACTCGCGCCCCATTGGCAGAGATCGACCGTGTGCGCGCCCCATTCCGGCAACGCTGCACCGCCATGGAAATCATAGTAACCGCGCCAACGACCGTTCACGTAGTCCTTGTTGAAGGGCCGCCACGGAGCGGGACCGAGCCAGCGGTCCCAGTCGACCACCTCGCGGGCCGGCTCCGGTTCCGCGGGCAGCCATTTGAAACTTTCTTGGAGCGGCAGAATGCCCGCGTGGACCGTGTGGATTTTTCCGAGCTTGCCGCTGCGCGCCAGTTCCGCCGCGAAGCCGAAGTTATCGACATTACGACGCTGCGTGCCCGACTGAAATACCCGCCCGTAGCGATTGGTCGTATCCGCCAATTCCTGACTCTCGCGCACCGTCATGCTGCACGGCTTCTCGCAGTAAATGTCCTTGCCCGCCTTTGCGGCGAGCATGCTCAACAGGGCATGCCACCGATCACCGGTCGCGATCAACACCGCGTCGATATCGGGACGCGCGAGGACTTCATACATGTCGCGAGTCTTCAGGCAGTCCTGATTGTTATATTGCCGGTTCGCCATCACGCGCACGACTTCGCGCCGCGCTTCTTGTACATCGGCGATCATGACAAACTGCACGTCGGTCTGGCTGAGGAAGTGTTTCAGCACCTCACGCCCGCGGGGGCCGATGCCAATGCCGCCAACCACGATGCGGTTACTCGGCGCCACCTTGCCATCCCGCCCCAGCGCCGAGGCGGGGATAAACGTGGGCATGCCCAAAGCCACTGCGGTCGTTTTCAAAAAATGACGTCGGGTGAATTTCATAGGAGGAGCGAAACCATCGGGGAGGGGTGACAGGGGAAGGACTGAGCAAAAATAAAACTGGCTCGTAACGAGGAAAAGTGAAAACGGGGATTAAGGGAAAATGCAATTGATTCGTCAAAAACCGTGGCGCGGACCAGCTACATCCACAGTGTGCGACCGATCTGCGGTGGCGTCTGCGCATGGTTTGGCGAAGCCCGCGCAAATCTTGAAGAAAGCGGGCAGGATCATCTGAAACCAACGTCCTTTGAACTCTGGACTTTTCGGTAGCCGCGAGCGCCAGCGAGTCGACGGATTACCACTCGCTGGCGCTCGCGGCTACCGGGCAAATCAAAGTCTGACTCTTTTGGGCGATTGATATTACGTCCGCCTCATCAGCCCCCCGTAGCGGCGAGCGCCAGCGAGCCGATCAACAGCGAGTGGAGCAAATACCAACGTCCTTTGAACTCTGGACTTTTCGGTAGCCGCGAGCGCCAGCGAGTGGACGGATCACCACTCGCTGGCGCTCGCGGCTACCCGGCAAATCAAAGTCTGACTCTTTTGGGCGATTGACTAGGCTCAGAGTCCCGCCCGGAAATTGCCGACGGCCTCGCTTGTGCGCAGGGCGCGGCGGTAGATGCGCAACGAGCTGACGCCGGGAGCCAGCTTCATTTGCTCCGCCCCATTGGGCGCGCGCAGGTGCGCGCTGAATCGGCCCCAGCCGAATTGGCGCTCTTCGCCGCCATCGCACAGCACGCCATCCACCACAAATGTGATGATCTTCGGTCCACCGTCGACGGTGACCACCAGGTGCCGGAGCTGGCCGGGCAGCACGGTCTTGGCGTCGCTCGCCCACGACGATTCGGTGCGACCGTCGTTGAGCGTGATCCGGACCGCACCTTCAGTGGTCGTCGTCAACCAGAGCCCGCGGCCGCGCGCGTCGCGACTCTCGAGCAGAACTTGGCCGGCGGCCGCGGACTCGAGGTTGAACCACAGATCGAGACTGAAACCGGTCCGCAGATCCGCCGCTCCGTAGTCCGGCCGCTTCGCATCGCGGCCATCCTGCGGTACCCGAAGCCCCATGCGCTCTAACCAAGCGAGCACCGGGCGCGCGTGATTGGCGCGCAACGCATCGGGACGAACGCGCCCAAACCACTCGCGAAACGATTTCCCATCCACCGGCACCGTTGCGCAGGGCGGCAGTCGGTCGGCCTGCGGGAATAACTGCTGCTGGGCGAGAAAGGCCCCGAGCCAGCGGTCACCGACCCGCAGGCTGTCATTCGCTGCGGAAAACAAAAAGCCGACGCGCCGATAACCGCGCTCACGACCACGCTGCATGCCCTGCCACGCCGTAGCGAAATGGTTTTCCGTCACGTGATGCAGCACCGGTGAGCGCAACGTCAGCCCCAGCGCGACACACGAAAAACGCGCCCATTCCAACTCGAGCGCGTGCCGACCGGGCGGCCGCCGCCGTGACCTCGCCAACATGCGTTCGCGTCGGCTCGACCCGACTTTGCCAACCACCGGGCAACCCGACCCCATAGGGCAGACCGGCAATTTTCCATTCCGGCCGAAGCGCTCCCTCCAACCCGCCATCCGTGAGCCGCTCGGTCGTCGCCCCGACCGCCACCGCGCGGGCAAACGCCATGCCGTCGGCCACGCTCAACTCCGGACGACCTTGGAGCACACGGCGGGCGGGGTCCTCCTCCACTCGCGGCCCCGCGGACCCACCCGCACCCAGTGCCGCGATCGCGGCCAGAGTTGGATCGTTACGCAGAAAATCCGGATAGAGAATAGTCGAGAACGCCAAGGGTTGGCGCGCCGTCGTTGCCTCACTGTAGCGGATGAACTCACGCCGCGCGTCGAGATAGGCCCCGAGCAGTTCGGCCCCCACGCGACCCGCCAGACGCTTCGTCACCGTCTCACGACTCAACCGAGCGCGGACTTCGTTCATCACAACGAACCGCTCCGTTACGCCGAACGCGTCGGAGACGAACGCCACCCGCGCCTGCACCTTGCTCTGCCGCGCCAAACGGCCGGCCTCGTCGAGCAGTTGCCGCAGTTCGGCACACAGCGCCGAAGGAAACAGGTCGGCCTGCGACTCGTTGCGATAGTGCTTCAGCCAATAGGAGTGCCCCGGCTGCCGCATCCATTGCTCTTCGCACCGTTCAAAGAAACGCCGCATCGGCACCGCCGACTCTTGGAAATACCGTTCATAGTATTCGTTCAAGAGAACGTCGGCGTTTTGGTTGGGATCGCTCAGCAGCTGTGCGACCAACCACGTCATGGGACCGTCGATACCCCAGTTGGGCGTCGCCTCGCAAAAATAGTCGGTGAAGCCTACCTTTCGCGCATGGCGCAGATTCTCGGCGATCAGATGGGGATGGAGGCGGGGCACCACGAACCCGACCCCGTAAAGATAGTCGTAAAGACCCAGCCGGCGCGGCCCCGCCTTCGCCCAGCGTTCTTGCAACGAAAACTCTTCCCGCCAAAACGCAGGATCGTAGCCCTGCGAGCGATCGGCCGTCAAAAATGGCACGACCTGCGGATGCACGGGAAAGTCCGGCGCATTTTCCTCCCAGTAGTAGGCGAGCGCCCCGAGAAATTTGTCGGGGTGGCTGCGGGATAGTTCTTCGGCCGCACCGTTCATGAAACGGAACGTGAGATTCGAGTAGTCGGGCCTTTCACGAAACCAACGCTGAGGAGTAACGGCCGCGAGCAATTCCGGACTCTCGCCGTAAAGCAGCCCGTCGTTCGTGCCCAAGGAAAACGACACCCGGCCGGGCTCTGCGAGAAAAGCATCGCGCGCTACTTTGGCCGCATGGATCGCGACATCAGGGCGACTGAGATCGGGATTCCACGACTGGGAATGCTCGGCCGGACGTTCGCGTTTCCCGTTAACCATCGGAAAATAGTCCGGGTGCTTCTCAAAAAGACTCGGTGGAAAAACACTCGCAAGATTGTGCATAAAACTGAGCGGCGGCGTCAGACCGTTATACCGCGCCCAAGCTACTGCCGCGGGTGAACCCAGACCCCCGATATGCCGCGTAAGGAACGCCGCCGACCCAGGCGCCGGAGACGCCCGACCGCGCTCGTGCCCGATCGGGCCAGGCGCAAACCAACGCTCCGGCTGCGAGGCCCGGTCCCGCAGCAGCCGACTCCAAGCCCCCGCCGTGATTGCAAGGATTGCCCCGAGCCCCCCAAGGGTGAGCGCAACACACAGAGGAGATCGTTCAGCGGGCATAGAATCGCCGCAGAAAAACCGCGCGTCACCGCCAGCGCAACTCCGGACGGCGGTCTTGGAACTCAGCCGCGGTCGAGTTCTTCGCCGCTGGTCTGGGTTCGAAAATTCGGGTTGTGATCGAAGACCTCACCCTCGTGCGCAGACCTCACCTCCGGGATCCTGCTCAATCGCATGGTGCAGACTATACACGACCTCCGTCGTCCCAATCACCGATAACCAATCAACAACAACTCTCCCCACTTCCCTGCTCCTCCTCAATCGCGTGGCGCAGCCTATACGCGACCTCCGTCACCCGTGGTTAAAACCGGATCGAATTTTTTGCGCTTCTTTGCGGCCAACCGTTCGCCCTGCGCCCTCCGCCCAATCGCCTGGCGCAACATCTACGCGACCGCCGTCCATCGTCCGTCGTTTACCTCCAGTCGTCACCGCATTCCATGCTCGAGAGCCCAGCGGGACAAAAACTCATCGGGTGCCATGATCAACAGTTCGGACTTGGGAAAGTCCCCTCGGTTGCGAGTGATAATCACGGAGACGCCGTCGCCCGATTTGGCCGATTCATATTGGACGGCGTCCTCGAAATCCTTACCCGGCGCCGCGAGTGCGGCGGAGATTTCCCGCTCCCCGATCACGGTCACGCGCGTCAACTGACGCAATTGCACTAGCAGGGCCAAGGCCTTTTGCGGCCCCAGCGGCTTGCGCAAAAGGTAATACAAATTGCAGAACGACAGCGCCGAGAGGTGGAGCCTCAACTCACCCCGTTCCGCCAAGGCAAATATCCGATGGGCGTGTTCCGCAAAGGGCTGACGGTCCATGAGGTGATCCAGCACCACATTTGTATCCAGAAAGACCTCCGGTTTAGCCATGCTTGCGTGACAGTTCTGCCGTCAATTCCGCCCGTTCGTTAAAATCCTGCGGAAGCGGGACTGACCCCCTCAAAGCATCGGTCACGGGTGTTTTCCCCGCTTGGCTGTCTTGCCAGTTGAGCGCCATGATCTGAAGTTGCCGGCCAACAACATCCGCTACCGTAGTATGACGTCGCAGGGCCTCCTGCTCGGCGTGCTGCAGCACCCGCGGATCGAGGTCAATGGTCAGGGTTGAGCTCATGCACGCAAACAAGCACGGCCAGCTTCGTGCCGCAAGGGGTTAAATGGCGCACCGCTGGCCGGCGCCGACTCGTCCGCTAACTGCTGTCTGTATTTCACTCGCACTCGCCTTCCTCCGCCCAATCGCGTGGCGCAGCCTTTACGCGAGTTCCACGAACTCTCGTTCAAACCCATCGACATGCGGCCCGAGCGGCGCGATCCAATTGGCCGTGAAGGCTTCGCGGCCAAATTCAAATTCCTGCGTCCCCAGATGCGGCGAGGAGAGATAAATACGTGGCTTATTTGTCATGCGAAGTTAACTTTCCCCTGCCAACTGCAAAGCCTCCCGCACGACCCCTTCGTGCAGCATCGCACCGGAGTTCAAGAGGGCTTCGATTTCGGGGCGAACTGCTGGAATCAAACCGGCCTGCTTGGCGAGCATTAGCACCCCCAAGGTGCCCTTCACCCGAGCGCCGAATAGTCGCGCGCAGTCGCGAGCGGCCCGGTCATCCAATATACAAACCGAGCCAGGTTTGCTCAGCGCCTGACAGATCACGGCGGTTTCTCCCTTTCCCAGATCCCAGGCCACCACCCTTAGATCGAAGGATTCCGGTATGGTCACAAGATTTCGTCCGTGAGCGGCCAGCCAGAGCCGTGCGGGATCAGCCGCTGGACCAGCATCGATCTCCAAGGCGACCTCATGGGGAATAACCACGCTCTCCGACAGTTCGGCGAGCAACGAAAGGCGAGCAATCTTGCCCAGCAAAATGAGCGGTGATGCGTTGACGACCCAGACACTCATGCCTGGAGCTCAGAGGCCAGTTCGCCGGGGCGCAATTGCACCGGGGAGACGCTAAATCCGTGCAA
>CAMBVX010000338.1 GCA_945871085.1 Opitutus sp. GAS368 | reverse complement strand
CCGGCGAGGGAATCGGCGACGCGCGGGAGCGTCATGAGATTGGCGGAGCCGGTGAGGAGAAAGCGGCCGGGGCGGCGATCGGTGTCCACGCTCTGCTTGATGGCGAGGAGCAACTCGGGCGCGCGCTGGATCTCATCGATGACGGCGTGATCGAGGCCGCGAATGAAGCCCGTCGGATCGCGCTGCACGGCAGCGAGTGTCGTGGCATCGTCGAGGGTGAAAAACGGGCGACCGTCGTCGGCGAGGTGCTGCGCGAGGGTGGATTTACCGGACTGGCGCGGGCCGGAGAGGAGCACGACCCGGGTGTCGGACAGCGAGGTCTGGATGCGGGGCTCGATGAAACGGGGGTGCATGGTGAGGGACGGGACAAGGCCAGAAAAGCGTCCGACCGATTGAAAGTAAAGAGCCGACTGATTGAAAGTAGAAAACCGACCAATTGAAAGTATGTTGAGCTAAAATGACGTTAGGCGAAATTGTGAAGCATAACCAATCGAACAATTAGTGAGTGGGAGCCTGCCTGCAGGTGATGGCAGAGGCGGAACGGACCGATGGTCGATGGAGCCCGCGACACGGGCGGACGTCCGTGGCACTGCAAATCCTCGTCTGCGCGCAGGTGCCGGCCATCGGAGCGCGCATTCCCTTCGTCCGCCGCTCGGCGCGCCCGCGATGAAGGTGAATCCTTTCGCTTGAGCTCCGCAGGCATAGCGGTCGGTGGGTTGAGCCGCTGCACCGGCGGGGTGCGGCGTCGCCGCCGGCTCTTTCGCCGCGCGCTGCTCTGCCAAAAAAGGTTTGGCTCTGGCAGCGCGCAGTGCGCAGCGTGTGCGGATGACGGACAAACGGCGCGTGGTGATTGTCGGCGGTGGGGCGGCGGGATTTTTCGCGGCCATTGCTTGCGCGGAGAAGCTCGGTGCGGCGGGCGAGGTGACGATTTACGAGGCGACGGCGCATCCTTTGGCGAAGGTGCGCGTGTCGGGGGGCGGGCGCTGCAATGTCACGCATGCGTGTTTCGAGCCACGGGAACTCGTGAAAAAATATCCGCGCGGGGGACGGGAACTGATGGGTGCGTTTCATAAATTTCAGCCGCGCGATATGGTCGCTTGGCTCGCGGAGCGCGGCGTGGAAACGAAAATCGAGGACGACGGGCGGATGTTTCCGGTGACGGATGATTCGGCGACGATCGTGGATTGTCTGACGCGCGCGGCGGAGACGGCGGGCGTGAAGGTCGTCACAAGCATGGGCGTGCGAAAGGTGGAGCGGGTGGGCGCGAGCGGGGCGGGTGATTTCTGGGTGACGTTGACGGACAATTCAGGCGTGCGGTGCGCGCGACTGCTACTCGCGAGCGGGGGGAACAAGTCGTCGGCGGGGCTCACGATTGCAGAGTCGTTGGGCCACACGATCGAGCCGCCGGTGCCGTCGCTGTTTACGTTTCACATCGACGATGCGCGACTGATTGGGCTGTCCGGCGTTTCGGTGGAGAATGCGGTCGTGAGCGTGGCAGGCACGAAGTTGAAGACGGACGGGCCGTTGCTGATCACGCATTGGGGGGCGAGCGGACCGGCGATTCTGAAACTTTCGGCGTGGGGGGCGCGCGAGTTGGCGGCGGTGAACTACGAATTTTTATTGAGCGTGAATTGGACGGGCACGCACACGCGGGAGTCGCTGGTGAAGGAACTGTTGGCGGTGCGGGACAAGAATCCGAAAAAACAGATCGCGACGTGGAGTCCACTGGCGATGCCGCAGCGGCTGTGGGAACGGCTGGTCGTTTCATCGGGGATCGCGGCGACGACGGTGTGGGCGCAAGTCGGCAACGCTGCGCTCGCGACGCTGGCGGTGCAGCTCACAGCGGCGGAGCTAAAGGTGGTGGGAAAGAGTTTGTTTAAGGACGAGTTTGTGACGTGTGGCGGCGTGAAGCTGGCCGAGGTGGATTTCAAGACGATGGAGAGCCGGGTGTGTCCGGGGCTGCATTTTGCAGGCGAGGTGCTCGATATCGACGGCGTGACGGGCGGGTTCAATTTTCAGTCCGCGTGGACGACGGGCTGGTTGGCGGGGCAGGGGCTGGGGGCGTGAGGTGAACCGGGCCCGTGCACGAGCGGTCGCTTGACGGAAGCAGTATCCCGAGCATTTTCACCACGTTGAGCCTCCTCGAACTCACGCAGCATGTTTCACGGCTTTTGCAGCGCGAGCGGATGGAGCTGCAGGCTTACTTGATTCGCCTAAGGCACGGCACGCCAGCTTGGCAACGGGCGCCGGCGAAGAAGCTTCGCGACATGCAGGCGGGGAAGTTCACCAGCATCGAGACATTGGAAGCCCGATTTGCCCGTGGCTGATTTTTTGGGCTACCGCCCGTTTTTTTCGGATACGGCGGTGGCGTTTTTCATCTCGTTGCCGCGCCGTCGGAACGGAAGTTGTGGGATCGTGCTCATGAGCTCGCGGCTGATCCGTTTCTGGTTCCCGATTTTTGCGGGATTGATGCCGACGGGCGGGAGTTGTCGCATGTGATGTCGGACGGGTTTGTTTTCACCTATTGGGTCGATCACGCGGTCAAGCGGGTGATGATGACCGAGGTGGACGATGCGGAGTAAGCGAGACGTGACGGGGGCTTGCGGATGGGCGCGCGGGCAGGTGTGATCTCGGGTTTCCGATGATGTCCTACTGGCAACTGTTGCTGCTCGTCCTTCCGGTGTTCGCGGTGATCGCGATCGGGGTGGTCGTGCGGCGAGTGCATTGGGTGGAGGGAGAGGCGGAGACGAGTCTCATGCGACTCGTCGTCAATGTGTGTTCGCCGTGTTTCGTATTTGAATCGGTGGCGAGCAATGCGGCGTTGCGCATGCCGGAGAATCTCCTGCTGCCGCCGCTCGTGGGGTTTGTGATGACGTTTCTCGGGATTCACGCTGGGCTATTCGTCGCGAAGGTGATCGGACTACAGGTGGGCACGGGGATGCGGACGTTTGCGTTGGCCGTGGGGGTGACCAACTACGGCTACCTGCCGCTGCCGATCATGGCGGGGCTCTGGGGGCCGGAGAGCCGCGGTATTTTGCTTGTGCACAATGTGGGCGTGGAAATCGCAATCTGGACAGTGGGCGTGCTCGTGTTGAGCGGGCTTTCGTTCCGCGAGGGTTGGCGAAAATTGGTGAGTCCGATGCTGATCGCGCTCGCTTTGGCGGTGGTCTGCAATCTCGGGGGCGTGACGCCGTGGCTGCCGAAGCTGGTGATGGAAACGATCCACGCGCTCGCGGTGTGCGCGATCCCGCTCGGCCTCATCATGACGGGCGTGAATCTGGCGAACTATCTCAACACGCCGGGCGGCCTGTTCGATGCTAAGGTGACGGGTGCGGCGATGGCATTGCGGTTGGGCGTGCTTCCGGTGGTAATGCTGGTCGTGGCAAAATACCTGCCGTGCTCGGTTGAGTTGAAGCGGGTGATGCTGGTGCAGGCGGCGATGCCGGTGGCGTTGGTTTCGATCATCATCGCGCGGGTCTATGGCGGGCATCCGCGCACGGCGGTGCAGATTGTGCTCGGGACGACGGCCCTGGGGGTGTTCGTGATTCCACTGTGGTTGCGGGCGGGGCTGGCGTGGATCGGCGTGTGAGTTGGGCCCGGAAACTTCACGCACGGTCGGATTGACCGCGTGAGCCGGGCTGCCCTCAATGGCCTGCACTATGGAATGGCTCACTGATCCGCAGGTTTGGATTTCACTGCTCACGCTCACGGGGCTCGAGATCGTGCTCGGGATCGACAATGTAATTTTTATTTCGATTCTCGCCGGAAAACTACCGAAGGAACAGCAGGCGAAAGCCCGGCAGCTCGGGCTGATGCTCGCGCTGGTGACGCGAATTCTGCTCCTGTGCAGCATCTCCTGGCTGATGAGTCTCACCAAGGTGCTCTTCGTTCTCCCGGTGTTGAACGCAGGCATCACCGGCAAGAGTCTGATTTTGTTGCTCGGTGGATTGTTCTTGATCGGCAAGAGCGTGGTCGAGGTGCACGAAAAACTGGAGGGCGAGGACGGTCACTCGACCGCCGGTGGCAAGGTCGCCTCCTTTAAGGCAGCCATTGTGCAAATCCTCATTCTCGACGTGGTCTTTTCGCTCGATTCCGTGATTACCGCAGTCGGGATGGCGAACGAACTTTGGATTATGATCACTGCGGTGGTGGTCGCGCTCGGAGTCATGTTGGCCTTTGCCGGGGCGATCAGCGATTTTGTGAACCGTCACCCGACGCTGAAGATGCTGGCCTTGAGTTTTCTGATTCTAATCGGCGTGACCTTGGTGGGCGAAGCGCTCGGGCAACACATCCCGAAGGGTTATATCTACTTTTCCATGGCGTTCGCGTTTGGCGTCGAGATGTTGAATTTGCGCCTGCGGGCCAAGAGCAAGCCGGTCGAGTTGCATCAGCCCTACCGCTGAGGGAGTGGGTGGGGGCAGCTGAGAGCTCAGAGTCGAGAGCTGAGAGTCCGATCCTCGGAGCGAGGACGCGAGGGTTTGCAGCGACACGTCGCGTCTGCGGAGGAGCGCTCAGTCTTCGCCGGCGAGTTCGCGGCGGAATTTTCCGTTGACGGCACCGTCGTTGCGGCGGTCGGACCGATGGCGGCTGCGTTCGCGGAGCATGCGGTCCAGTTTGTCGACGAGCAGGTCGAGGGATTGGTAGGCGTCATTACTGGCGACGCTGGCGATCAGGTCGGGGCCCGCGATTTCGATGTGGCCTTTGGCGAGGAAGGCCGCGCGGTCGCCCTTGGTGTGGTCGTGCTCGAGGTCGACGCGCACGCGCACGATGTGATCGTTGTGGCGGAGGAGGCGGGTCGATTTCTCGACGGCGGCGTCGCGGAGTGCGGCCGTGAGCTCGAGATGGATGCCGCGCACGAGAATTTTCGCGGAGAGGGGCGTGTGGGCCGGTGAAAAAGCAGCAGGGGGTTCCGGGATGGTTTTGGATTTCATGCGTCGCGTTGGACGCCACGCCGCGAGCAGTGTTCGGTGGAAAAAAGTCCGGCGATTCGACGTGGAGCCAGATTTTAGCTGCCCGCGTAGAGCGAGGTGAGGTGGTGCCAGGTTTCGTGGGGTGCACCGCTGACGGCGACGGGCGGGCGCACGCGGTCACGCGTGAAGTAGCGGAGGCGGACGGTGGCGGCGCGGCGATTGGGGAAGGACGGGATTTTCGTCGCGAGCTCGGCGCGGAGGGCGGCCGGGGAGCGGACGGGGCCCCACTTGCACTCGCCGAGTTCGATCACGCCATCGTCACGGAGCGCGACGGTGTCGATCTGCACATCCTTCGCCCAGAATTCGCCGACGGTGGTAGTGGCGGCAATTTTTTCCTCGGCCTGGAGCAGCGGGATGGCTTCGCGGCAGAGGCGTTCGAAGGCTTCACCACAGAAGGCATCGAAGTGCGGGCGGACGAGTTCGCGCACGGAGCGCTCGGGACCGAGCACGGGGATGCGGCTGAGGTTGGGATAAACAAAACGAAACCAGAAACGCAGGAGCGGATCGGCGATCGCGTAACGGGTTTCGCGTGCGGTGTTGGCCGCACCGTGGAGCGGGTGGCGGCGCCGCACGTAACCGAGCTCCATGAGCGTGCCGAGGTAGTAGGGAAGGGCGCGATCGCCGAGGCCAGCGGCGCGCGCGATGCCGCCGTTGGTGGTCTCGCCGAGGGCGGCCATGGCGTGCAGGACGGCGTGGTAGTTGGCGACGTCGCGGAGTTCCTCGCGGAGGAGAAACTCGGGCTCGCGCGCCAGCGGGGCGCTGTCGCGGAAGAAATTGGCCGCCAGATTTTGCTCGATCGAGCGGGCGCGGTCGAAGCACTCGAGGTAGGCGGGGAGGCCGCCGCAGACGAAGTAGGTCTGGGCGTGGTCGGCGTGAGACCAGCCGGGGTGAAACGCGGCCGACTCGCGGAAACCGAAGGGGCGGAGGAGGAGCTGGGCGGTGCGGCGGCCGAAGAGCGGGCTCTTTTTGCCGAGCACCTCGCGCTCCATGAAACCGAGGTAAGAGCCGCAGAGGATGAGCATGATCTTGCCGGATTTCTGCCAGCGGCGATCCCACGCTTCCTGAATGATACTGGGCAATTCAGGGCTGCTCTCGGTGGTCCACTGGAATTCGTCGAGGGCGATGAGCAATTTGCCGGGGCCCTTCCAGCGTTCGTCGACGAGGCGGAAGGCCTCGGCCCAAGTTTCGACGGGGACTTGGGCGAGGAGCGGTTCGCCGAGGGTGACGGCGGCGAGCTGGAGAAACTCCCGGCGCTGAAGCGGGGCGGGCCCTTGTTTGCCCACGTGGTAGATGGCGGGCTTGCCGGCGGCGAACTCGACGATGAGGCGGCTCTTGCCGGTGCGGCGGCGACCGTAGACGGGGATGAAAGCGGAACGAGCGGCGGTCCACGCTGAGGTGAGATCGGCGAGTTCGGCGGAGCGACCGAAGAAAGACGGGGTCATGGGAGCGAGGGTTTAGTCTAAGAGTGACTTGTCAAGTCATGACTTGACAAGTGGTGATGAGGTAAAGGCGGTAGCGTGGTGGTGGCCCGGCGGCGGGCGGGCGGGCCGGCGGGCGGGCGCAGAAGATCACGCTCGCCGCGTCGTGGAGCGCGGGTTTCGCTCGCGGGATGTCAACGTCCGACGTGCCCCCGGCCGCCCCCGCTCTCGTGCCGGTTGACCCCGCTTTCGCGCCGCTTGATTTTCGCACGCTCCCCGAGGCGGAGATGCGTGGGCGGGCGGCGGCGTTTTTGGCGGAGCGGCGGGGGCGGCGGACGGTGCGGGATTTCTCGACGCGGACGGTGCCGCGCGAGGTGATCGAGGATTGTTTGCGGGCGGCGGGCACGGCGCCGAGCGGGGCGAACCAGCAGCCGTGGCATTTTGTGGTGATCGGCACGGGTGATGCGGATTTGCGGCGGCGACTACGCGAGGCGGCGGAAGCGGAGGAGCGGGAGTTTTATGCTCATCGCGCGCCGGCGGAGTGGCGGGAGGCGTTAGCGCCACTGGGCACGGATGCGAGCAAGCCGTTTCTGGAGATGGCACCGTGGGTCGTGGCGATCTTCGCGGCGCACTATCGGGAGTTGGCGGACGGGCGGCGGCAGCAAATTTATTACCCGAAGGAGTCGGTGGGGATCGCGACGGGCTTTCTGATTGCGGCGCTGCATCACGCAGGGCTGGCGACGCTCACGCATACGCCGAGTCCTATGAATTTTCTCAACGAGCTTTGCGGACGGCCGATGGCGGAAAAACCATTTCTGCTTCTCGTCGTCGGCTATCCAGCGGAGGGTGCCCGAGTGCCGGTGGCGGCCGGGGCGAAAAAATCGCTGGGCGAAATCGCGTCGTTTTTGTGAGCGCGGGGCAGGGCGGCAGGAGTGTCGCCCGTCCGACGGAACAGTCGCGGGCAACCGGGTAAGGCAGGCAGACGCGGCGGTTGGGCCGGGATTACGGCGGGGCCAGATTGGTGGAGACAGCGGAGGCTTGCACGCGGGCTTGGGCGGCGACGAGCAGGCGGCGGAGGAGTTCCGCATAGCTCCAGCCGGCGAGGCCGGCCATGATGGCGGGATCGTCGTCCCAGCGCCAACTGGGATTCGGATTAACTTCGAGGAGCTTCAACGTGCCGTCGGCGGTAGCGCGGAAATCGATACGCGCAAAATCGCGGCAACCGAGGCGTTCGAAGAGTCGCTTTGAGTAATCGTGGAGCAGGCCGAGGCGGTGTTGGTCGAGCCGGGCGGCGACGTAGCGGATGTCGGTCCAGTAGGGGGAATCGAGCCGGAATTTGGAATCGTAGGCGAGGATGTGGGGCAACGTGGCCGGCAACCGGGAATAATCCGCTTCGATGACGGGGAGCAGTTGGAAACCTTGCGCGGGGTTGCCGATGAGTCCGACGGTATATTCGGGGCCGGTGAG